>JAUSQI010000125.1 GCA_030652575.1 Stagnimonas sp. | reverse complement strand
GGCTACTACGCCCGCGCCCGCAACCTGCACGCCGCCGCGCGCCAGGTGATGGCCGACCATGCGGGCGTGTTTCCCACCGACTTTGAACAGGTCCTTGCACTCAAGGGCGTGGGCCGCTCCACGGCCGCCGCCATCCTGGCGCAGGCTTTCGACACGCCTGCGGCGATTCTCGATGGCAACGTCAAGCGCGTGCTGAGCCGCTGGGCCGGTATCGAGGGCCATCCCGCGCAGGCGACCGTCAATGCGGCGCTCTGGCAGCTTGCCGAAACACTGCTGCCCCGCACCCGCGCCGCCGATTACGTGCAGGCGCAGATGGATCTCGGCGCCACGTTGTGCACGGCCCGCAAACCCGCCTGCACCCGCTGCCCCTTGTCGGACGACTGTGTGGCATACCGCACGGGCCGTACCGCCGAACTGCCCACGCGCAAGGCGCGCCGCGAGCGGCCGCACAGCGAGGCCTGGCTGCTGCTGCTGGAGGATGCCCAAGGCCGAGTGCTGCTGGAGCAGCGCCCCGGTGCAGGCATCTGGGGCGGGCTGTGGTGCCCGCCGGTGGTGCCGCTGGGTGAGGATCGCACCAGCCTGCTGCGCAACCATTTTGGCCTGGCCCTGCGCGACGAAGAAAGTGGCGATGTCATCGAGCATGGATTCACGCACTTCGACCTGAGTCTGCATCCCCTGCGCGGTCGGGCCCAGCGCCTCGACGATGCGCTGGGCGAGGCCGTCGCCGTGGCCTGGCACAAGCCACAGGATTTGCGCGACGGCATTGTCGCCCTGCCGGCGCCCGTGGCCCGCTACTTCGAGCGCACCACCGGCCCTGTGGATTTGCTCGGCCATCCCCATCTTGCTAGCGTCCGCCGCCGCAAACCCAGCCCACCCAAAGGAAGCACATGAGCCGTACCGTCCACTGCATCAAGCTGGGGCAAGAGGCAGAAGGCCTCGATCGGCCGCCGCTCCCCGGCGCCCTCGGCCAGCGTATTTTCGACAACGTCTCGAAGCCCGCGTGGAAGGAATGGCTGGCGCACCAGACACGCCTCATCAACGAGCAGCGGCTGATCCTCGCCGACCCCAAAGCCCGTGCGCTGTTGATGGCGGAACTCGAAACCTATTTCTTCGGCAGCGGCGAGCTCACCCCCACCGGATATGTGCCGCCCGCGGGTTGACTCCGCGAGGTCGCTCCGCTCTAATGCGCGACCCTAAATGCCGCATCAACGATGTTCAGGGCACAACAGTAGATCGCGTTTGAAGCATGGCCGAGTAGCTCAGTCGGTAGAGCAGGGGATTGAAAATCCCCGTGTCGGCGGTTCGATTCCGTCCTCGGCCACCATTTCGTTACGCTGCTGATTTAGTTGAAGAAAACGGCCCCGCAAGGGGCTTTTTTTGCATTCCGATTTGCTTGGTAAATGAATAATCTGGCCGTTATTTGGCCGGTCAAGTTCGGAAAACGACGCTTTTCATCGCTCGATACCCCAGCTGATGTCCGCTAGCGAATGCAGTCGCGGCCTTCTGCCTTGGCGCGATACATCGATTCGTCACCCCTTGCAACCAGGTCGCCGAAATCGTGTTCGCCGTGAGTGGCCTGCACAACGCCCGCGCTGGCGGTAACCCGTGCGCCGCCTGGAAAGACTTCGTTGCGAATCGCGGAAAAAAGCGCTGCCGTTCTCTGCATGGCAGCCTCTGCCGAGGTGCCGTAAAGGATCAACCCCAACTCCTCTCCGCCCAGACGCGCCGCCACGTCGAAGGGGCGGCGTGTCGTAGTCCACATCAGGGTTGCCAACCGCCGCAGACACTCGTCTCCTGCGGGATGGCCATATTGGTCGTTGAATCGCTTGAAATGGTCGATGTCGATCAGCACGATCGACAGGGGGATGCCGTCGCGCCGCGCTTGTCTCAGCAACAGTGCGCCGCGTTGATGAAAGATTCGATGATTGAAAAGACCGGTGAGGGAGTCGCGTTCGGCGAGATCCTTCAAAACCCGGCATCGCAACCAGTTCAGGCGGTCGGTGTGTTCGTGCAGATAACACCCGATCAATCCCAGAAAGCCGCTGGTCCCCAGCAGAAAGCTGTGTTCGATCAGGACATCGATCGGCATGCCCGACAACCAGTACGGCACTGCGAACAAGACGAGATTGAACAGCACGACGTTGGCTGCCGTGGCTGTCAGCAGGCCCAGCAGGAAAACGTTGTAGAGCTGCTGGATCAGCAGCACTTCCAGAGGAAAGGCGTGACCGCTTTGGAAGTTGACCGCGCCTGCGATCGACAATGCCATCGCATTCGCCATTGCAACGAATGCGGCGAGCCTTGAAATGAAGGGATGCAGGCGTTCGACGAACGTCGCCGCAAACATCAGAAAATTCACGGGCACGCAAACGCCGTACACCATCCAGTAATTGAAGGCGTGCTGGTAACGGGCTCCTGCCAGCGCGTCATTCAGCAGAAAGCAGGCATAGAGAAACGCGCCCAGAACGACGACGTATCGCCGTAATGTCAGAAGCAGGGCAGACCTCTGCTCAAGATATTCGGCTTCGATTCCCGGATCGAACGACAAGGAAAATGAGCGCCCGTCGGCCAGCAATGTGCGGCCGCCGGATTCCGCCCTCTCCAGAGCGTTCTGGTATCTAGCCGAGTCTTCTATTCGCTTCACAAGTCCTTTTGAGCAGCGGCAATTGCAGGGTTCTGCCGTGCGCGGAAATTATGGGATTCGCAGGTTTATCGACGCATGTGATGAAAGAGTCCTACAGCACACCGCCCATACCCCCGTGAGGCGCCGCTCGGCAGGAGGGTTCGAACCGAGAAACCCGCCGGGGCTGAGCGCGTGATCCGACACTGCTGCCGGCTGCTCTACGTCCCCGCCGCTTCGACGGCACACGACGCCTCATGCAGTTGCCGGGAACACGAAGGCATCCGGTGAGTGGAGTCACGAGGCATTGCCCATCACCTTCCGACCTGCTCGGCGGGATGAGCGATGAGGCCGATCGAAAATGCTTTTGATTGAAATGCCGAAGTGGCAAATACGTCTTCAGCGCGGTTTCGATTGCGCCACCTATGTTGATTTGAAGCGGGAGCAAACCCTTGCTCGATAAGGCGAGCGTCGAAGCGGACGCAGGCGTTACGAACCCCGACCCAGCGTTCGTCAAGCCGGCGAGCCGACGCTACTTCGAGCGCGAGCCGAAAGTGCGAACGCCGGCGCAGCGGAACGCAGTACGAAAGGCGCGTCCGACCGGGCAGGCCTTTTTGCTGGCCGGTGAGTGTTCAGTGACGCACTGATCGACCGCTTTCGGCCAGAGGGGCATCGGCGACGCGCGTGTCACCTGCGTATCCGCGAAACGAGGTCGCTTCAAGGGCCGGACAAGTCCGCGAACTGTGCGTTCGATCACGCGACGTGGCCTCTCTGATACATCGTAGTAATCATTACGATGGGTTGTTCTAACTCTCAGTAATACGTAGCCAGCACCGCTACATCAGGGTACGCGGCCAAAACCATTAGAGAGATACCACCATGCGCCAGTCGACTTTTGCTGTTGCACTGCTTTCCGCTTTTGCATTGCCTGCCAGCGCGCAGGTGCTGACGCTGCCCATTCTCACGCCCGGCGGCCCCATAGCGGCGATCACGACCTCGATCTTTGCGGCCTTGCCTGCACCGCTGACCACCACCGCACCGCTGCCATTGGATGTTTCAGTGCTTGAGAACGGTGCCGACGGTTCCGGGATCAATCAGTTGCTGGGCTTGGGCGGCAACAACGCCACCGCTTCATTGATCGGCAACCAGCTCAACAACACGCTGGTCACGCCCCTGCTGGGTTTGCCGCGCGGCACCGCGCAGCCAGTGGATGTGGCCGTGCTGGGCGGTGATGGCGTGGGCAATTCCAATCTCGACGGTTTGGCGGGCATCGCCGTGCTGTCGGGCAGCAACGTGGCGCATGGCGGGCTGGTGGGCGTGGGCCTGCTCAACCGCAACAACACCGGCAGCGGCCGGTTTTTGGGTGTGGCTGCGTTATCGGGCAGCAACAGCGGCAATTCCAGCGAGGGCTTGGGCGTTGGCCTGCTCAACCGGGGTGAAGCGCTGGGCGTTTCTTATGCCGGGTCCCGCGTGGTGACGTTGGGCAGTCTGGCCAGTCAGGCGCGAGGCGCGCTGCCCGGTTTGGATCAAGGTGGCTTGGCCATTGCAGGCGGCCAGCCGGTGACCAGTAGCAATCCGCTCCTCAATGTGGGACTGCTGGCGGGCGACAACGCCGGCAGCGGGGGCCTGCTGGGTGTTGCCGCACTCTCCGGCAACAATGCGGCCAATGCACAGCTCATCGGTGTGGGTTTGCTGAACGAGAGCGGCAGCGGCAAGGGTGCGTTGGGAGTTGACGTGCTGAGCGGCAATGGCAGCGGTGTGTCGAGCAACGGCGCGGGCATTGCCGTGCTGTCGGGGGATCAGAGCGGTGCTGGCGGCCCGATTGGTGTGGGCGTGCTCACGGGCAGCAGCTCTGGCACTGGCGGCACGCTGGGCGCAGGCGTGCTGAGCGGCGACAAAAGCGGGCAGTCGGCGATGGCCGGCGTGGCGGCGCTCTCGGGTAGTGGCTCTGGCACCGGTGGTTCGTTGGGCGGCAACGTCGCAGGGGCTACTGCCGGCAACAACGGTGGTGCAGGGACCCCTGGCACGGGCAGCGATGGCAACCTCGGTAATGGTGCCGCAGCAGGAGGCAGCGGCGCGGGTAGCGCTTTTGCCTACAACGGCGGCGAGAGCGGCATTACCAGGTCGGCCCGTGCGCAGGATGTCTGCAAGCTCGGTTACAAGGATGCCAGCGGCCGTTTGATCCGTGCCGAACAGTGCGACTCCAAAGTGGCGCCCAAGGGCTGATCGCCGCGTCGCGGCAGTAAGCGATCTGCTTTGCGCTTCGAAAATCCGAACCGGACCTTCGCGTCCGGTTTTTTTTGAGCGTCGCAGGTATCTTTGTGGCACACCAATAAAAACATCTTGAATAAAGGATTCCATGTCAATCGACTTTCCACCGCCGCCTGCACCCACCCAAGGCGAACTCGTCACTTTGCAGGCGGACGCCAACCAAGGTGCGGTTTCCCTGCAGATTGCGGGTTACACGATGCATGTTCATGCCCCCGGCGTGCTGGATGAGGCAGACATCATCGCCACGACCGCGGGCTTCGATGACCTTTCCAATGCCATCCGCGCATTGACCATGGCCGCACAGCGCAACGGGGTATTGGCGCCCAAAACCCTGTACGTGCGCAGCGACAACGATATTTTCGTCAGCATTTATGCAGGCACCATCAGCAGCATCAGCGCCCCGGCGCCGCTCATGCCCTACTTTGCGCCGCTTGAAAAAGAAGACCCGCTGACGATCGGTGATTTCGAGAAGAAACGCCTGCTCGCCGGCATTCATGCCAGCCGCATGGGCGAGGGTTACACGCCGGTGTTCACCGCTGCCGAAGGCAATGCCTACGACCTGACCCTCAAGCCCAGCCCCGAACTGGTGAGCCCCGGCAGCGTGCGCGTCAATCTCAGCAATGTCGGCAACCGCTTCACGGGGCGGGAGTTCCTCGACCTCGATGCCCGGCGCGGCAGCTCGTGGGGTGACGAGTTCTCGGTGCTGGCCCGCACTGCCGCCAGCGTGCTGAAGCTGGATGACGTCGAGCCCGGCAGTGACTATCACGAGACGCAACTGGGCTGGTCGCGGGTGACGCCACTGGGGCTGTTCGGCGTGTCGGGTCGCTACGTCGACTACCGCCAGCAGGTGCAGAACACGGCATTCAATGGCGAGCTGTGGACGGTCGATACGGGCTACACCGGCATCGTCGCCTCCTCGGCGACCCAGCGCGTGACGGTGCAGGGCAAGGTGGACTACATCTACAAAGGCCTTGAGCTCGACAGCAACGGGCAAAAACTCCAGAAAGAGGCCTATGCCTCGCTCGAAGCCGGCGCGGCGTGGAGCACGAGTTTCAAGTTGTTGTCGCAAAGCTGGCTCAGCCAGGCAACCCTGAGCGCCCGCAAGGGGCTGGGTGCCGCCGGCTCCTCGCTGACGCTGTCGGATCTCGACTACTGGCTGGTGCGACCGGCGTATTCGCTGCGGTCACAGGGTTCGTCCCTGACGGGTGAGTTGCAGGTGTCTATGCAGTACGCCGACGTCATCGTGCCCGAGCAACAGCAATGGATCGTAGGCGGCATTGGCAACCTGCAAGCCTATGTGCCCGGTGTGGCGCTTGGCGACCGTGGCCTGCTGGTGCGCATGGTGGGCGAGTACACGCCGTACACCTATTCCATCCTCAGCGTGAAGCCGCGTGCCTTCGTCGAGTTCGCGGCAGCGGAGTTCGCCAGGCCGGTTGCCGGCATCTCGGACGATGTGCAATCGCTTTCAGACATCGGTGCGGAGCTGGTGGTGGGCATCGGCCCCTTCATTGAAACCGCGGTGACGGCCGCACTGCCCATTCAACACTCCGGCATTTCCAAGCAGGTGCGCGACGATGCCCGCGCGGATTTCTTCTTTCGCCTCACCGCCAAGTTCTGAGATGCAGCGCTGCGGGCCCTTAAGGGCTAGGTGCGCAAGTCCAATTCGAGCCTGAGTTTGTCGGCTACCTCGCGCGGTGCACCGCCGCGCGAGGGATTGGCGATCGCGTTGCCCGCTGCATCGGTGAGCACCACCCAGGGCACGCCCACGGCCTGGTAGCGCGCCAGCAGCGCATCGCCATCGGTCTTGATATGGAATCCGTACCCCTTGCGTGCCAGATACTGCTGTGGCGCTTCTTCGCCTTCCAGACTCACGGCCACGAACTGCACGTTGCGGTCGCCGTACTGCTCGCGGAGAGCATCCATCTGGCGCATCACAGCCGGGCAGTTGCTGCAAAAGCTGCCCCAGAACACGAGCACCTTCAAAGGCTCCGCCGGTGCGGCCGCGCGCGCGGTGGTGATGGCGCAGAAACCCGACAGCAGCAGGGCAGTGGTGATAACAGCGCGTAGGCGGGTGGCTTTGAACATGCCACCAGCGTGTTCTGGCACCGCCCAAGCGGGCAGTGATAAAAACCTCACAGGCCTTAGAGAAAACCGCCCACGGTGCAGTCGGCCTGCGCGTGAAGATATCGTGACCTGTCGCTGCAAGGGCTGGCGCAAAGTGTCTGAATTGCTTAGATTTCAGACATGTCTACTCCCGTGATTCTGAAACTCGATGCAGGCGGCCTGCCAGTCGGTTGGATTCACTGGCAGACGGCGGTCACTCTCTACGCCCGCAAGCGTGTCTGCTGGGAAGCCGGGGAAGAGCGCTTCGCCATCGCAGGCGGCATCAATGCCCGCACCGGGCAACGTTCGCATTTCGAGATCGGTTCGATCATCGCGGTGGCCGACCGCAGTCGGCGCTATACGCATGGCGTGCCCATGCTCACCAACCGCACGCTGTTCCAGCGCGATCACAATCTCTGCCTCTACTGCGGCGAGCAGTACAACCCCACGCAGCTCACGCGCGACCACGTCATGCCTGCCTCGCGCGGTGGTGAAACCACTTGGCTCAACTGTGTGACGGCCTGTCGCGAGTGCAATCAGGCCAAGGACGCGCGTACGCCCGAAGAAGCCGGCATGAAACTGCTGGCCCAAAACCCCGCGCACCCCAACATACATTGCTCGGAGTCTAGTAGTTCGCAGCTTTCTAAATGTATGATTACATCACAGATGTCAGATCTAGAGAGTGACGATGCAGCGGAGCATCCACGCTCGGCTGCGAAACAAGAGGCGCCAGATATCGACTGCTTACAGGAAATCGCTTGTGAGATTCCTGATTTTCTGTCGCTAAAGCTCCCGAATGTCCTCGCTTTGGATGTCGATGGTGCGACCTTGATACGAGATGAATCAGCTTTTCAAGGTGTGACATGAACGCTGTTGAGAATGAAGCTGTCTCCGCCCCGCACAATGCCAAGCGTGGTTATCCACTGATCTTGGCTCTCGATATCACCGGGGCTCCGCATAGCTGGCTGACGTGGCAGTCTGCGGTTACCCATACAGTGGGCAATCAAGTCCATCGGCTGGTTGGCGAGACCGTTTACGCAGTTCACGGAGGAGAGTCGCGGGCAACTGGCAAGCGATCGTCTGTAACTATATGCAGCATCATGGCTCTGCGCGGCCGTCACCCAAGGGCGTGGGCGCAGTGCGCGCCGGCTTTGAGCAACGAGCTACTCTTCTCACGTGACCGCAACCTATGCTGTTACTGCGGCTTGCAAAAGCCAGCATGTCAGCTCTCAAGAGACCACATATCTCCGTTGGGTAGAGGCGGGGCGAATAGCTGGATGAATGTGGTGACGGCCTGCCGCTTAACCCCGCCAGAAGCATTACTAGTACGCGGCTCTGCCTCAAGAACATCAATTAATTACTGGGATGTCGTGACTGCGCGTACTAGTGTGAGCAACCAGTTCAAGTCACGAGTTCACTAAGGGGCTCCATGAATCAGCTTCTTCTCGCGGTAGACACATCCGGTCGCCCTTCGAGATGGCTGACTTGGCAGGATGCTGTGACTCAGGATGTCTTGGGGAAAATCTCCTACGGGTTTGGCGACTTTGAGTTCACCTTTAAAGGCGGCGTGAACAGGTTCACTGGCCGTGAGTCCCAAATAACGCTGAAGAGTATTTTAGTGATCGCAAGCCAGAGCCCAGTGCGCTGGCATTCGAGCTCAATCCCACTAAGTAATAGCGCACTGTTTAGACGCGACCGCAATATGTGTGCTTACTGTGGCAAAGTAGCTTTTAGGGAAATGACGCGCGATCACATTACCCCCCTATCAAAAGGCGGAAAGGACACGTGGCTCAATTGTTGTACTTGCTGTGCCGCTTGCAATGCAAAGAAAGATGCATTTAGTTTAGAGCAAATAGGATGGGAGTTGCTGTATCTTCCCTATGCGCCGACCCACCAAGAAGGCTTGATTTTGCAGAACAGACGAATTTTATTCGATCAAATGGAATTGCTTAGAGCATCGCTGCCGAAGCATTCGCGGGTTTTAGAGCTGAATTAAATTACTTACCTTCTGTCTGACTGATGTATGTTTGGCAGTCGACTGAAGAAAGATGCTATTGGTGGAAGGCATTTTAGATCCTGCTGCCGATCGCTTTATTTCTCTGAAAACGTCTGGTATGTGGTTGAGGACTTTCACTTCGAGCGATTTACGAGAGCAGCTGGAAAATGCAGCGATCCGTTTACTCTTTATTGTTTTGTAACTGCTCAGATAGAGTGACTAGCGCCCAGCGCCAGCGTTTTGCACTTTCGAGAGTTTGAACTGGCTTTCAAATCTCATGAGCTGGACTGAGATTTATGTAGGCTAGCTAAGTCTCTGCGCTACCCGTCTGCGACAGTGCTCGCTATTATCATTGCCGTCCTGCTGTTGATTATCGGCCTGCATCCCCGATAGGAATAACTAAGCCAACTTGGTTTTATTTATCAACTTTATATAAATTATTTTATCCGCCAGATTGGCTAAGTCATACTCAGCCTCGCGCGAATAACTATGGCGATTCGCTATTTATTCGGTTGGATAAAGTCGATTACAAGTCTCGCAGTTGATTGGTATGAGAGCGGTTGAAGGCATCCGCGAATAATGCGAGAGGCATTCAATACGACCATACTTTTTTATTTCAGTCGTTTCAAGAACACAGCTTAACCGCCTACTAATCGTTCAGCAGTTCGTCCCAGTTCTTTCCTCGCACGAGTCGATAATTTTGAGTAGTTGACAAGGAGCCTGGCGAGATCGTCCTCAGGGCAGTAGAAGAAAGCGACTGGCACTTTCAATACAGCTGCCATTTGTTCAAGCAGCCTGAAATTGGGGACATGCCGGCCCGTGCAGTAATGGTTAACGCGCGACGAAGCCACAGAGCCATCTATCCCTGACTGGATGCCCAGCATTTTTTGAGAGACACCCGTCTTTTCCATGGCCTCGCGCAGGCGCCGTGGAACGGGATTCTGGGACTGGTCGGATGTCGCCAAGATGGGCTGCCGTGCTGGATGCGGTCACAGCTTGGATTTTTGGCGGCTTTCCAGATACTTAGAGTTCCTAAGTGACCGCTTGATCCATATAATCCCCTTCGCCGGCGCTACTTGTGTGCAATGGCTCAACGATCGCCAGCGGATAGTCCGACGCGCCGTAGAGCTTCAGGGATGCGGACGTTCATAGAACTCATCAAGATGAACGCGGGGTGTGCGTGTCCTTCCAACTAGTTTACGGCGACCACGATTTGGTACTACCACTGGCCTTGGATGCCTTGGCCGAGGAGCGCTTAGTCGATCTGATGTCAATTGCGATAGAGCCTGGTGCGGAGAGATCCGACCTCTCAAGAAGGATCACGGATGCCATCTCGATTCTCTTGGAATGTCCGATCGTGGGTCCGACTGAAAAGCAATTGAAATACGCGGTTGCCATTGCACGCGAGCTGTCCCTCACGATCCCCCCGGAAGTACTTCAGTACAGAGAAGCGATGACCGCTTTTCTGGGTGCCTACGCGCAAACCTATCGCCAGAAAAAAGGAAGGACTTAGCCCATGAACAAAGAATCCAGGAGTGACCTCAGCGTGGATGCCCACGCCCTGTCCGACATCATCGATGCAACAGCACGTCGCCGCAGGGAGGACTTAGGCTGCGTATCACTTGCTGAGGCTGAAGGCTTCGACTACCCCACCTTCTTCACGGCCGCGTTTAATTATTTTGCCACTGGCGAGGGCCATACGATGGGGGTCGTTATGGGATACGCGCATAGCGCCACACAGTTGAACGAGAACGTCGTGGAAGACTTTGGGGCATACCACTCCGCCGGTGCCGAGATATGGCCACAACTACTGATCCCGCCAGAGGGCAAATCATTGATTCCGGATTTAATCCGAACTGTGATTTCAGACCCATCGCAGGTTATTGGCAACTTCCATTTTTTCAGCACCTACCACCTCAACCAATCATGATCGCGTTGTTGTAGGTGCCTGAAAAATTGCTGGCTTTACCCTTCGCCAACATCGAAGGAGATCAAGAATCTCCTCGACTTGCCGGTCTTGCGAGGCGGGCTAGCAACCGTGGTCCGCATTGCTTCTTTTTCTCCCAGACAAGAAAGAGGTGTTTGGCTACGGCGATGTCTGGACCTGGGTGGCCCTTTGCGCCGATACCAAGCTCATCCCTAGCTATCTGGTGGCGAACCGCAGTGGCGAGGCTGCCAGAGCCTTTATCGGGGATGTGGCTGGCAGGCTGAGGCATCGTGTGCAGCTCTCGACTGACAAGCACCGGGCCTACTTGCAGGCCGTTGAAGATGCCTTCGGCCAGGAGATCGACTACGGCATCATCTCCAAGCTCTATCAGGAGATGCCCGGCAAGACCGCAGAGAAGCGGTACAGCCCCGGTGCGTGCTGTGGTGTCATCAAGGGGGCCGTTTGCGGCACACCTGACCCCAAGCGCATTTCAACCAGCTACGTCGAGCGGCAGAACCTCACCATCCGAATGGGAATGCGGCGCTTCACGCGACTGACCAACGGCTTCTCCAAGAAGGTGGAGAACCATGCCCATGCGGTTGCTCTGCACATGCTCCATTACAACTTCGGGCGCATACATAAAACGCTGCGGGTCACTCCCGCGATGGAAGCTCGTATTTCAGATCATGTATGGAGCCTTGAAGAGATCGCAGACTTGACCTCAAAGATCACTTAGACGATCACTTACAAGTCAAACTGAGACACTACCTAAAAACCTACTCGTGATTCTTGCTGTGTCTTAGTTCGTTGCCGCTGACCAATGTCGTGAGACCAGCGGTGCCCAAGTAACGGGAAGTCGAAAATGAGCGAGTAGCTGGAGGCGCTAGCGCACCCCGCCTGCAATGACGATGCCGCACCCCACCGCAATCTTGGCTAAGCCCACCAGATCGAATGTCGCGGGCATAGAGCGATCGGCGATCCAGAGCCAGGCCAGCGCAGAGCAGGTGTAGACACGTCCGTTGGCGGCATAGACCCTCGCGCTCGCCATCGCGTATGGACTTGATCCCCGTCCACGCTAACTACCTTCACACCAAGGTCCCGGCCATGGTGCACTTGCTCGCAGAGTTGCCTCGCTATCGCCACGGAATCATTGTTGGGCACTCCGTCTCTCCAAGCGATCAGCTCCGCGCCCTTTCCTGTTCGATCTCAGCGGCCATGTCGCCTTTGAGTTCAACTGGCCCAGCCAGCAGACCCGGATAGTGTTTCCGATAAACAGCCTCCAATTCGGCTAATGGCAGGTCTGCGCGGGGGCCGTGATCAGTCAGATACTGCATGTGGCGGTGCCCGCTGGTATCGAACTCGTGCATCAGAGCGTCCTCGCGGCCGTCGAATTCAAGCGCCTTGACGCCGAAGCGTTCGCACAGTTCGATGTTGAACACTGGAGTCGCCTTGATCCAGCGACCGTCCAGCCAAAGCTCGGTATAGCCGTGGAAGTAAAAGATGTCAGTTTGCATCAGAGCCACTAAGCGCTGACTGGCGAGGTGGTTTTTCACATCCGCCAAACCGATACGCGCGGGGATGCCGATGGCGCGAGCGCAAGCTGCAAGGAGGCCGGCCTTGGGCACGCAATAGCCGCTGCCGGCGGCTAGGGTAGCGCTGGCGCGCAGGTGAGCGGGATCGAGCGAGAACTTATAGGGGTCGTAGCGGATTTCATCTCGCACAGCGTAATAGAGCCGCACGGCGCGTTGCCTGTCATCGCCATCACCGGCGCGGTCACAGGCAAAGGTCCTGACGTCGGCGTGGTCACTGTCGATCAAATCGCCGGGTGGTAAGTAATCGCGAGGGTCTGGACTCATGGGTGCATTCATTCGATAGAGAGCGATATCGCCGGCGCAAAAGCACAGTGCAAAAAAACTATAGTAGGTAGGCAGCGATATGCCGACGAGGACATTTTTTGACAGTGCTAGGCCTTTTCTAAGACATGGCTCGATGGCGCGGGACGGAGGCTTGCCCGGTCGTCGTGGTCTGCCTATTGAACACAGTGTCGGCTAACCAATAGCTTGCCTGTGCTGATTGGGCGGCTGACCGAAACATCGTTTGAAGGCGCGCCTGAAGCTCGCGGTGTCGTGGTAATTCAACAGCGCGGCGATGGCCTCAATCGATAACTGGCTATCAGACAAGTAGCCGGCTGCCTGTCGGGAGAGAACCTCGTCCCGAATCTGCCGAAAGCCGCTGTTCTCTTGATTGAGCTTGCGAGCCAAGGTGCGTTTACTCATGAACAGGGAAGCAGCCGCCTCGTCTTCACTGAGCGTGCCCGGGGGGCGCGACAACATCATTTTTTCGAGTCGGGTTCGATAGCCCGGCTCACGAGTCTGCAGCCGCGCGAGCATGGCTTCGCATTGCTGTAAAGCGAGTCGATAGTTTTCATGATTGGCGGAGGCGTTCGGTTTCTGGCAGAGCGCCATTGGCAAAACGAACATCAAACGATCGCAGCCGAAGCGAATCGGCCCAGGCAAATAGTCTACGTACGTGGCGTGGTATGCCGGTGCGGCATGAGCGAAACAGGCTTCGGCCTCATACAAGGGCCGACCTACGATGAATTCGCCAATCTCAAAGAATGCCTTCACTACAGTATCTGCCAGACAGCGCTCGACATCAGCGTCCAACGGCAACTGAAAATTCACCAGACATTCCAGGCGATCTTCAACCTGCTGCAGGTCCGCCTGAATGAAACTCGCACGGGTAGGCAGGAACGTGCGAATCGCCTGCAGCGCGGTGAATAAATCCGGGCTGCTATTGGCGACGAAACCCATCGCACCATGTGTCGCCGGAGTCAGACGTTTACCCAGTAGTAACCCAAACTCCGGCTTGCCAGACAGGTCCAGGGCGTTTTGCAGAATCCGGATCTGTTGGGCTGCGGTGTACAGACTGTCCTCGCTCAACAACTGCGAGACGTCCAGCCCAGTGCCGCGCAAGAGTCTGGGCAGCTCTCGCACCACCAGGCCAAGTTCGCGGGCGATCAACCGGGAGTAATTCGACGGAATGTCAGCGACGGGATTTCTTGGGCTCTCCACCTGCTGCGTCGTTGACATGAGCCATTCCCCTCAAAACGGCGCTTACTGTCTTCAAATGTCCCCGTGTTGTCAAAAAATGTCCTCGTCGATGAGCTGACGCACGCCGACTATCTGATGCACACAGTCCTGACAGGAGAGGGCAATGGGCAAAATTACTTTTATCGCGCACGACAACACCGAACAGGTCGTTCAGTTCGAGGCTGGTGACTCGCTGATGCAAATCGCCGTGCATAACGGGGTTCGTGGCATTGATGGGGACTGCGGCGGCGAGTGTGCCTGCGGCACCTGCCACGTCATCGTCGCCCGCGAGTGGTTCGACAGGACTGGCACCCCCGGTGATGCCGAAGAGCAGATGCTGTCCATGACCCCAGAGCGAGCGAAAACCTCGCGTCTCGGCTGTCAGGTCAAAACCACCGAGGCGATGGACGGCATGACCGTTCGGCTGCCCGAATTCCAGATGTAACACGGAGAACGCCATGTCAACGCAATTTCAGGCCATCGAGGTCATCCAGACCAAGGTGGTCAACGCCACATCCAAAGTGGTGCCGATGCACTGGCAGATTCGCGCACTGAAGCAGGTAGTGAAAGCGAAAAAGAAAATCTTTGGCCCGCGGCGTCCGATTCCAGAATTCCTTGAAGCGCCGATTCCCGATGTCAGCACGCTGGCGATCGAGGACATCGACCTCAGCAATCCGTTCCTCTACCGGCAGGACCAGTGGCGCGCCTATTACAAGCGGCTGCGCGACGAGGCGCCCGTCCATTATCTGAAGAACAGTCCATTCGGTCCGTTCTGGTCGGTGACGCGCTTTGAAGACATCTTGTTCGTGGACAAGAGTCACGAGCTGTTTTCCTCCGAACCGCTCATTGTTCTGGGCGACTCCCCGGAAGGATTGCCAGTGGAAATGTTCATTGCAATGGATCCGCCCAAGCACGATGTGCAGCGCCGCTCCGTGCAGGGTGTGGTGGCACCGCAGAACCTGAAGGAAATGGAGGGGCTGATCCGTGTGCGTACCGGGGAGGTGCTCGACAGTCTTCCCCGGAACAAAGTTTTTAACTGGGTACCGACCGTATCGAAGGAGCTGACGGGCCGCATGCTGGCCACGTTGCTGGATTTTCCCTACGAGGAACGGGACAAGCTGATTGACTGGTCGGATCGTCTGTCTGGCACTGCAGCAGGGACCGGCGGCGAAATAGCGGATGACGAGAACTTGTTCGACGCCGCGGCTGACATGGCGTGGTCTTTCTCCAAGCTGTGGCGCGACAAGGAGGCCCGCCGCGTGGCAGGCGAGGCGCCCAGCTTTGACTTGATGAGCCTGCTGCAAAGCAGCAAGGACACGGAGGATCTGATCAATCGTCCGATGGAGTTCATCGGCAATCTGGCGCTGCTGATCGTTGGCGGCAACGACACCACGCGCAACTCCATGAGCGGTGGCGTACTGGCCCTGAACCAGTTCCCGGAGCAGTTCGCCAATCTGAAGGCGAAACCGGAATTGATTCCGAACATGGTCTCGGAAATCATCCGCTGGCAGACCCCGCTGGCGCACATGCGCCGCGTCGCGACGCAGGACGTGGAGCTGCGCGGGCAGACCATCAAGAAGGGTGATCGCGTGCTGATGTGGTACGCGTCGGGCAATCGGGACGAACGCAAGTTCGAGAACCCAGACGACTTCATCATCGATCGCGAGGGTGCGCGGAATCACATTGCGTTCGGCTACGGCATCCACCGTTGCATGGGTAACCGCCTGGCCGAATTGCAGCTGCGCATCCTCTGGGAAGAGCTGCTGAAGCGCTTCGAGCACATCGAGGTGGTCGGGGAGCCCGAGCGTGTGCAGTCCAACTTTGTGCGGGGCTATTCCAAGTTGATGGTGAAACTGACGGCTAAAAGTTAACGAGCCGGATGAGCAAGATGGCGTCCGAACAATTCGACTACGTGGTGGTCGGGGCGGGTTCGGCTGGATGCGCAGTCGCCAACCGCCTGTCTGAGAGTGGCCGCTATTCGGTGTTGCTGCTTGAAGCCGGGCCTGAGAGCCGCCGCAATCCTTTCGTGAACATGCCGCTGGGTTTCCTGCAGTTGATGTTCAGCCGCCGCTTCAATTGGCAGTTCAATACCGAACCGCAGCGTCACATGTACGACCGTGCGCTGTTCCAGCCGCGGGGCAAGATGCTCGGCGGTTCCAGCGGCATGAACGCGCAGGTCTATATCCGCGGTCATGCTCGGGACTACGACGAGTGGGCGCGACTCGGTTGCGAGGGATGGTCGTACGCCGAGGTGTTGCCATATTTTCGAAAGTCCGAGCATTTCGAGCCGAAGACGACGCCGGTCGAGGCTGCGTTTCACGGTCAGGGTGGCCCGCTCAACGTGGCAGAGCGCCGCTATACCAACCCGCTGAGCAAAGCGTTCGTTGAGGCGGCGACCCAGGCAGAGTACCGGCGCAATACGGATTTCAACGGCAGTGAGCAGGAGGGGGTGGGTTTCTACTGCGCCTACCAGAAAGATGGTGCGCGATGCAGCAATGCGCGCGCGTATCTCGAACCTGCGGCAGGACGTTCCAATCTGACAGTACGCACCGGCGCGCGAGTCACCCGTGTGTTGCTCGAAGGCACCCGTGCCACCGGTGTCGAGTACTGGAGCGCGACGGGGCTTGTGCAAGTGCGTGCCGGGCGGGAGGTTGTGCTCTGCGGCGGCGCATTCAACTCGCCACAGCTACTGATGCTTTCGGGAATTGGTCCACGCGGAGAACTGGTGCGGCACGGCATCGAACTGCGTCATGCGCTGGAGGGTGTCGGGCAGAATCTCCAGGACCACATCGATGTATATGTGCGCGTCAGCGCGCGCAGCCGCCAGGGCATCTCGATGCATCCGAGCTACTGGCTGAAAGGCCTGTGGGCCTTGCTGCAATACCTGAGCGGTCGGCGCGGCGTGCTGTCGAGCAATGGCGCTGAAGCCGGCGGCTTCATCCGTTCACGGCCAGAAGAGCCGATACCCGACCTACAACTGCACTTCGCGCCCATGCTGTACTCCGATCACGGGCGAGACCTGAAGACCGCGATGAGCGGTTATGGCTATGCGGTGATGATCTATGGGCTTCGCCCCTTGTCGCGCGGCCGCGTCGGTCTGCACTCTGCTGACCCGTTGGCGGCACCGCTGATCGACCCCAACTACATGGCCGAGTCTGCCGACGTCGAGCAACTCATACGCGGGGTGCATCTGGTGCGCAGGATCCTTTCTCAGCAGGCTTTCGCGTCGCACCACGAGGTAGAGGTGTCGCCAGGGTCGGTGCTACAGAATGACGAAGACCTCGCCACATGGGTGCGGCGCAGCGGTGAATCGGCCTACCACCCTGTCGGCACCTGCAAGATGGGCATTGATGCGATGGCGGTGGTCGATCCCCGTCTGCGCGTGCATGGCCTGCAAGGCCTGCGGGTGGTCGATGCCTCAGTCATGCCGACGCTGGTCGGCGGCAACACCAATCAGCCGGCAACCATGATCGGCGAGAAGGGTGCTGCGATGGTGCTTGAGGATGCCGAGACCTACCGCGCCTAAGCACTGCGTGCGGCGTGTTGCGGGCTTGGTTGATATCACCGTGTCAGTTGGCCTTGTGCTCATTCAGGTTGGCACTTTGACTCCTGAAGATCCCGATCCCAATGCACAGTTGGAGGGAGAGGCTAGGGCGTACAAGCGCCATGATGCGAAGTGCCAAAAGCTGAAGTCGAAGGGCGATCGCTTAGAGGCAGACCGAGACGTCCAAGACCGCTGTATGGCTGATCAGGACCGCAGCTCATCGCTTTGCACGTCGGCGTCACCATTCGAGAGATTTCCCGACAGCCGTCCCGGATGCTTGATAGCGATGCGGTAGTACATCGTCGGAAGGATCAGCAGCGTGAGTCCAGTCGAGGTCACCGTGCCAAAAATCAGCGATGTGGCCAGCCCGGAGAACAGTGTGTCACTACGGGATTACCAACGAAACGATCAGTGCTGTCCGACAGGCGTAAGCAGCACGATATCGTCGAGATTGGCTGTCGACTTGATCTGGCGGGCGAGGCGCGACGGCAAACAGACGCCCGTAGTCAAGTCCAGCATCGAGACCTCCAGCTGCTCCATTGTTGGCAGCCTGGCCAGCCAGGCTTCATCAACGAAAACATGGCGGGCCGCGCAGGCACAGGCGTCTCCGCGATCGCCATCGATACTTGGGACCATATCCATGTAAGCGACCCCCATGAGGTTGAGGTCCTACTCAACCTCAAGTGGCCTTCAGTTCTGTTGTGTTCGATGCAGGTGACTTTTGGTATTTCGTTCTTCGGCATCTCTCAGCTGTCGTTGCTCCCAGAGCCAGATGATGTGGTTAATTGCTGGCTTCTACAGGTAGCTTGGCGGGCGATATCCCATCGTCGGCCAGGCGTTCCAGACAAATCTTTTGATCTTTAGCGATCCAGGTCTTGGCGAGTAAGAACTCTGCTGGACGGTTGATTGCATCAACAGCCAACAGGCGGCCCTTGCGAAAGTAGAAGGCTGCGAAGGAGCGGTCCGCCGGCTTTCCTCGAAGCGCCACAGTGTCGTAGCCGATGTTCAGGCCAGCCGTCTGCAGCTTGATGTCGTATTGATCTGACCAAAACCAGGGAACCTGACAGTACGGCCTAGATTTTCCGCAGATGCTGGCGGCGACAGTCTTGCCCTGCTCAAGGGCATTCGGTACTGACTCGAGACGCACACGGATGCCGTAGATGCCATTCGGGTGCTGGGTACAGTCGCCAATGGCGAAAACCCCATCGACCGAGGTACGGCAGTGGTCATCGACAACTATGCCGTTGTCGCAGGCAATACCTGCACCTGCTGCAAGCTCTGTATTCGGGATCAGGCCAATGCCGGCGATCAGGAAGTCAGCAGTCATAATGGACCCGTTCTGCAGGCGGACAGTGGGACGCTCGACGCTGCCGCTGATCAAGGAGACCATCGAGTCACAGTGAACCTGCACCCCATGACCTTGGTGAAGGTCGCGGTAAAAACGGCCGACCTCCGGGCTGGCAACTCGCGCAAGCAGGTTCGGAGCGGCCTCCAGCACCGTCACCTTCAGTCCGCGCTTGCGGGCAACCGCCGCGATCTCCAAGCCCACGTAGCCTCCTCCGATCAGAATGAGTTCGGCACCTTCCTGCAGAAAGCCTTGCAGTTTCTGCACGTCTGCGATGTTGCGGAGGTAGCCTAGACGCGGATGGCTGGCACCATCGCAGCTCAGCTGTCGCACGCGGCCGCCGGTAGCCAGCACAAGATAATCGAAGGCGATTCTCTTTCCGTCGCTGGTCTCTACGGAGCGGCTA
This sequence comes from Stagnimonas sp., assembly GCA_030652575.1. Classification (GTDB taxonomy): domain Bacteria; phylum Pseudomonadota; class Gammaproteobacteria; order Nevskiales; family Nevskiaceae; genus Stagnimonas. Next base: position 70,071 of record JAUSQI010000125.1, on the reverse strand, counting down.
CCGGCCTCCAGATTGAGACGGGCAACAGTCACGCCCAACATGGTTTCAATGCGACCTTGCTCATAGAACGCTGAAGGTCGCACGAGCAGGCGCTCCAGTGGGAGTGTTCCAGCCAGATACGCCTTGGAAAGAGGTGGCCGCTGATACGGGAGGAAAGGCTCGGATCCAATCAGCACGATCTTGCCTTCGAAACACTCGTTGCGGAGGCTAGCGACGGCCTGGCCGGCCGCCTGCCCAGCACCGACAATCACCACTGTCTGGTTCTGTGAGCCGTTCACCTGTGGTTCAAGGATCAATGCCGACGCTCATCGACTCGTCGCCCTTCATGAATGGCGACGGGACACGGGTGGGCTCGCCGAGCACCTTGATCTGGGCCGGCCGTGGCAAACGCCGCAGCAATTCCTTCCAGAGGATGCGCAGCTGCATCTCTGCCAGATGGTTGCCCACCCAACGGGGAACGCCGAAGCCAAAAGATAAATTGGTATGGGGCTTGGCGCGGCCGATAATGAAGTCTTTGGGATTCTCGATCGCCTCCTCGTCTCGGTTGCCCGAGACGTACCACATGACAATCTCTGCCACTTCTCTTGATCTTCTTGCCGCCCAGCTCGGTGTCCTCCAAACAAGCGCTGATCATGAAGCCTTCGTCTTGGTCTTGATCAAAAATGCGGCGCAGGCTGGGAGCATGAGAATGGCGGCTGCGGCGTTAGCCAAGAACATGATGGTGAGCAGGATGCCCATGTCGACCTGGAACTGGAGACCCGACATCATCCATGTCGCAACGCTGGCGGCGAGCGCGAGTCCAGTGAAGACCACTGCCTTGCCGGTCTGGTGCAAGGTGTTTTCGTACGCTTCGCGCATTCCCATACCTTTCTCTTTGATGTTCTCCTCGAGCACCGAGTAAATGTAAATGCCGTAATCGACTCCAATACCCGCCGCAAAAGCTACCGTGGCGATGTTGGACACTTTTACGCCGATCTCAAGAAAAACCATGATCGCGTAGGTGAAGACGGACACGGCTGCAAGAGGCAGCAGAATGCAGATGACGCTGGCAATGCTGCGAAAGGAAACCCAGACGCTGACCGCAATCGCTACGTACAGAAACAGCAGAACGGTCGACTCAGTCTCTCTCACCACGTCATTGGTGGCGGCCATCACGCCAACGTTGCCGGTGGCGAGCTTGAACTTGACTGTCGCATCAGCAGGTTGTTCTGCGATGAAGTTGTTCAACGACTGAATGACCCCGTCAATCGTTTTAGCCTTGTGGTCGGAAGTGAATACGAAAAGAGGCATTGCGCTGCAGTCTTCGTTAAGCAGGCCCGTGGAACTGGGGAAGGGCTGCACCGTGACGACCAAGGCGCCAGATTCGCGGGGCAGGGCATTCCATTTCGGGTTGGTCTCGTTGTAGCTGTTGAACACCAGCTTCTGCATCTTTGGCAGCGAGAGCGTCGACTGCACGCCGGGCGTGTTTTCCATGCGCCACGCCAGCTTGTCGATGGTGCTGATCACCGAGTGATCGATGCAACCGTCAGCCTTGTTTTCGGCAATGATTTTCAGCACGTCAACGCCGATGGCAAAGTTCTGTACGATCGCATCCGTATCGCGGTTGTAGCGCGAATCGGGGCGCAATTCGGGAGTTCCAGGATGCAGTTCGCCAATGGCGAGATCCTTCTTGATGTATTCAGCGCCACCCCAAACCAGAGCTGAAACTATAAGCAGGGCTGCTGCAACAGGCTTCAATGTCAGATACGAGGCACCCCGCCAGAGGGGGGCCAAGATCTTGTCACGCGCATGCTGATGTCTACGAAACAGCTCTGGATTCTTGATCGGCACATAGGTCAGCAAGCAGGGTAGAAGAATCTTTTTGCAGACCACGACGGCGACCAGACCAAGGCAAGCGTTTACAGCCATTTCTTGCACGATTCCGATCGGGATCAGCAAGAGCGTGGCGAACCCAATGACATTGGTGATCAATGCGGTGATGCCAGGGATGACCAGACGCTTGTAGGTAGCCATTGAGGCGTCGTAACTGTTGCGTCCGTTGTCCGCAATTTCCAGAAGCCAAAAACTGGCTATTTGGATGCCATGGGACACGCTGATCGCCATCACCAGGAAAGGCACCAGAATGGCCATCGGATCCAGACCAAACCCGAAAAGACGCAGCAGTCCAAGCTCCCACACCACAGCCAGAATGCCGCACGATAGAGGTAATAGGGCCACCAGCGGCGAGCCGGTGTAAAGCCACAACACAATCCAAACCAGCACAATCGTCAGCGCGAAAAAACCGACCACCTCCGCCGACTTGTCGGCGATGTCTCCGATGATTTTAGCGAAACCAATGACATGGATATCGATGTCAGAGTTGTATTCTGGGTTTTGCGATTGTTGGATGTCGAAATCCCGACCCCTGAATTGACGGGTGTTCAACTTGCCAGCTTCGTCCTTGAATGTGATTTCGACTTTGGAGAATGCGAATAGCAGGTTATCTGGTTTCTGGTATGCAACATTCACGACATCGCCTGCCTTGAGCGGCGGCGAGTCCTGCTTCAATCGGTACTCCCAGCGGTTGGCACTGATGAATCGCTGACGGATTTCTTCAATCTTTGCAGCTGTTGCAAAGTAGTCCAGCTTTTCATCCGTGACCGGGTCACGTTCCAGAAGCTCGCCAAAAACCATTGCTCCCGTCTGGTCATTCGCTACAAGGCGTCCAACGATGCCCGCTTTTTCGACGTTCTGACGTACTCGCTTGAGCATGTCAGGTGTAGGTGTGAAATCTGCTGGCACGACGTTTCCGCCCTGGAAGCCATCTTCAACAACCTCCAGATAGCGCACGTCAGGGGTGACCATGGAACTGACCCGTGAACGATCCATGCCGGGCAGAAAGTACATCGCATCGGTTGCCTGCCGCAGGGTCTGCATAAATCCAGCGTTGTAGATGTCTCCCTTGCCCTTGTTTTGAGTGATCGCCAGGAGAACCAGGTTCGCCCCGCCGAACTCCTTCTGGTATTGCTTGAACACCGCTATGTAGGGATGTCCGAGCGGCAACTGTTTTTCGAAGCCAGCGTCCAGACGCAGCTGAGTTGCCTGCCAGCCTAGGAATAGTGTGGCCAGAAAAAGCACCACCAGCGTTCGAGTCCTCTTGTAATAGATGAGAGGCACCGTGACGTCGACATACCACTTTGCGAATCCACTCTTGGCTTCACCGTGCATTGCTCTCTCTCTCCATGGAAATTATTTAGTGGCTGTTTTTGTTGTCGCCAGACACAGCTGCAAAGACATTCTCCTGCCCGCTGGTCGATCGTCAGACTGCTTTCGCATTTGTAACAAGTGGCTAGCGATGCTATTGACAACGGCATCGCTAGTCAAGAAGTTGCAGTGGCGCTGGTCAAGAGGTCAAAGAGGTTCATGCGGCATGCGACTTTTTGAAATTGGGAGTTGAAAAGATTGATGACAGTAAAGGAACGTCCGGGATTTCCAGGCGCTGAGGTCTTGTGGCTTGCATTGTCATTTGTGCGTATCTATAGTGCATAGAATCACTACGTGCATTGTGATTTTTCTAAAGACCGCAAGCCGAGACGTCTGCGCTGCACGGCAAGGAACGTAAAAGATTGATCCCACCGCTGGAGGAGAGAGAAATGAAGCGAATGATGTGTTTGGTATCGGCGACGGCCCTGTTGATCGGGATGTCGCAGACCGTTGCGGCCAAGGTGTCCGAAGCAGAAGCCGCAAAATTGGGCAAGGAGCTAACCCCGGTCGGTGCTGAGCGGGCAGGCAACAAAGAGGGAACGATTCCTGCCTGGGCGCCAATCAAGGCATATGGAAATCCGAAGGGCGAGTTCCCCTACAACAAGGAGGTCGAAGCGGACAAGCCGATCTTCACGGTTACGGCCAAGGACGTGGCCAAGTATTCGGACAAGCTCTCTGAGGGACACAAGGAGTTGTTCAAGCGATACCCGGATACCTACAAAATGATCGTGTATCCGACGCGGCGCGTCGCCAACTTCCCCGAGAAGATCCTCGAAGAAACCGTCAAGAACGCCACGCGCGCTGAACTTGAAGGTGTGGACAACCCCAAGGGCGCATTTGTCGGTTTCCCGTTCCCGATTCCGAAAACAGGTGCCGAGCCGGTCTGGAATCACCGCGCAAAGTGGCGTGGCGAGAACATCCGTCGTTACAACAACCAGATGATTGTGCAGCCGGACGGCAAATTTTCGCTAACAAAAGTCGTTGAAGATGTGCAGTTCAGTTACGCGAACTTGAGCAACGCGAAGCCTGAGGAAATGAAGCCTGGCGTTCCTTTTCTCAAATATCTCTCCCAGACGGTTTCACCTCCCAGAATCGCAGGCACATATATTCTTGTCCACGAAAAAGCGGGGTTTGGGGCTGAGGGGCGCGCGGCATGGCTCTACGCACCTGCACTCAAGCGCATCCGCCGTGCGCCTGCAGTCTGTTGCGATAACCCTTACGAGGGCACTGACGGGCACCAGTTTTACGACCAGGTCGATATGTACAACGGCGTGTTGGAGCGATTTACCTGGAAGCTTGTCGGCAAGAAAGAGGTCTACATTCCTTACAACTCCTACAAGATTGCAGGCAAGTCGGTGAAGTACGCCGACATCGCCAAGCCAAAGCACACCAATCAGGAATTGCCGCGATACGAGCTCCATCGCGTCTGGGTGGTAGAGGCCGACAACAAGCCGGACCAGCGCCACACCTTCAAGAAGCGTCGGATGTACTTCGATGAAGACACCTGGAACGTCGTGATGATCGATGACTATGACCAGCAGGGCCAAATCATGCAGTTCCAGGAGGGCCATCTCGTGCAGTTCGCTGCCAGCCTTTCTTCATCGACCGTGCCCGAGGTGATTTATCACTTCAATTCAGGCCGCTATTTCGTGACCGCCGCATTTAACGAGGACCTACCGTTCGATACGACAGTCAACTTCGGCGGCGATTTTTTTGAGTCAGAGACGATTCAGAAAAAGGCATCGAAGTAAAGCAAGCAAGAAGCTGAGCCGCTGCGCCACAAATCTTGGCGCAGCGGACTTCGCTCTAAACAGCGGCCCAACAACACAAGGGCTGTTCACCACGTTGCTATGGAGAGATGTGGATGAGAAATCAAGGCAAAAGCCTCAGGGTAGTCGCGGCTGCAATCAGCTGTATGTCACTGTCGTCGGTCAGCAGTGCTGTTGAACTCAATTTCAGCGCGGGCAATATCCCGATCGCTGCTGTTCTCAACAATACTGCAACTCTGGGCGCGCAATGGCGGATTGAAGATCGGAAGGACTACCTCATCGGAAAGGCAAGTCTGAATCCAGATGTTTGTGCTGGCGTTTACCAGGCCTGCCAAGCTTTGCAGCGCACTCAGAGTTATCCCTCAGAGCAGTTGCGGCGCTCCAGGGGAGCGGCATCAAACAATTTTGATGATGGCAACCTCAATTTTGACAAGGGCGATATTACCCAGGCCCCTTTCAAGTTCAACCAAGATCTCACCGTGACCTCCGGTGATTTTGGGCTGTTCGTACGAACCATCCTGATCTACGACGACCCCAACTACCGCAACTTCAGGCAGAACCAGCCCAACGCCATCACGCCCGAAAACGCCGACTCAGTGGCATTCGCAGGAACGCCCGGACTGACGGGAAATTTGATCGAGAACAGATACTTGCCTCGTGTCTTCGGCGCGGGTGATCCCACCCGCGCCGAGCGCACAGATCCTGAGGCGCTCGATCAGATCGGTTATCGGTACAACCTGCTGGACGCCAATATTTTCGGCACTTTCCACCTGCCAGGGGATCGTGAGTTGTTGGTTCGTGTCGGTCGTCAGCAGGTTAACTGGGGTGAGAGTACGGTTGCGGTCATCAACAGCGTCAACCAGGCCAACCCGGTCAACGCCAACAGCTTGTATCGGGTTGGTTTTGGCTTGCTGGAAGAACTTTTCTCGCCTGTCGGAATGGCACGTATTGGCACGGAAGTCGTTGATGGACTGAGTTTGGATGCCTACTACCAATATGAGTGGGAGCCCATCGAGATACCCACGCCCGGTAGTTTCATGTCCTTTGCCGACATCGGTACCTACAACCTGATCGACAATGTGAACGCCAGTTTCGGCGGTTCGGCGGTTGATACCGAGCGTGTGGGGTTCCCGTTAAACAACCCACTGACCACCATTGCCAATACAAGCGCCACGATCGACAGGATCGCAGACCGAAACCCCAGCGATCAGGGCCAGTTCGGTATCTCTCTGAAGTATTACGCGGAATGGCTGAACAACGGCACTAGTCTGGGTCTCTACTTCGCAAACTATCACTCGAAGTTGCCCTACGTGAGTGCCATATCTTCCACAGCAAGCTGTGCCCGGAGAGAGGGCAACCCCTTGGGGCTCGATGCGACAAACACATTTGAGTTGTTGCAGGGCTGCGATAACTTGCCGTTGTCCAGCTCGACCCTTGGCGTCGTGCAGCTCGTGGCGGACCTTGGATCACTTTTAGTACAGAGCCCCGGCGTTGTAGGAGATTTGGGCACGAACGCCCTTGGCCTTTTGAACTTGCTGGTGCCAAAGCCTGGGCAGGAATTTGACAATGTGGTTCCGCTCGATCAGCCCGATATTTTTCTGGAGTATCCAGAGAACAGGAAAATGTTTGGCTTGAGCTTCAACACGACTTTTGGCGATTACTCCTTCCAAGGCGAGGTCGCCTACCGCCCTAATCTCCCGTTACAGGTTGCATTGGTCGATGTGCTCTTCACCGGTCTCGGTCCAACCCTGAGTCGGTGTGACCACGCAGAGATTCAATGCGCGGGGACGACCAATTCCCTTGGTTTCACAGAAAACGGCGGCAATCAGTACTCACTGTATCCCAGCAATGACTACACGATCGCTGACGGTACCAATCCGCGCCCAGACACGATCAGTTTGGCCGTTGGGTCCGTGCCCGGATCGCGACGTTCGTTCCCCAGTTTTCTGGAGGCTTACCGCGGGGTTCCACTGGGTGAAACTCCCCCGCAAAGCTATGTGCAGGGTTGGATTCCGGGCAAGGTTTTGCAGTTCAACATGGGTGCGACGCGTGTGCTGGGTGCCTCCGAAAATTGGGTCGGCGCAGACCAGGTGATTCTCCTGCCCGAAATTGCGGCGACTTGGGTGACCAACATGCCTGACTTCGACGAGTTGCAGATCGAGGGGCCGCTGTCGTCCTACACACACGCCAGCGCCGGCGCAGATGGCAGCGGCGCCGATGGTTCGCGCCTTGCTTGCGCCGCGACTCCGACTTGTACGGTCGGTGTCGATGGTCTGCGCTTCAACCCATTCCAGGCCAGACGCAGTGCGTTTGCGACCGAGTTTTCTTGGGGTTACCGGTTGGTTGCTTTGACACGCTACGAGTCGGTGTTTCCGGGCATCAGCATTGCGCCGCTTTTCATCTGGCAGCACGACATCAGCGGCAACGCACCGGGTCCTGGCGGCAACTTCGTCGAGGGGAGAAAGACGCTGTTTTCGATTCTCGAAATTCGCTATGAGAAAGCGCTGTCCTTCAACCTGATTTACAACTCCTTTTTTGGAGGCGGCGAGGACAACGTCTATCAGGATCGAGATAACGCTGGCTTCTTCGTCAAATATCAGTTCTGACCTGACTCTCCTACTTCGCCCCAAGTTCGTAACATTCCCGCAACGACAGGATCCTCCACGATGCAATTCAATCTCAACTCACGGGTCATCAGGCTGGTCGCGATTTTGATGATGAACGCGTGCGTTATCCCGGCCTACGCGCAGGACGAGCAGAACGCCGATGGCAGTGCTCAGGAGGCTGCAAAGCCGACGATCAAGCCCAGCGCGGCTGAAATTGCATCGAAGGCCAGCACGGCCCAGATCAACGATCTGGCGACGGCCGGCCAATCCGTCGTTGCGGTTGGCGAGCGAGGGATCATCCTGACTTCTGTCGATGGAAAAGACTGGAAACAGTCGGCCTCGCCTGTCGATGTATTGCTCAATGCCGTGTTCTTCCTCGACAGCCAGCAGGGTTGGGCAGTCGGACATGATGCTGCGATCATAGCTACCGCAGATGGCGGAAAAACCTGGAAGTTGCAGAGTTTTTCGCCTGGTCTCAACAAGCCGCTGATGGACGTCGTATTCATCGACGCGCAGCGAGGTTTTGCGGTGGGTGCCTATGGCCTCTTCAAGGCGACCGTTGACGGCGGTGTGACGTGGACTGATTTTGTCGATCCTGTTTTTGAAGAGCGTCAGCCCCACCTTAATGCCATCACTCGCCTGCGTGACGGCGCTCTGTTGTTGGTTGGGGAGGCTGGGCTGGTTGCTGCGTCTGAGGATGGGAGCTCTTGGCGCGCTGTGCCCTTGGAGTACAAAGGGTCACTCTTTGGTGTGGCCGCCCGTGGCGACCATGGTGCGGTTGTAGCAGGCATGCGTGGCAATGTTTACGAAGCACAGGATCTGAACGCCGGGACTTGGCAACAGCTGAATACGGGCTCGACAAAGTCACTATTCGGCCTCGTGACAGTGGGCGGCGACGACTTGGTGGCAGTTGGAAGCGCCGGAACCGCGCTGGTATTGCGTGCTGGCTCCCCTGTAAAACGCTTGCAGTTCAAGTCGAGCGGCGACAACAGCGAAGCGGCACTATTCACTAATGCCCTGTATTGGCGCAATAATCTGCTGATCGCAACGGATCATGGATTCAAGACCGTCGGTATTGCCAAGCCAAAGACATAACGAAAAGTGGGTTGGCGTGGTCTTCATCCAGCTCATTTCACTTAGAAGGCATCATGGCTAGAGCCAAAGCTGAAGCACCACCTGGAGCGAGCTATCGCATTAAAGAGCTCTCGGATCGCTCTGGGTTCAGCCGCCAAACCATCCGCTTCTACATTGCTCAGGGTTTGCTGCCGGAACCGATCAAGACCTCTCACAACATGGGGTGGTATTCGGAACGGCACCTTGAATTGCTGCTGCTCATTCAAAAGTTGCAGCACGAGCGGTTTCTTCCGCTGAAGGCAATCAAGAGCCTGCTGCAGGGATCAGACGACTACCAGTTTTCGGATGCGCAAACCGACGTCCTGGAAGAGTTGCGCAGACACCTGGCATCTGACCACCAAGATCTTGTCGTCAGCTCAGATCCTGCAAAACTGGCGCTGGACATGGGCCTGTCGCGGCGGGAGCAAAAAGAGCTTCGTGACCTCGGCTTGGCTGTTTCCGGTACGGCGACGGTCTCGGATGTCGAGATCACCCGTCTATGGCTGCTCATTCGCAATGCAGCACCGTCGATGGCCAAAGGGTTCACCCCGCGCGACCTGCAATTCATCTTTGAGTTGGTGGATCAGGCCGTCGCCAAAGAGTTGGTTCTGTTCAAAAGTCGCATCAACGACATGTCGCCATCCGAAGCCGGAAAACTCTTGGATGTGGTGATCCCTTCGATCAGCTCGATCTTCACGCTGCTGCATCAGCGCCGTCTGGCCAGCTACGTGCAGAGCTATCTCGAGAGCGCGATGAGGCGCCGCAAGCTGGCCCCGCCAAGCCAAGCGAGCAAGCCGCGTGAGTCGGCAAACGGCAAAGCGAAGTCGGCATCTGCGTCTGCGATTTCAGCAAAAAAGGCCGTGCGGAAAGTCACGAAAGCTCGTCCATCCAGCAAGCAAGCGCACTAGCCAATATGGAGCGCGATATGACGTTGGTGTTTGCCCCCGAAGGTATTACACATCGACGGCGTGCCCTGTTCGTGCAACACGGTTTGTTGGTTGTTTTCTTCGGGCTGATCGGCGGGATCGGGTTTGCGTTCGCGATTCTGGGTCACGTAGAACTTTGGCCGGTGTTGCCGCGTATTGAATGGTTGATTCCTGGAAGTGAGAAGGCTTGGCTGCGGGCGCATACCGGCCCAGTCACCAACGGTCTACTGGCACTCGCATTGGCAGGGGTCGGCGGCTATCTGCGACTGACTGAAACGCAACAGAAGATCCTCACCGCCTGCATGCTCTTTACGCTATGGGGTAACACCTTCGGCTACTTCAACGCCGCGATTACCGGCGGTCGTGGCACGGCCTTCGGCGGCAGTCTCGCCAACAGCCTCACTTACCTCGCTTTCGCCAGTGCCGTCGTGACCGTGTTTGTGGTTGTCGCGCTTGCCCTGGTTGGCGTGCGCAACCATCGGCGTCTTGGTTGAGACCTCAAGTACTGCTGGCAAGCCATCCCACATCCTGCGCCACTGAGTCCTGGCAATCGTTACCCGGCACAGCAAACAGCTTTGGGTAGCACCGACGGTAGCAATCGAATAGTGCCTCCAGCGGTACATCGGCGGCAGGTGGGTAATAGCTGAGGTATTCCATGTGTTGCCGTCCGTCGCCATCGAAGGCATGAAAGATCGAGTCCACTGTGCCATTGAACTCCAGCGGGGCCACACCGAAGCGAGTGCATAACTCCAGATTGAAGGCCGGCGTGGCCTTCAGCCAGCGGTCTTCGATCCACAGTTCCGCGAAGCCGTGGTAGTGGAAGATGTCGGTGCCCATCAACTCCAGCAGTCGCGGGGTGCTCAGGTGATTGCGGACATCGGCAAAGCCGAGACGGCTGGGAATCTCGGCTGCCCGCGCCGCTGCGGCCAGCAGCACGGCCTTGCCGACACAGTATCCTCGACGTGCCTCCAATACAGCACTGGCCTGCACCGAGCGCGGGTCGGGAGAGCAGGCGTAGGGGTCATAGCGCACCTGATCCCTGACGGCGTAATAGAGGCTCACCGCACGGTCTCTGGGGCAGGTGTCCGCAGCGGTGGTGGTGCCGACAAAATCGAGTATGGCCGGGTGTTGCCAGTCCAGCAGCTGCGTGGGCTTGAGGAAAGCAGCGAGCGTTTCAGGGGCGGTCATAGGCGAGTCCAGGATTTCTTGAATGGAGAGTGATAGAGCCGCCGCCGTTACACCGAAACGGCAATCGTCATTGGCGGTGAGACTGTACTGGGGGCTGGTGTTGCTGACGGTCGTGGCGCTGCTCGTGCTTGGCCTGCGACTGCTGCATTGGGGCGAGGCGATGCAAAGTGGAACTGCAAGCTATGCGACTTCACTGGGCACCTGCTCGGTGGCCGAGGCACCAGGACAGGCGGGAAGGCACCGTCTCCACACCCAGAAGGGCCGGCGCTATACGCTGGTCACTCCAGCCAACTACCGCGCGGACCAGCGGCATGCGCTGTTGCTGGTCTTGGCGCCTGCGGGGATGAACGCCGCGCTCTCGGAGCGATTCTCTGGGCTGACGCACACCACGACCGCCAACGGCTTTCTGATCGCCTACGCCAATAGCGCAGGAAGCCTGCGGCGGACGACGATCGTGCCTTTGGGGGAGGTTGCCGAAGACATTGCACGTCAATGGTGTGTCGCCAAGGACCAGGTCTATCTCGCCGGGCACTCCGATGGAGCGACATCTGCACTGGCTCTCGCCGTCGATATCCCGATGACGCCGCGGCCGGCTGGCCTGGTGCTCAGTGGCGCCGGGTGGACGGCTGCCGATCTGGAGAAAACGGCTTGTACTGGGCCGATGCCTGCACTCATCTTGCATGGTGCTGGGGATCGGCATTTCCAGGGCTATGGCCAGCCACTTGCCCAGTGGTGGGCTGGCTGCAATCGCTGCCAAGGTGCCGAGGTTGCGGATGTGGAGGGTTGCACCCGGTATGCGGCTTGCGCAGCGGACACGATGTACTGCGAGACGCCCCGAAGCCACTGGCGTTGGGCAGCCGAGCCAGAAACGGTAATCCGGTTTCTGGTGCGGCAACGACAGGGTCGCCTCCAGCAAATTTCGGGACCGTAGCTGCTCAGTAGCTTTTCGGCAGGCCAAGCACGTGCTCGCCAATGTAGTTGAGCAGCATTTCATTGTTGACCGGTGCGATGGCGATCAGCCGTGCCATCGGCCAAAGGGTGATGATGTCGTAGTCGCGGTCGAAGGCATAGCCGCCGTGCGTCTGGATCGCAGCTTCCACCGCATCAAGTGCGGCACGTGAGGCGAGTAGCTTGGCCATGTTGGCCTGGGTGCCCGCGTCTTCACCGGCATCGAAGCGTTCGGCTGCGTGATAGGTCATCAGGCGTGCGGCTTCCAGCTCGGCCTTGGCCAGCGCCAGCCGGTGCTGCACGGCCTGATAACTGCCAATGGGCTTGCCGAAGGGCTTGCGTTGTTTGGCGTAGTCCACTGCCTTGGCCAGAGCGTACTCGCCGATGCCGAGGGCCGCAGCCGCCGCTAGAAGGCGCTCGGCATTGAGGCCCTCAAACATCAGTTTTGCACCTTTCCCTGCTTCGCCGATGAGCGCGGCTTCGGGGAGACGCACATCGTCAAAAAACACTTGGTATTGCCGCTCTGCGGTTTCCACCTGCACATTGAGCAAGCGCAAGGTGATGCCGGGTGTTTTCATGTCCACCACGAACAGGGAGATGCCCTCAGTCCGGTACTTCACCTCGGAGGCTTTCTGCGTGCGGGCGACCACCAACATGTAGTCGGCATCGCGCGCACCGGAGATGAACACCTTCTGGCCATTGAGAATCCAGCCGTCCTCACTACGCGTTGCCAGCGTGCTCATGTTGAAGCTATTGGTGCCGGCATCGGGTTCGGTGATGGCAAAGCACAGCTTCATCGAGCCATCGCAGGTTGGCGTCACGAATTGTGCGATCTGCTCTGCTGTGCCGTGGCGGATGATGGGCACGCGACCCAATCCGGTGACGACCAGAAACAGTGTCGGAATCCCCGCCAGACCGAGCGCCTCGCCAAGGGCGACGATCTCGACCACGCCACCGCCGGAGCCGCCGCAGGCTTCAGGAACAGATAGCCCCAGCAGCCCGAACTCACCGAGCGCCTTCCACATTTCTTCCGGAAAGCGATCCGACTTGATGCAGTCGAGGATGTACGACCGGGGGTAGCGGGCGGTGACGCCGCGTGTCGCCTCCTGCACTTGCTGGATGCGGGCGGCCAGCGGCTCGGTGGGGGTCTGGGTAGGCGGGTTCATTTCGGAGGCCCTGAAAGTTGAAAGTGGGAACTATTGACTTCCATAACCCAGCTGGCGGGCCGCGAGATCGTTCATGATTTCGGTGGCCCCGCCGCCGATGGAGAGCACCTTGGTTTCCCGGAAGATGCGCTCGACCTTCGCGCCGCGCAGATAGCCAGCGCCACCGAAAATCTGCACCGCCTCGCCGGCGATATGCTCCAGTGCCGTGGTGGCGAGGTTCTTCAGCAGGCAGATCTCGGCGATCGGCATATGGCCTTGGTTGATCTGCCAGCAGAGCAGATCGAGCTGTGCCTTGATGGCGTCGAGCCGCGCCTTCATTTCCACGAGCTTGTGACGGATGACCTGGCGGGCGATCAGGGTTTGGCCGAAGGTCTGGCGCTGGTGAGCGTAGGCGAGTGATTCCTCGTAGCAGACCTGGCCGAAGGCCCAGGCCTGTGCTGCCAGCATCAGCCGCTCGTTGTTGAAATTGCGCATGAGAGCCTTGAAGCCCTCGTTTTCCTCGCCGATTCGATTGGCGACCGGCACCCGACACGCGTCGAAATAGAGTGTGGCGGTGTCGGAACACCACCAGCCCATCTTCTCCAGAGGGCTGCGCGAGAAACCTGCCGTGCCGGCCTCGATCACCAGCACCGAGATGCCGCTCATTCCTGGCCCGCCGGTGCGTACCGCGAGGGTGATGCAGTCGGCGCGCATGCCAGAGGTGATGAAGGTCTTGCAGCCATTGACTACATAGTGATCGCCATCGCGCTGCGCGGTCGTTCGCAGGTTGGCCACGTCCGAACCGCCGCCGGGTTCGGTGATGCCCAGCGCCGCAATCTTTTCGCCGCTCAATACCGGCCTCAGCAGTCGCTCCTTTTGTTCTGGCGTGCCCAGAGCGGCCACGGGCGGACTGCCAATGCGGTGGCTGATGAGACTGGCGATGAGTCCGCCGGAACCCGTACGGGCCAGTTCCTCGACCATGATGGTCTGGAAGAAAGGATCTTCGTCGCCCATGCCGCCGAACTCGGCAGGAAAGCCAATTCCGAGCACCCCGGCCTCGGCAGCCTTCCGCTGGAATTCGCGGGGCAGCTCTCCGGCACGCTCCCAGCTGTCGATGTTCGGCTCACATTCCTTTCGCACGAAGCGCCGCAATTGCTCGCGGTAGGCCTCATGTTCGGCGGTGAGGAAGGGATTGGGGGCTGGACTCATGGCGGCACTCAGGCGGCGAGGGAGAGCGCGGCATAGCGATCCAGATGCCGCTCGCGGTCGCCATGGAGCGTGCCGAAGGCGGTGAGCTGGCGAAAATAATGCCCCACATCCAGCTCTTCGGTGACGCCGATGCCGCCATGCAGTTGCACAGCTTGCTGGGCGACGAACTTGGCGGCCTTGCAGAGATAAGCCTTGGCGGCAGAGACGGCAAGACGGCGTTCGCGAGCATCCAGGCTATCCACCCGCACGGCGGCCATCAGCACCATCGAGCGGCTCTGTTCCAGTTCGATAAACATGTCCACCGCCCGGTGCTGGAGCACCTGAAAACTGCCGATGGCGACACCGAACTGCTTGCGCACCCGCAGGTAGCTCAGGGTGCGATCCAGCAGTTGCCCCATTGCCCCAAGAGCCTGGGCGCAGGCAGCTGCGGTGGCGTGGTCAAGCGCGGCGTCAAGCGCAGCAAAACCCACGTCTGCGCTGCCGAGCATGGCATCGGGCGAGAGCTGCACATGGTCGAGCGTGATGTTCGCCGCCACACCGCCACCCATCAGGGGATAGCTTTCCAAGGTGACACCCGCTGCCCTCACGCTGACCTCAAAGAGACTGATGCCCTTTTCGTCGTTGTTGGCACCGGCGGTGCGAGCACTGACCAGCAGGCGCTCGGCATTTGGGGCATTGAGCACACAAAGCTTGCGGCCCCTCAGCAGCCAGCCATCTTGGTTGCGCTCGGCTAGCGTCTCGCAATGCGCCGGATCTTGCCGAGCGCTGTTTTCAGCCCAGGCGACGGCGAGTTGCAGGCGACCTTCGGCTAGGGGAATCAGCAGCGATTCTTGCTGGGCGTTGCTGCCTGCCAGTGCGATCAGCTTGCCCGGTAGCAGAAGCCCCGAGATGAAGGGTTCGAGCACCATGCCGGCCCCTAGCGATTCGGCGACGAGGGACACATCCACGCCGCTGCCGCCCAGACCACCGGCGGATTCCGGCAGTGGCAGCGCCAGCCAGCCGAACTCGCCCAGTTGTGCCCAGGTGCTGTGGTCGAGATGTCCCGGTTGCCGGAGGGTGGCCTGATGGCGAGTGAAGCCGTAGCCCCTGACCGCAAACTTGTCGGCGCTGTCTTTAAGTTGCTGCTGCTCGGATGAAAGTGAAAAGTCCATGTCGATGTTCTCGGTTAGCCCAGCCCGATCATCTTGGCGAGCACGTTTTTCTGAATCTCGTTGCTGCCACCGTAAATCGTGCTGGCGCGGAGGAAGTTGTAACGCTGGGTCGCGCCTTGGAACGTTGGATCGCCGTTGCCCACCGGCGCTAGCCAGGGCAGCGCGGCGAGCCCGCCGAACTCCACCTGCGCCTCCGAAATCGCCTGCTGCAACTCGGTACCCTTGATCTTCAGACCGGACGATTCCGCACCCGGCGATTGACCCTTGGCAGCACGATCCAGCGTCCGCAGGTTGGTGTATTCCAGCGCCATCAAATCCACACCGAGTTCGGCGATGCGACGGCGCACCAGAGGGTTGGTGGCCAGCGCCGTTTCACTGTCCACTGCCGCCTGCAGGAGTTGGAGCTCGCGGTGGCTGTCGGCAACGCCCGCGAGGCCGGTGCGCTCGTGGCTGAGCAGGTATTTGGCAATGGTCCAACCCTGACCTTCCTGACCGACCAGATTCTCCACCGGCACCCGCACCTCGGTGAGGAAGACCTCGTTGAGATGGTGATGGCCATCAATGGTGGTGATCGGACGGATCTCGATGCCAGGAGACTTCATGTCGATCAGCACGAAGGAGATGCCCTGCTGCTTGGGTACCTCTGAATTGGTGCGCACGAGACAGAACATGAAATCGGCCCAGTGCGCCTGCGTCGTCCAGATCTTCTGGCCGTTGATGACATAGTGATTGCCGTCACGCAGGGCCTGGGTCTTGAGACTGGCGAGATCGGAACCTGAGCCCGGCTCGGAGTAGCCCTGGCACCAGAACTCCTCGCCGGCGGCGATCTTCGGCAGATAGCGCGCTTTCTGTTCGGGCGTGCCATAGGCCATCAGCACGGGGCCGAGCATCATCAATCCGAATGGGCTTGAACCAGGTGCCCCTGCCAGCGCGCGCTCGGTGTCGAAAATGTAGCGCTGCGTGGCCGTCCAGCCAGGACCGCCGTGTTCCGGAGGCCATTGATACGCAAGCCAGCCCTTCTGGCCAAGACAGCGCTCCCAGGCAAGCTGCGTTTCCTTGTGCGTGGGGATTCCCAGCGAAGGCCCGGATGGTGCCGGGACATGGGCCTGCATCCAGGCGCGTATCTCGGCGCGGAAGGCTTGGTCTTCGGGTGAAAAATCAAGATTCATTGAAAAGTCCTGAAATGGAAAGTGGAAGAAATCGCGTGTCGGCTTGCTGGTTAGTTCAGCAGCAACAGTCGCAGCCAGAGCGCCATCAGCAGTAGCCAGCCGAGGGCATAGGCCGTGAGGCGATGCACGATGTTGTTGCCGCCAAGGTGGACGGTGGTATGCAGCAAGCGTGAAGCGATGAAGCTCCAACTCAGGCTCAATACCAAGATGTCGCGGCCTGCGGAGATATGAAGTGCAGCCACGCAACTCACGAGAAACAGCACTGGCACCTGAAACTGATTGTCGTAATGACGACCCAGCACCACCATCCATTCCGGTGGGCCACGACCCTCGTATGTGGCGAAGTATTCCAGCGGAACTGCTCCACTTTTGACGCCGCGAACTCGCACGAAAGCGACCGCCAGAAACAGGGCGAAGATGTAAAGCACGTAGAAGGCAATCGGGTAGATCAAAGGCGGC
Source organism: Stagnimonas sp. (assembly GCA_030652575.1). Taxonomy (GTDB): domain Bacteria; phylum Pseudomonadota; class Gammaproteobacteria; order Nevskiales; family Nevskiaceae; genus Stagnimonas. The sequence goes on along the minus strand of JAUSQI010000125.1, from coordinate 53,145 downwards.
ATCAGCGGCTCCGCCCGGAGGGAAAGTGCTTTTCGAGAAATGTGGTCACGGCATTACTGAACAGGTCGTTTCGGTCGCCCGCAACCATGTGCCCTGCCTCGGCCACATCCACCAACTCGGCCTGCGGGATCAGCGCTTGAAGGGCGCGGGCACCGTCGATGCTCACTACATCACTGTGTACGCCGCGCACCAGCAGCGTCGGCACGCGCACACGGGCCGCTGCGGCTTCGCGGCGGTCTTGCAACACCAGGGCTTCGCCATCCGTGTTGCGGGTGGCGTGTTCGAGAAAGCGCGGATCCCAGTGCCAATACCAGCGCCCATTGGCGTGCAGTCGCAAGTTCTTCTTCAACCCTTGACGGTCGTTGGGGCGCGACCGCTGCGGGTTGTAAGCCGCGACGGCGGCGGCGGCATCTTCCAGCGAGTCGAAGCCGTCAGTGTGGGCGCGCATGAAATCCAGAATCCGTTCGACTCCCGCCGCTTCCAGACGGGCGGCGGTGTCAACCAAGACTAGGCCGGCCGCAATCGGCTGGAGCGACTCACCGATGGCAACCAGTGAAGTCATTCCCCCCATGGAAGCGCCGACCAGCACCGGCAGCGTCGGCTGGCAGGCAATGAGTTCACGCAGATCGGCCACGAGGGCATCAGGACTGTAGTCGCCCAATGCAGACCACTCGCTTTCGCCGTGGCCACGGGTGTCGTACGCGAGCGCGTGATAGCCCGCGTCGCCAAGCTGTTGAAGGGTTCGATGCCAGGCATGGCGCGTCTGCCCACCCCCATGCAGCAGAATGACCGGCCGTGCGGCGGGGTCTCCAGCCTCATCGAACACCAGTCGAATGCCGCCATGACCCTTGAAGCTGGCCTTCTCTCGCGGCGGCGGAATGACGCCAGACGGTAACGCGGTGATGTTGCTCATCGTGCGGTGGCGATGCCGGAATAGAAATAGCTCAGGAATCTCGGGCCGGCGACATAGCCCGCCTTGAGCTGTGTGATCGAGAATCCAGCCGTCATGAGCAGTGACGGAATATCGCGGTTGAGATGACAGCCCCCGCCGATGGCACTCCAAACCGGCGTCAGGCGATCCTGCCAACGTCGCACGCTGTCATCCGCTGCGCGGCCATGCTCCGCGAACAGGAGCTTGCCCTGCGGCGTTAGCACCCGACGCATTTCCAGCAATGCCGCTGCTGGGTCTGGAATTGTGCAAAGGCTGAAGGTGCAGACCGCGCAGTCAAAGCTGTTGTCGTCAGCAGGGATGCATTCTGCTGTCACCGGCATGGCAGTGAGCATGAGGCCCGCTTGCGCCGCCCGCTTCTTCGCCCTGGGATGCAGCCCCGGGTCAATGCCGCAGACGCAATGCACCTGTGCAGGCTTGTAGAAGGGCAGGTTGCGCCCGGTGCCGATTCCGATTTCCAAAATGTTGCCGGAAGCCCGCGGCAGCAGCTCGGCGCGCGCCTTCTGAAAGCTCGGCATGCCGCAGATCAAATCGACCACCTGCGGAAGCACATGACGATCGTAGAAGCTGGTCAAGGTGCAGATTCCATCGAGCGCGCGATCAGCTCTTTCATGATCTCGTTGGTGCCACCGTAGATCTTCTGCACGCGTGCGTCAGCGTAGAAGCGGGCGATGGGATACTCGAGCATGTAGCCATAGCCGCCGAAGAACTGAAGACACTCATCCACCACTTCGCATTGCTTCTGCGTACCCCACCATTTGGCCATCGAGGCGGTGGCGGCATCGAGCTTGCCCACCAGCAATTGCTGGATGCAATGGTCGATAAACACCCGTCCAATCATGACCTCGGTTTGCATTTCGGCGAGCTTGAAGCGGGTGTTCTGGAACTCCATCAGCGCCTTGCCGAAAGCCTTGCGCTGGGTGACATAGGAGAGGGTATGTCGCAGCGCGGCCTCGGCAGCGGCAATAGCACCGATGCCGATGATCAGCCGCTCACGGGGCAGTTGCTTCATGAGTTGAACAAAGCCCTGTGACTCGCGTCCTCCCAGCAGGTTCTCGGCTGGAACCAGCATGTCTTCGAAGAACAGCTCGGCAGTGTCCTGTCCTTTCTGTCCCAGCTTGTGCAACAAGCGGCCGCGTTTGAAGCCCTTCAAGTTCCGGGTCTCGGCAACGATCAGGGATATACCCTTGCCTGTTTCGCCGGGATCTGTCTTGCAGACGATGATCAACAGGTCGCAGTGAAGGCCGTTGGAGATGAACGTTTTCGCACCGTTGATACGGAAGAAGTCGCCCTCCCGCTCGGCGCGGGTGCGCACCGCCTGCAGATCCGAGCCCGTTCCAGGTTCAGTCATGGCGATCGCACCCACCATCTCGCCGGAGGCGAGCTTCGGCAGCCAACGAGCTTTCTGCTCTTCAGTGCCGTAGCCGAGAATGTAATGCACAACAATCTCGTGAACGCCCTTCGCCCAGCTGGTGTTGCCAGCACGCGCCTGCTCTTCGAGAATCACTGCCTCATAGGCAAAGTGAGCGCCGGATCCACCATATTGCTCAGGCACGTCCGTGCAAAGCAGACCGGCAGCACCAGCCTTGTTCCATAGTCCCCGATCAACATGCTGTTGTCCGTCCCAGCGCTCTTCGTGAGGGGTGATCTCGTTGGCGATGAACTTCCGGACGTTGTCGCGGAACAGTGCGAGGTCGGCATCCATCCACGGTGATTGATAGCTCATGAGCCGGGCCTACATCGAGAAGCCGCCGCCGCAGACGATGACTTGGCCGCTGACGTAATTCGACTCTGGCAGGCAGAAGAGATAGACGGCTCCAGCTGCCTCAGCGGGGGTGCCGGCACGACCCAGTGGCACATTCGCCTCCATCATCTTCATCAGATCAGGATTGACGCCGACCTTGATGCTGCGGCCTTCGACATCAATCGCGGCGCTGCCATCTGCGGTGGCTTCGGTCAGGCGTGTCTTGATGAGGCCAAAGGCCACGCAGTTGACGTTGACCTTGTAGCGTCCCCATTCCTTCGACATCGCCTTGGTCAGCCCGATGATCGCCGCCTTGCCCGCCGAATAATTGGCCTGCCCGGCGTTACCGCCAGTGCCGGCGATGGAAGAGATGTTGACCACCTTGCGGAATACTTCGCGCCCCTCCATGGCCTCCTTCTTGGATTGCACCCGCAGGAACTCGGAGGCGGCCCGCAGAATCTGGAAGGGCGCAGTGACATGCACGTTCATGATCGCGTGCCACTGTTCATCGCTCATCTTGTGGATGACGTTATCCCAGGTGTAGCCGGCATTGTTGACGATGATGTCGAGGCCGCCCAATTGCTCGATGGCAGTGCCGACAAAACGCTCGGCAAAGCCGCTTTCGGTGACGCTGCCGATGCAGGCGACGGCGGTGCCGCCAAGCGCCTTGATTGCCTCGATGGTTTCTTCTGCCGGCGCTGCGTCGAGATCGTTGACGACCACCGCCGCCCCTTCTGCGGCCAGCTTGAGCGCAATTTCCCGGCCAATGCCGCGTCCCGATCCAGTGACCAGTGCCACCTTGCCTGCCAATTTCATGCGGAATCTCCTGAAGTATTTTTTAGGTGGGATGTCAAGTGAGTGCGACCAGCGCCTCGCCTTTGATTTTGGCCACACCCTGTTCGTCGCAGACTGCAAGTTGCAGTTTTGCCAGCCGCTCGCCGTCTCGCTCCAACTTCTCGGTGACCATGCCGCTGCAAACGAGCTTGGTGCCGACCGCAGTCATCGAGGAGAAGCGAACGTGGAACTGTCGTAGCTGCCATTGAGGTGCCCAGGTGGTGAGCAGGCGAGCGAGGTATGCCATCGGCAACATGCCCTGCGCAAAGACGTCCTCCATCCCGGCAGCCCTGGCGAAATCGCTGTCGATGTGAATCGGATTGTGGTCGCCCGAAGCGCCAGCGAACAGCGCCAGCGTCGTGCGACTGATAGCCGGCAATGCCAACGTCGGCAGCGCGTCGCCGACGCTCACAGTGTCCCAACTGGGAATACTCATACGGATTTCTCGCCAGGGTTGCGGACAACAATCACGCTACGCGCTTCAAGCACTTGGTGGCCATGCTGATTGCGGACGCTGGAGTCCTTGATGACGAACTCCAGTTCGCCGTTCTTCTTGGCGTAGATGTCCGCGATGGTGGACTGCACTGTCAGCACATCACCGGCATGCACGGGGGCGTGGTAGGTGAACTGCTGCTCGCCATGCAGGATGTGACCCAGTGGCACCTGCAATTCCTCCAGCAGCGAAAACAGCGTGCCGGCATCGAGTTCAGCGGCGAAGACAAAGGTCGGTGGCGCGGGAATGGAGGGATGCCCGGCGTCCAGCGCAGCAGTCTCGTCGAGATACTCCGGACGCGTCTCGCCCGTGGCCTTGCCGAAGAAGCGCAGGCGGCCTTTTTCCACCTCAAAGGTTACCGGCGGCAGCTCACGCCCGATGTGCTTAGTATTGATCATGGGGGCTGCGCCTCAGACCTGATACAGCGTGACGACACAGGCACCGCCGAGACCCAAATTGTGTTGCAAGGCAATCCTCGCGCCCGCGACCTGCCGGGCATCGGCCTGACCACGTAGCTGCTGAACCAGCTCGGTGCATTGGGCAAGCCCTGTGGCACCCAGCGGATGGCCCTTGGAAAGCAGTCCACCCGACGGGTTGGTCACCACCCGTCCTCCGTAGGTGTTGTCACCGTCTGCCACCATCTTCTCACCGCCACCCTCAGGGGCCAGCCGCAGCGCCTCGTAGCTGAGCAGCTCGTTGGTGGCAAAGCAGTCGTGCAACTCCACCACATCCACGTCCTCCGGGCCGATGCCAGCAGCGGCATAGACCAGATCACCCGCCGCGCGGGCCATATCGCTGCCGACTAGCTGCATCATGTTGCGTGCCTCGAAGGTGCTGGGCGTGTCGGTGGTCATCGCCTGCGCGGCAATCTTCACGCGGTGATCGAGACCGTTGGCCTTCGCGAACGCCTCGGAACAAATGATGGCCGCCGCCGCGCCGCAGGTTGGCGGACAGGCCATTAGTCGCGTCAAAGGCCCCATCAGCACGGGTGAGGCCATCACTTCCTCGACACTGACTTCCTTGCGGAACAGGGCCACCGGGTTGTTCGCCGCGTGACGGCTGGCCTTGGCGCGAATCTTGGCGAAGGTCTCGGCCTTGGTGCCGTATTTCTCCATGTGCGCCATGCCGGCGCCACCGAAGTAACGGATTGCCATCGGGATTTCCGTCTGGCCTACCAGCTCGTCACAGACCTGGTCGAAGGGCTCGAACGGCGTGGGCCTGTCGTTGAAGTAGCTACCCAGCGCGCCGGGTTTCATCTGCTCGAAACCGAGCGCCAATACACATTCGGCGGCACCGCTCTCGACCGCCTGCCGGGCAAGAAAGAGTGCCGTCGAGCCGGTCGAGCAGTTGTTGTTGACATTGATGATCGGGATGCCGGTCATGCCTACCGGGTAAAGCGCGCGCTGTCCGCAGGTGGAGTCGCCATATACGTAGCCCACATAGGCCTGCTGCACCTTACGGTAGTCGACGCCCGCGTCGGCCAGCGCGCGGCGCACGGCATCGGCACCCATCTCGAAATAGGGTGCGGAACTGCCAGGCTTTGCAAACGGCACCATGCCGACACCACTGACGACGGTATGACGGATCAAGGTTGTGTCTCCTTTCAAGTCGATGAGAACTGCAAATCAAAAAACAGCGTCGGCAGTAATGCCGACGCCAAAAGAGCGGGGGAGGAGAGCCCGCTCAGTGCTTCAGGCCATCCAGCGGAGGACCAGACGGATGAGAGCTCGAACACGCGCGGTATAGGGCGCGTAGAACAAGCTGACCAATGCGATGCGGGTATCCGCGATTGCACGAGGATGGGAAAATGCGCGGAACCCAAACTCGCCATGCGTGCTGCCCAATCCAGAATGATTGACGCCGCCGAACGGAAGATTGGGATGCAAGACCTGCACGACTGTGTTGTTCACACAGGCACCGCCGGAAGAAGTGCGATCAAGAAGGGTGCGGATGCGCTGACGGTCGCGTCCCCAGAGATAAAGAGCCAAGGGCTTTTCATCCGCATTGATGCGTTCGATCACTTCGTCCAGCTCGCTGAACCGGATCACCGGCAGCAGGGGCCCGAAGATTTCTTCACGCATGATCGCGGCATCCACGGGCACTCGATCGAGCACGGTTGGTGAGATGAAGCAACTCTCTTCAACAACCTCGCCTCCCACCACGATTTGTGCGCCTCGTGCGCTTGCGTCATCCAGCAGATGCCGCACTCTGGCGGTATGGCGAGCGTTGACGATGCGTGCGAGATCAGGGGAGTTGAAGCGGGCGGATGCGTCGCTGCCGTAGACGGCGGTGATCCTGGCGCGCATGCCTTCCACAAAAGCGTCGGCTATCGACTCATGTACGAAGACGTGATCGGGCGCGACGCAGGTCTGTCCATTGTTCATGAACTTCGACCAACAGATGTTGTTGACGGCCGCCACGAGATCGGCGCTGGCATCGACCACTGTGGGGCTCTTGCCTCCCAGTTCCAGCGTGACGCTGGTGAGATTGCGCGCAGCAGCGGCCATGACCTGCTTACCAAGCGCCGGCGAGCCGGTAAAAAAAATGTGATCGAAAGGGAGGGATAGCAGCACTTTGGCCACCTCGGCATCACCCTGAATCAGCGCCACTTCGTCGGCGGGGAAAGTTTCGTCGATGATCCCCTGCATCACTGCCGCGAGATGCGGTGTCAGCTCCGATGGTTTGATGATGGCTGTGTTGCCTGCGGCCAGTGCGAGGATGAGCGGGCAAAAGCTGAGGTTCACCGGGTAGTTCCAAGGCGACACAATCAGGCAGCGGCCGCGTGGCTGATATTCCACCCGGCCTTGTGTGCCCAGCATGAGCAGGCTGGTAGACACTTTCTGCGGTTTCATCCATCGCTTCAAGCGGCGGATGGCCATGTTCGCCTCTGCCACCACCGTGAAAAGCTCGGTCAAATCAACTTCTGCTTCAGGCTTCCTAAAATCCGCAGCGGCGGCGAGCCGGATTGCGGGCGCGGCTTTCTGCACGGCATCTCGCAGACGACGAATGCGTTCGATGCGTTCGGCGGCCGCTGATGTGCGCCAACGCAGCGCCGTGTTGCGCTGACTTGCAAACATGTCCGAAATCGCTGGCTTGGTGGCCTCGATCATCTGCATCGGAACGGCCTCGCTGCGCAGTGGTGCATTCATGCGGCGTTCTCCTGAATTTCGGTCATTAGCTGGCTGCGGAGCAGCTTCTTGTCGAGCTTGCCGACCGCAGTCAGCGGCATGGCTGCGATGAAGTGGATTCGCTTTGGAATCTTGTACGGCGCCATGTTGGCGCGGCAGAACTCCAGTATTTTCTGCTGTAGCGCTGCGACATCGTCAGCCAGATGCGCTTGGGACCGTTGCACGAAAAGGTGTACTGTCTCGTTGCCAGGCTTGACCGGATCAGGCACACCGATCAACGCGGCGTGTTCGATGAAGGACAATTCCTTGAGCTTGCCCTCGACCTCAACTGAAAACACCTTGAAGCCGCCGACGATCAACATGTCCTTGGCGCGATCCGAAATGGTGAGGTAACCCTCCTCATCGAGGTAGCCGACATCACCGGAGTAGAGCCATCGTTCGCCATCGCGTGTTCGTACGGTCTTGGCAGTGGCTTCCCGGGCATTGCGATAGCCCTTCATCACCTGAGGGCCGCAGAGCGTGATCTCGCCGGGCTCGCCAGTAGGCATTTCGATCTGGCCGGTTTCGACATCCATGATCTTGAGATTGCATCCTGGGACCGGGATGCCAACCGTCCCCGGCTTGGCGCGAGCGGGAGGGTTGATGGTCATCAACGGACTGGCCTCGGTCATGCCGTAGACCTCGCAGAGCTTGTTCTTGCCGACGAACGTTTCCAGCTTGTGAATGGCCTCGACCGCGAAAGGGGCGGCACCAGAGAATGCGAGTCTTAGATTGGTGAAATCAATGCGAGTGAAATCCGGATGATCCATCAGCATCTGATACATCGACGGCACATTTCCCATCATGGTCGGCGGAAACTTCTGCATCTGGGCGACGAAGTGACCAATGTCTCTCGGATTAGGGATCAGCAATTGCCTCGCACCGCTTCGTAGCGACATCAATGAAATGGCAAGCCCGGCGAGGTGGAAGAGCGGAAACGCTGAAGCCACGGTATCGGTCGGCTGGTACCCAAGAAAACACGAGGCTTGCGCGGCATTCGCACTGAGGTTGCTCAAGCTCAGTTCCGCGCCCTTCGGCTTCCCAGTGGTTCCTCCGGTGTATTGAATGAGTACCGTGTCATTTGCTGAAATCGGTGAACTCACATTCGAATCGTTACGCCGTTTCATTGCGTCCAGCCATGGGTCGGTGGCTCGCCCTGGGATCGCCTTCCATTCCACACGAGGCAACTTCTTTAGTCCGTACGCCAGTGTTCGCTTCAGAGCCGGGAGGAAGTCGATCGGCCCCGTAACGACTGCACAGCGAAGCCCGCCAAGTTGCTCGGCAACGGGCATCACCGCTTGGCGATAGAGCGAATCGAGGGTGAGTAGCGCTCTGGCGCCAGAATCTGCCATCTGATGGACGAGTTCAGGAGCTGTGAGCAGCGGCGAGACTCCCGTAACGGGACATCCCAACTTGGAGGCAGCGACTAGGCCGATCAGGTACTGGGGGACATTTGGCAGGTGTATCGCAATCACTTCGCCACTCGTGAGGCCGCGTGCCATCAAGTGACGTGCAAGCCGATTTCCAAGGCAATCTAGTTGCCGGTATGTCAGCGTGCTGCTGAGGTATTCGGCTGCGGGCTGGTCGCCGCGCGTGCGTGCGTGCAATTCGATCTGCTGCGCAAGACTCTGAACGACATCGAGGTCGTAGGCGGGGGGCGAAAACTTGGTCCATGGAAATGGATTGCCGACATTCATTGGGGCACCTCCTCATCTAGCTGTTGAAATGCAGATCAATGCGCTCTTCTTTGATTTTTCTTGTGTGGATCGACTTGCACGGTCCGCTTAACTGACGACGATGTAGACCACTGAGCGTCGACCCATAAAGCAAATAGCGACAATACGCACTATGCGAAAAGGAGGAACGTGCTGTCAAATGCAATAATGCAGAGTGCATATCTCCACTATTGACAATGAGCGGATGTGTGACTACCGTCTGCCATGCCTTCGCCAAGTCCGCGCGGAAAGGCAGTAATACTTGAGAGGAGAAAACACCATGAAGACAGCCGCATATAGTTCCCCCAAGACACCTTGGGCGCGTTTTTTTCTGTTGCTTTCGTTGGTTGCGATCATTTTTTCGGCCTATCGCGTCTATCAGCATGCAACAGCCTTTACCGTTGGGCTTGACTATTTCTCGCCCGAGTTTCAGCAGTACTGGATGAGGCTTTTGTATATCCAGTTGCCGGTGCTGGCGCTGGCTGGTGCAGGCATTGTCGGTTGGCTTCTGGTGACACGAGATCGCAACTTGGACAAGCTGGAGCCGGCGGAAGAGCTGCGCCGCTATTTCGTGCTTCTCTCGCAGATTCTGCTGTTCGCGTGCATCGCCTATCTAACAGCCTCTCCCTTCACGGAGGCCGACGCGGCATGGCATCAAGTGACCGTCCGTGATACCGATTTCACACCGACCCACATTGTGCTGTTCTACTTCGCGATCCCGATGTTCATCATGTCTGGCGTTGCGGCGTTCGTATACGCACGAACCCGGCTTCCGCAGTTCGCCGACCGGGTGTCATTGCCTTTTGCACTGCTGGTTGCTGGGCCGATCATGATCATGCCCAACTTAGGCCTCAACGAATGGGGGCACACCTTCTTCTACGCGGAAGAGCTTTTTGCAGCGCCGATCCATTGGGGCTTCGTTCTGCTGGGGTGGTCGGCATTTGCAGCGGGCGGTTTGCTGGTTCAACTGCTGACACGCATCGTCGAGCTGACACGGCTTGTTTCCGAGGACAGCGCAGAGCCTCAGAAAGTATTGGCTGCTGGGTAACGAAGGTTCCTCAAGTCTTCTCAGCTGGCCACGAGGGATTCCACATGTGGCCTGCTGAGAGCTTGAAAAAGAGCATCCGCCATTGATTTGAAGTTGCGGGCCCCTAACCGGTGCGTCGCTCCTCGCAGCATGGTTTGCCTTGTCACAAAAAAACTAAACGGTGCAGCGAGCGTCCTCAGCAGGCTCGGGCGGCGGGCACCACATAAATCGGAGTTGAGAATGAGCAAGAGCTCGCAAGCGGTATCGGCAACCAGATCAGGTATGTCCTCATCGGCTGAGCAGCGCAAGGCTTACATCCAAGTGGATCTTCTTGCCATCCCACTAGTGGTGTTGCTATTCGCCGGCATCTTCAGCTTTCACTTCGCACTGCTGGTTGGTGACTGGGACTACTGGGTGGATTGGCGTGACCGCCGCTGGTGGCCCTTGGTTACGCCCTTGGCGATCACGGTGTTGCCCGCCGTTTTCTCATACGTCTTGTGGGACAAGCTGCGCCTACCTCTTGGAGGTACGCTCACCATTCTTTGTCTGACCTTTGCGGCCTGGATAAGCCGCTATCTGAACTTCCACTTGTTCGCCGACTTTCCGATGAACTTTGTCTGGCCTTCAACCTACATCGGACTGGGCTTGATACTGGATTGCATGCTGCTGCTGACCCGAAGCTTTTTCTGGACGGGCTTGTTTGGTGGTTTTGCGGTCGGTGCATTCCTGTATCCACTCAACTGGTCGATGCTCGCGCCCTTTCAAGTGCCCGTGGAAATGCACGGCACGATGCTGACGGTCGCAGACACGCTGGGCTACGAATACATCCGTACAGCAATCCCGGAGTACGTTCGGATCATTGAAGAGTCCACGCTTCGCACTTTCGGGGAAGCTGTAACGCCACTCACGGCAGTGTTTGCAGGCTTTCTCAACATCCTCAATTACTGGTTCTGGCTCTGGATCGGGTACCTCGGTACTAAAGCGATCTGGATTCGCAAGATCGTCTAGGACCCTCACATGAAAACCATTCTTTCTCTGAGTATCTCCGCGCTGGTGTTCTTCATCAGCCTCCTGCCACTTGAAGCCGTAGCACACGGTGAACGCGCGCAGATGCCGCAGTTGCGCATGCGCACGGTCCATTGGCTAGATGTCCAAGTCTCCACCGCCAAACTGGCAGTGAATGAGGTCATTACGATCAAGGGGCAGTTCATGCCCTCGAAGTATTGGCCTCATCACGTGAACTCTATCGAAGACACTGCCTATCTCAATATCGGGGTGCCGGGGCCTTCCTTTGTGCGTCTGGATTCGCGTGTCAATGGCGTTCCGATGATTCGCTCTACCTCGTTTCGTTACGGCGAGCTCTATGACTTCGAGGTGACGATGAAGGCTCGCAAGCCAGGTCGCTATCACGTCCATCCTGTGATCAACGTCAAAGGCACCGGGCCGATCATCGGCCCTGGTATCTGGGTTGAGGTCACCGGCAGCTTTGCGGACTTTGAGAACAGCACAACCACGTTGCTGGGCAAGAAAATCGATCTTGAAACGTATGGCTTCTCCAATGTCGTGTTCTGGTCTGCACTCTGGTTTTCCGTAGGGCTCGCCTGGTTCATCTACTGGCTGACCAAGTGCCCGATCATCGTGCCGAGATTCAAACGCGCGCAGGAGTTGGGTACTAGAGCCGATGAGATGATTACGACGTGGGATCGCCGTATAGCAGGTGGCTTTCTGCTGCTGACACTCGGATTGATTGCCGGTGGTTACCTGTATGCACAGGAGCAATACCCGATCACGACTCCACTGCAAACCGGGCGAGTCGATGTCCCGGCGATCGAACGTGCGCCCAATCCCGTATCCATCAAGCTCATCGAAGCAAGATATCGAATTCCTGGTCGCAGTTTCCGTCTTGAGGTCGAAGTAACCAACCGAGGCGATGAGCCAATCACTGTCGGCGAGTTCGCTGCGGGAAATCTGCGCTTCATCAACTCGGCTGTGCTGAAGGTCAAGCCTCTTGACGAGCATGATCTTCTTGCGCCTGATGCCCTGCGCGTGGAGGGCGGCCCCGTGGCACCCGGTGAAACCAAGCGTCTGGTGATCTACGCAGACGATGCGATGTGGGAGACCGAACGGATGACCACCATGATCGCTTCACCCGATGCGGTTGTTGCAGGGCTGCTGCACTTTTATACAGGCACCGGCAAACGTTATCTGGTCGAGTTTGGCGGCCCGATGATCCCGGTATTCGGATAACCCCTGCGATGAAGAAACTACTCACTGCGTTTTCCGTCGCGACCTTGATACTGCTGTTGCCACTTGAGGCAGAGGCACACGGCGGTGTGTCTATTGAGGACGACAACTGCATTCTCAAGGTTGCCGGCATGCGTGCCCACTTCACCGGCTATCAGCCGGAGGTGCGGGCCACCCAGGAGTTCTGCGAAGACATTCCTGAATTGGGGCGAGCGATCATCGTGATCGACTACATCACACCAGCACTTCGTGAGCAGCGTGTCGAGTTTCGGGTGCTGCGCGATGTGAAGAATCGCAAGGCCGCCGGTCGTTACGAGGATTTAGGCAATGCAGAGGAGATCGATGCGGCGACGGTCGTGAAAATGCCTGCCGGCATTTACCCGCGAGGCACACTGACGTTCGATCACGTCTTTGAGGCCTCCGGCTGGTATATCGGATTCCTCACGGCGACCGACCCAAAAACTGGCAAGGTCGAACATTCGGTTTTCCCGTTCCGAGTCGGCGTTCGTCACTACGGTCGTTACGTGGGTGCCGCAATCTTCTCGCTGGGACTTGCCGGCCTTGCCTATTATTTGACATCACGCAAAGCTGCAAAAAGCACATCATGACGACGCGCGCGTTGCTGCGGGCCAGTGTCGCCACAGAGGCGGCAGCACTTGTGTTTTTGTTGGTGCTGCCGACTGCTGCATCTGCTCATGCCGGCATGATTAGTTCGGAACCCGGGCGACGCGCAGTCTTGAGCATCGCACCAAAGCAGATCCGACTGTGCTTCAACGAAAACGTCGAGGCGGGCTTTTCCAAAGTGCTGCTTGAGGACGGGGCAGGCAAGGCGGTAGTGCTGCCGCCGCCGGCGAGAGATGGAGCCAAGACACGCTGTCTGATCGTGCCTCTGCCAGCGCTTGCGAACGGCAGTTACACCGTGAAATACAAGGTGCTTTCGGTAGACGGTCACATCGTCGAATACGGTTACGGTTTCCGCATCCAGGCAGCAGGTGCAGTGAATGATTGAAGCCGTCGCCGGCGTCTGCCGGTGGATGGCCGCAATATCCGGGTCGGTCATCATCGGCACCACCCTGTTTCGCTATTTCTGTCTCCGCGATCTGGGGCCGCACACCGCCCGAACTGATGTCCGCAGTGAGCTGCTTTTTTGGCTGCTGCCTTCAGGTCTTCTGCTGCTCTTGCACATCGGCACTCTGGCAGGCCAGTTCAATGCACTGGGTGAACGTGCGCTGACGCTTGACGGCTGGACCCAATTTATTCTCGATACTCACGTGGGACGAGTCTGGATGTGGCGAGCTGCTGTTGCCCTTCTTGTGGTGCCAGCTGCCGTGCTGACCCGATACGAGTCGACCCGCCCCATGGCCATCGCTTTGCTGCCCGCTCTGGTAGCGCTCTATATCTGTCTTGGACCTTGGGGAGGACATGCAGCTGGTGCCGAGAATCTGGCCGAGGCGTTGCTGCTGAATGTGAGCCACCAGATTGCTGTTGCGCTCTGGGTCGGCGGTTTGCCGATATGGGCAATCACGGTGCATCGATTTTCATATCGCCACCTCGGGCTATCGCAGTCCAGGCTCGCCGATGCACTGACGCGTTTCTCGCATCTGGCGACGGGCCTCATGGCGGTTATTGTCGTGAGCGGACTACTGCTTGCCGACAACTACATTGATACCGAAGGAGATCTCCTCGGCACTCGATACGGGGCATTATTGCTGGTGAAGCTCGCCTTGTTGGGCAGTGTTCTGTTGCTTGCCAACCGGTTGCGGCAACGCTTTCTGCCTGCGCTTCACTCAGGCGAAGATGCCTTACAGATCGCACCTCAGGCGCTGCGGCATGTCGGTATCGAGATGGGGTTGGCAGCTGCCATGCTGGGATGCGCTACCTTGCTTGGTCAGACTACTCCAGCACTGCACGACACCGCCTTCTGGTGGATGCCGGTTCGCTGGTCATGGGATGCCACTTGGGTCGACAAGGCGCTGCGTGTTTGGATCCTCGGTGCAGTCGGCAGTCTCACGGTGGCTTCGCTGTTGGTCGGTTTGGGGCGCAGCAGCAGACTGCGTATCCTGGGCGGGGTCATCGGCCTCGCTAGTGTTGGGACGTTGTGCTGGGCACTGGCGGTGCCTGCCTATCCGGATAGCTTTCGGCGCTCAGATGTACCTTATCTGACAGTCTCAATCGCCGAAGGTCGTGCCCTGTATGAGGCGCACTGCACTGGTTGCCACGGTAGCGGTGGCTTGGGTGATGGCCCGTTCGCAAAATCGTTGCCACGGTTGCCGGCCAATCTCAGCGAACCGCACACGGCACTGCACACTGCTGGCGATATGCACTGGTGGTTGACGCACGGAATTCCCGCCGGCGGCATGCCTGGATTCGAGAAGGTGATGACTGTCACCGACCGCTGGGACGTCATCAATTTTCTGCGCACTTTTTCGCAGGGCTTCGAAGCGCGTCTGCTGCGGCCGCAGGTGACCCCAAAGCAGCCTTGGTTAGGCGCGCCGAATTTCTACATCGAGCAACCAGCTGGCCCGATGGAACTCAAGGGCTATCGAGGTTTGCATAATGTCTTGCTGGTATTTCTTGAAGGGCCTACAGCCAAAGGACGTCTCATGCAGTTGGCGGAGGCACAAGGCCAGCTGGCAGGTCTGCGCACGACCATTCTAGCGGTGGTCGATACCGCGCTCCCGATACCCGCCGGTTTGCCATTCACGGTCATCCAAGGGGGCGGCACACCGATCTGGTCGTCTTACGAATTGTTGTCGCGCACGGTTGCAAATCGCGGCATGCCAGACCGTCTCGGCATGGAGTGGCAACACGTCGAGTTCCTGATTGATCGCTTCGGATACTTGCGTGCGCGCTGGATCGCTGAAGCAGACTCTGACGGTTGGGACCAGCTTGAAAAACTCTACCCCCAGCTCGCAACGCTCAACCTCGAGCCACAACTCAAGCCGCCGCCAGACGATCACGTCCACTAACCCTCTTTTTCCACAGCCTTACACAAGGACCTCACGCATGAATACCAAACCCCTGTTCGCATTGTTGACTTCAGCGCTGTTCCCACTCGCTGCATTCTCCGCAGAGGTCGGACATGAGCACCATCATGCCCACCACGCAAAGTCTGCGACGGGGCAGGGCGCTGCACCGACGGAGGTGCCTGCGCTGCGCATCCTGATGCCGACTGAAGGTGCCAGAGTTGGGACCCAGCTGGCCCTGATTTTTGAAACGCCTGGCGACCTGCGTCGTCTCACCATGAGTGCGCCTACGGTGGGCACACATCTTCACATCGAGACCGAAGGTATCTCGCTGATGCCGGTAAACGACCAGCTCATCCGCCTCGGTGGCGATCGGTACCTCTTCGTCTTCGATCTGCCGGCAAAGCCAGGCCCGCACACCCTGAAAGTGTTCTGGGCGGATGGTGACCACAAGACCATCAAGTCAACAATCAAGAGTGTCAACGTCATTGTCGAAGAGGCCACCCAACCTTGAACGTCGGAGCGACAACATTTGTGCCGGCAACCTCTGCGCTGGCGGCCAACGACTCCATCTCTTACTACAGCACCCAATCATGCGACGTTTGAACCTGCACCATATCGCCTGCGCAGCTGCGCTTGTCACTCTTGCGCAGAAAGCACTGGCCGTCGACTTCAATTTTCAAGCGGGGGACACTGCGGTATCTGCCGTTCTCAACAATACCGTAACCTTCGGTGCATCTTGGCGAATCGAGGATCGTGCGGACGATTTGGTGGGCAAGGCAAACCTAAATCCGACCGTGTGCTCCGGCCAATATCAATCCTGTCAGGGCCTGCATCGCCTGCAAAACTTCCCTGCGCAGCAGCTGACCCGTTCGCCTGGAATGGCCTCGGTCAATTTTGATGATGGCAATCTCAATTACGACAAGGGCGATATCACCCAGGCCCCTTTCAAGCTATCGCAAGATCTGACGGTGAGCTTTGGAAACTATGGATTCTTCGTGCGCGGCATTGGGATTGCTGATCCAGTCAATGGATTCGACTTTCGTGAGTACCGTCCCAATCTCATTACGGCCGACAATGTAGAGCAGGTCGGTATTGCAGATCGTCCCACCACCTCCAACCGCTATCTACCCCGGGTGTATGGCCCTGGTGCATCAGTGCGGAGTGAAAGAGCGAACGACGAAGCACAACAGATCGGTCTGCGATTTGATTTGCTTGATGCCAACTTCTTCGGTACGGCATCGCTACCAGGCGACCGTGAATTAACCTTCCGAGTCGGGCGACAAAGTGTGAACTGGGGCCAAAGCACCGTAGCAGTTATCAACAGCCTCAATCAGGCGCAGCCAGTTAATGCCAATAGCCTCTACAGACTTGGTTTTGGTTTGCTGGAAGAGCTTTTTGTTCCCATCGGCAGCGTGCGTGCCGGCACATCCCTTTTTGGCGGTGTCAGCATGGAGGCCTTCTATCAATACGAATGGCAGCCTGTGGAAATTCCCACGCCAGGTGCCTACTTCTCGTTCGTGGATATCGGTACTGGCGATCTGCGTGACACCGTCAACGCCGCTTTTGGTGGGGCGGCTGATGACCCGGATAAGGTTGGTGCTCCGCTGGATAATCCTTTGACGCTGATCACACCGACGACGCTGACATTGGATCGTCGGCCAGACAAGAACGCTCGAAGCCAGGGCCAGTACGGCGTCTCGCTCAAGTACTACGCAGAAGAGCTCAACAACGGAACCGAGCTCAGTCTGTACTACATGAACTACCACTCAAAATTGCCGTACGTCAGCTTCTTCTCGACCAATGCCAGTTGTGCCCGTCGGCTTGGCAACGCCCGCGGAATCGATGCACGGAACACACTGGAATTCCTGGATGTCTGCCCCAATCTGCCGCTTACCGCACCGAGTGCCAACTCCCAGATCAGCGCTGATCTGATCAGCCTGACGGCACAACGCCCACAGGTATTGGGCGATCTCGGCGTTGCTGCAGATCCTTCGGCGCTAGGTGGATTGGTGAATCTGCTGCTGCCGCAGCCGGGGCAGCCAGCGTCAGATGCAGTGCCGCTGGACACGGCTGCGATCCAGCTCGAATACCCAGAAGACCGCAAGCTGTTTGGCTTCAGTTTCACCACCACGGTCGGGGATTTATCACTGCAAGGTGAAGTAGCCTATCGACCAAACCTGCCATTGCAGGTTGCATTGATTGACCTTGCTTTTGCCTCCTTCGGTCCGGTCTTGACCAGTTGTCACGATGCCAGTGTCGGCTGTGCAGGCTCTCAAGCTGGCTTGGGTTTCAATGAAGCTGGTGGCTATGTGGTGTATGACGGCAATGACTTCACGGATGCCAACGGCAACAACCCGTATGCCGATACGGTCAATCTGGTGATTGGTGCAGCACCAGGCTCCGCACGCTCATTTCCGAATTTCATCACGCCATTCCGGGGCGGAACGATCGGCGAGAACCCGCCGAATAGCTATATCCAGGGCTGGATTCCAGGCAAGGTTGCGCAATACAACATCGGAGCCACGCAGGTATTAGGAGCTTCCGAAAATTGGATTCGTGCCGATCAGGTCATCCTGCTGTACGAACTGGCCGCGACGCACGTACTCAACATGCCTGATTTCGATAAGTTGCAAATCGAAGGTCCTCTAACCGCTACCACTCACGCCAGTGCTGGAGCGGACGGTAGTGGTGCCGATGGTTCTCGCCTTGCCTGTTCGACCAACCCAAGTTGCACAGTCGGCCCAGATGGCTTGCGATTCAATCCTTTCCAGGCGCGACGTGGCGCGTTTGCAGATGCTTTCTCCTGGGGCTATCGAGTGGTTGGACGCATCAGTTACGAGTCCGTGCTGCCGTCGATCAGCGTGCAGCCCATCTTCATTCTCATGCACGATATTCAAGGCAATTCACCGGGCCCCGCAGGCAACTTCGTGCAGGGTCGAAAAAGCCTGAATCTTCTGCTGGAGACACGCTACGAAAAGGCGCTGTCGTTCACCGTCGCCTACAACACCTTCTTTGGTGGCTCGTCAAACAACCTATACCGTGACAGAGACAATCTGGGCTTCTACTTCAAATACCAGTTCTAGCTCTACCATAGTGACTTCGCGACGGGTAGAGGCGGCTGTTATTTGAGTGAAAATGTAGATATAGTCACTACGCACTATATTATTTGCATTCGTGTTCGTGGCCCTCTGCGAGGATTTCAGCGGATTGCAGCTAATAGCGCACAGGCATTGTGTAACCGGGCGGCAGATGGCTTCGCCCCCGGTACGCAAACATTGAGGAGAGAACAGCTTTGTCCACATCGCGCGGCCATAAACCGCACCTCTACTGCGTTTTGGCTGCCCTGCTCTTGGGGGGATACGCGGTTGCTGCAGCTGCGCAAGGCACGGCATCCAAGGCCATCGACGAGACGTTGACGGCGAACAGAGCTTCGCGAGCTTCGCAGCAGCGTATCGATCAGCTCGACGGCGAGACGCGTACTCTTCTTGAGCGCTACCTGTCAGCCAGTTGGCAGTCCCAGCAGCTCACGGCCTACGCGCAGCAGCTTGAGGAGCAGGCCGCCAGTCTCGACGCGCAGCGCACCGGACTCCAACGGCAGTTGGGTGAACTGGAACGCACTGAACGAGAGCTATCGCCCCTGCTGGCTCGCATGGTTCAGGGGCTTGAAAAGTTCATTGCGTTAGACGCGCCTTTCCTGTTGATTGAGCGACGTGAGCGATTGCAGGCGCTCAAGAAGCTGATTGCCGATCCAGCTGCCGATCGTGCAGAGAAGTTCAAGAAAGCCTTGGAAGCTTGGCAGATTGAAGCCGAATACGGCCGCTCGATAGGCATCGAGCAGGGGGAGATCGACGAGCGCACAGTTCATGTATTGCGCGTGGGCAGGGCGGCGCTTTATTACCTGTCGATGGATGGCAAGCGCTGCGGTATTTGGGACTCTTCTTCAAAAACATGGGCCGTGCTGCCTTACGAATATGCGAGCCAGATCCGCCTCGGTTTGAGAATGGCGCGTGAAACTGCGGCACCCGATTTGCTGCGTTTGCCGATTCTCGCTGCAGGTGCGAGACCATGAGACGTCTTTTACTGGCGACTCTGCTCGCTGCAAGCTGCCAGGTTCAGGCCCAGGCGACGTCGGGTATGGATGCGCTGCTGCGTGACATCACGCAGTCCTCGCAGGCCTCTGGCAAGTTGAATGGCGAGCGGGAGGCACGATTCCTCCGCAACAAGAACGAGCAGGCCGCGTTGCTCGCCAAGGCGGAGGCAGACTTGGGAGCGGCAAACACGCGAGTGAGTGCCGTCAAGGCGCGCTTTGCGGCGCGTCAGCAGGAAGTTGCCCAGCTGAAGAAGCAGCTCGCTGAGCAGGTGGGTGACACAGGTCAAATCTATGCAGGCATCGCGCAGTCCGCCGGCGAGTTCCGCGGCCAACTAGCACATGCTTTGACTACACCTCAGTTTCCCGCTCGCCTGCCGCTGCTCGATAAACTCGCCGCAGCAGACGAAATTCCCAACATCACTGAGATCGAGCGCCTGTGGTTCCTCTATGCTCAGGAGGCCGCTGAAAGTGGGCGTATCAGTCGCTTCAGAACCACGGTGCGGGATGTGCTGGGTGAAAAAATCCAGACCGATGTCGTCCGCATTGGTCAATTTTCAGCGTTGACTGCAGAGGGGCACCTGATACTCCAGCCCGAGACCGGCGAGCTGTCGGTTTTGGAGCGCCAGCCTGAGGATGGCATCGAACTGGCAAAGGCCTTCACCGAAGCCACTGAGGGTTTGCACGACGTTCTGGTTGATCCCTCGCGAGGTGATTTGCTTCGCCTGATCGCCGATCGGCCCACGCTGGCGGATCGTCTCCATCAAGGCGGTGAGGTAGGTTATGTGATCATCGCAATCGGCGTGCTGGGTGCAGTCGTCGCCACGTGGCAGTTCGGCTTTCTGGTGATGGTGGGCCGAAGGGTAGGACATCAATTGCGCGACATCACGAGGCCGAATCACGACAACCCGCTGGGCCGCGTGCTTCTCAGCCTCAAGGGTGATCCGACCGGACAAGACCCTGAGGTTCTGGAGACGCGATTGTCAGAAGCGGTATTGCGAGAAACCCCCAAACTCGAACGGTTCCAATCGCTGCTGCGGATGATCGTCGCAGCGGGGCCATTGCTGGGGCTGCTTGGCACGGTGGTTGGCATGATCATCACCTTCCAAGTCATCACCGAGGCTGGTGCCAGCGATCCCAAGTTGATGGCCGAAGGGATTTCGCGGGCGATGATCGCCACGGCTCTCGGATTGATGATCGCCATCCCGCTGCTGTTCGTAAATACCTTCATCACAGCGCGATCACGAACACTCATCCAAGTGCTGGATGAGCAGGCTGCGGGGCTGCTGGCTCGACAACTGGAAGCAATGGGGAAATCCAGTGCTTAGCTTGCTGATGGAACCGATCGTTGTGCCATACGAAACCCTCAATGAGTTTCTCGATTCCGGCGGCTGGGTAACACGCTGGTTATTGTTTGCCTGCTGCGTGCTGATTACCGTAGTCCTGGAGCGCGCATGGTTTCTGTTAAAGGTGTATCCGAGATTGCGTGCCGAGGCACTTGCCGAATGGGGAGGTCGCGTTGATCGTCACTCATGGGCAGCGCAGCGCATCCGCCTAGCGCTGATTTCACAGTTGCGAGCGGCATTGGAATCTGGCCTGCCAGTGATTCGCGTCATGGTGCCCATGGCCCCGCTGCTTGGCCTGCTCGGCACTGTGATGGGCATGTTGCAGGTGTTTGATGCGATGGCTTTCACACGTGGCGGCGACACCAGGGCCATGGCCGATGGCATCTCCCACGCGATGGTTGCCACCATGGCGGGACTGGTGGTCAGCGTGATCGGATTGTTTTTCGGCAACATCTTCACGTCGCGAGTACAGCGTGAAACTGAGCGCCTCAACGACCTGATCCCACCCGCCTGAAGTGATGAAACTTCGCCGCAATCATCCTGTTAATGAGGAAACCGGCATCGACCTCGCGCCGATGCTCGACTTCGTCATGAACTTGCTGATCTTTTTCATCATTGCAGCTGCCTTCGTTCAGGAATCTGGAATTCGCGTCAACAAACCCTCCGCCAAGACGGCGAAAGAAGAAGACCGCGCCAGCATCTTCGTTGCCATCTCCGCCGAGAACCAGATCTGGATTAACCGCGAGCGCGTCGATATCCGCCGCCTGCGCACCGAGATCGAGCGCCTGCGTCGTGGTAAACCGAAAGCCGCCGTGGTGATCCAGGGCGACCAGAGCGCAAGACTGGGACTGATGGTGGAAGTCATGGATCAGGCGCGTCTCGCGGGTGTCGCTGATGTCTCGGTAGCGGCAACGCCTAATTGATCCATGCCATCCGATCTTCACCTGAGGCTTTCGACGCGCTGGTTTCTGCTTTCGGCCTTGAGCATCCTGCTGACGGCACTGTTGTTCCTCGCGTTGGGCTGGCTCGTTCGCACGCCAAATGACGAGGGGCTCGGCGCGCAGAGGGTGATTGATGCGGTAAGCATCGCACGCAATCAGCCACCGCCAGCAGAGCCACCCAATCCGCCAGACCTGTTGGACGAGGCGCCACCCCCTCCACCAGCGTCCCCACCAGCACTCGGTCAGCCTGACTTGCCTCCGCTGGATGCGCCCAGCGTCGCCCTGACCCCGGTCGATCTCAGCAACATCAATGTCCCGCTGGCGTTTGGGTCTCGCGAGGGGATACTGGGTGGTGGTGCATTCTCCGGTTTTGGCAGCGGAAACGGTGCAGGTGGCAATGGCAATGGCAACGGTGCCGGCGGTGTGGGTAGTGGCGGGCGGGGTTGGAAGGGGAAGCCCCTTGTGCCGCTCTCTACGGCGCGCCCGCAAATGCCTGAGTGGGCCTGCAAGCAGAAGCTCTCCGGCTGGGTTGAGGCGCTATTCGTGGTGATGCCGAACGGTCATGTTCAGGACGTGCGCATCCTCGATGCAGACCCCAAGGGGGTCTTCGAGGCTGCTGCGGTGCAGAGCATCTCCAAGTGGCTGTATTCGGCCACCGGCAAGGCGGCAGAGGTTAAGCAGCGCGTGCCGATGAACCATGAAGACTGTGCCTACAACTGGTAGCCCGCTGCTGGCGCGTCAGCACGTAAAGCTTGCTGTGCTGACAACCTTGGCTATGGTGCTTTTGCCTTGCGGCATCACGAGGGCCGATCAGTACCAGAGCGAGGTGCGGGAGATCGACATCCCCAAGCTTCCACTAAAGGCAGTTGATGCGCAGACACTGCTGAAGTCCACTACCGATCCTTACGGCCGTGCCTTACTACTTCAAGAACTGGCTGGCCAGGCTATTGAGCAGAAGGACTATTCCAAGGCGCAGCATCTGTTACAGCAGGCGCTAAACCTCAATGTCCTATCCGGGCCAGCAGCCGAGCTGCTGCGCAAGGACCTGGCCTCGCTGGCAATGGCATCGGGAAACCTGAAGCAAAAAGTACCGCAGCTGGAAGCACTGGTGAAAGCGGGGCAGGCGAGTCCTGAAGTCCATATGGCACTCGGTGCGGCCTATCTGGAACAACGCAGATTCAAGGAGGCGGTGCCACTGCTTCAAAAGGGAATTGCCGCCACGCCACGTCCAAATCCCAACTGGCGCATGGCGCTGATCGCCGCCCTGATGGGATCGGGTCGGGAAGGTGAGGCAGCGACCGAACTCGAATCCATACTGCGAACCGACCCTAATCGGAAGGAAGCCTGGATGCAGCTTGCAGCTTTGTATCTGAAAGCCGGCAACTCTGAACGCGCTCAAGCGACGATGGAGGTCGCCAATCGCCTGGGATATCTGCGCAGTGTGGAAGACAGAGAGCGGCTCGTGCTGTTGACTGGCCAGATCGGTGCCCCCTTCGAGGCTGGATCGGTGCTTCAGGCTTGGATGCAGCAGGGTTTGATGCCGCCCAGTGCCGAGAACCGCAAACTGCTGGCTGCCCTATGGGTGCGTGCCAAAGAGAAAACGCTGGCGTTGAAAGTGCTTGAGGAGCTTGCCGTCAGCCAGGGAAGCCGAGAAATCTATGAACAGATGGCGCAGCTGCTGCGCGAGCGGCGCGATTACGCACGCGCAGAAGCTGCGCTGAGCCAGGCGCTGCAACTGGGAAAACCCAGTGGAACCCTGATGCTCAATCTTGGATTGGTGCGCTATCAGCAGGCGGATGTCGATGGCGCATTGAGTGCCTTTCGCCAGGCGGCTGGGTTTTCAAGCCAGCAGAAGCTGGCATCGGATTGGATTCGTTACCTCGAATCTGGTCAGGCGCGCGAGCTGGCGCTCGCTGCCGCTGCCCAGGGCCCTGCGGTGCTGGATGAGTCGGTCAGCCTCAGTGGGCGGTTGCTGGGGCGCACCGAAATCGCCAGTGCTGGAGTCGCAGGAAACAATGGTCCCGCCGAGACTTCAGGCTCTATGCCTGCCGTTCGCCGTCGGGCTCCGGGGCCGCTAACTGCAATCGGTGCTGAAGTTGAGGGCAATGCCGACGGCAGCATCCCGGCCTGGTCTGGCGGCATTTCGCCCGCACGGCTGCCCGCTTCATTCCGGGCCGGACAGCGGCTTGTCGATCCATTCTCGATCGAGCGGCCGACGCAGACCATCACCGCGAGAAATGTCGATCAATTCCGGAATCTGCTTTCGAAGGGCCATCAGGCGCTGTTCGCACGGTATCCCGACTACCGAATGCCAATCTATAAAACCCATCGCAGCGTGTCCTATCCGGTAGCCATCACCAAGAGCTCCGAGGCCAACATCGGTAAGGCACGGTTGGTCGGGTCCGACTCGCTTGAAAACGCACGACTGGGGTTCCCATTTCCGAAGCCGGAGAACGGCGTAGAGGCGCTTTGGAACCACCGCGTACGCTACCGGGGCAACACGGTGGCGCTGCAGTCGAGACAGGCCGTGGTCACTGCAACTGGCAAGGTGACACAAGAGTATCGACTTAACGAGACAGCCTATTTTCGCTATGGCAACACGGATGACCCCGTCGATATCTCCTCGCAGAACATCCTGCTTTATTACCTGCTCAAGTTCACTGGTGCCGGTCTTGCCAACTTCCTCGCACTGGCACACGAAACCGCCAACTCAGAGAAAGACGCGCGTGCTATCTGGGTGGCGCCGCCGGGTTCACCAAAGCTTTTTCGTATCCCGCCAGTCGGCTACGACCAGCCATTCCCTGGTACCGAGGCGATGTATTTCGTCGATATGATCGACATGTATAACGGCCCGTTCGACCGATACGTCTGGAAACTGATTGGCAAGCGCGAGCTGATGTTGCCCTACAACGCCTACAGACTCTCCGACGGCAGCCAGACCTACGCAGAGCAACTCACGCCGAACTTTTTCAATCCCGACAACGTGCGTTATGAGCGCCACCGAGTCTGGGTCGTGGAGGCCACCGAGCGTGGTGGAAAGAGGCACAGCTTTGGACTCAGAGTCTTCTATCTTGATGAGGACAGTTGGAACGTTGTTCTGGTTGAGAACTACGACCATGAGGGACGTCTCTGGCGGTTCCAGGAGGGGCATGTTCTGCCGCACTATGCCGTGCAGTCGGCAAACTGCTTCCCCGTCATCACCTACGATCTCAAGGATGGTCGCTACTTCGCGAGCCGCCTGCTTTCAGAAGAACCGGCTCCGATTTTCAACTCGGCGATGAACAAGAACCAGTTTCTGCCGGCAAGTGTGCAAGCCAAACATTTGCGCTGAACTAAAGGACAAACTGATGGCAAGTGCTCAGCATCACTTCCCAATGCCGAGTGCAGCTTCCAATTCGTCCAGTGCTTCCCCGCAATACACCGCGATGCGCTGAACATGCGGCAACGCATCGCGCCAGGCTGTGAAGCCAAAATTCAAATTGTCGTGATAGCGCACGCAAGTGATGTTCAGGGCTTGGCCGTGGTAGAGCACCGATGCCGGATACATGGCCTGCATCTTGGCGCCAAACAGGTAAAGCTCCTGCTGCGGGCCGGGCACATTGGAGATGGTGACGTTGAACATGGGACGTGTTCGGCCACCGAGTCCGGTCAGCTGCTGAAGAAGATAAGGCCCCATCACCGCCATCGTGAACGCGCCAACAGTGGTCCGTGGCAAGGCACTGATGTGCCTTTTGAGTGCCGCAGTCGATGCATGCACTCGCTTTAATCTTTCAAGTGGATCAGCCTCGTCAGTCGCCAGATCCGCAAACCCGAAACTGATTGCAGTGCCAACACTGATTTCTCCAGCGGGCCTCACGTTGATGGGGATGCAGGCGGTGGTTGCCTTGTCGGGCAATTCACCGGCTTCGGCCAGTAGTCGGCGCAGGCCACCTCCACAGAATGCGAGCACTACATCATTCACCGATACTTCGGCTTGATCTGCAATGCGTTTGAGTCTTGCCAGCTGCACGCACTGGGTTGATACGCGGCGCTGACCGGTAATGCGTCCGTTCAAGACGGTATGTGGTGCCGCGAAAGCGGAAACCAGATTCGCTACGCGTTGTGACCTTGGGAGTATCAGCGGATACAGATTACGGATGGACTTGAGCAGCAGGCCGCGGCGATTGACCAGCGCTGTACGGGGCAGAATTTGCTGTGATTTGGTCTCGGAAGACTCTGGCGCGCTGTCTCGACTCGGATTCCTGTGCTTTTTGGAGGCCTTGCTGACATGCCCCCAAGGTGGCGAACCGATCACCGTAGGATCAGGTGAGAGTGCCTGCGAGATGATGCGCATGCCAGCGACCCCATCGAGCAGGACGTGGTGAATTTTGAGAAACAACGCGAAGCGATTTTCCTCCAGACCTTCGATGACGTAGCACTCCCACATCGGCCTGCGCAGATCCAGTGAATTGGCGTGCAACCGCGAGACCAGCTCACCCAGTTCACGTTCGCCGCCCGGCTGCGGCAACGCCAGCCGCCGGACGTGATATTCGAGATCGGGCTGGCCTTCATTTTCAAGCAGCGGTAGGCGTCGTGCCACAGCGCCAGCGGCAAGATGCAGATTCCAAGGGCTTGTCAGCGACTGCACCGATCGCAGATGGGTAGTGAGGTCGCGCATATAGCTGGGAGGTGCTCCCGGTGGGAGCTCGAAAATCATTAGTCCGCCGACGTGATTCGGAGTATCGCGGCTTTCAAGTAGCAGCCAGCCCAGATCAAGTGGTGGCACCAATCTTCTGCTCATGCCTGCATCCTCGCGTAATGACTTTGTTCAGAAAGATTGCTAGTCAGCAGAATGAGGTGACCTGGCCCCATCACTGAGTTGCCTTGAAAGTGATGCTCATGGTGTATCGACATCTTGTGACTTTGAACCTTGCAGGCCATTCGCAGGCAATCGATTCCGTCGAGAGCAATATGGATGAGCAAGCCAAGGCCGAGCAGCCTCAATGGCTTCGCCACCATGAGGGTGGCGTAGAGCACAATCGCGGGAAGTGTATGCAGGGGGTGGAATCCCAGACTGCAGCGACCGGCCGAGTAGATGGGTGTGGCGAGTAGGTGATCGATATCTATCCCCCAGCCGGCCAGCAGCCAGCAGGCAGCCCACAAAAATCGCTCTCGGAACAAGAGCCAAGCCAGCAGGGCAGGGATCAGCGCATGCAGGCCAAGGTGCAGTGCAGCTCCTGGGCTCACTAAGTGCTCCTAAGCGGCTTTCAGAAGCCCAGCTACACCACGTTCCGCCAATGCCATACGCGCAGCCTGCTCGCCGATGACCATGCAGGGGGCATTAGTATTGCCTCCAATCAGAGTAGGCATGATCGAGGCATCGGCGACGCGTAGACCCTGGATGCCGTGCACGCGTAGGTGACTATCGACAACCGCCATTGCATCCCCACCCATCTTGCAGGTGCCGACGGGATGGTAAATGGTCTCAGCGCGGCTGCGGATGTTAGCCAGAATATCCGCATCGGAGCGCACCTCTGCGCCTGGCTCCGTCTCCCCGCCGTTGATGTTTTTGAATGCTGGGGCTGCGAAGATACGACGTGCCAGTTTGACGCCCTCGATTAGCTCTTTCGCGTCATCGGGGTGACTCAGATAATTTGGTTGGATCAGCGGGTCTGCTAATGGATCCGCGGACTGCAGGCCGATGAAGCCGCGACTCTTCGGGCGCAGCTGGCAGACGTGCAAGGTACAGCCATAGCCAGCAACCAGCTTTCGGCCATGATCTTTCAGGAAAGTTGGCAGAAAGTGCAGTTGCAGCTCAGGACGCTCTGAGGATGCATGTAGCTTGACGAAACCCCCACTTTCCGAAACGTTACTAGCAAGAAACCCGCGGCGGCTGAACAGATAGCGGAACAAACCGATGACCGCACGAGGGATGAAAGACAGCGCAAGGCCGATGGACTGCTTGCTGCGATCACGCACCATCACTGTCATGTCGAGATGGTCCTGGAGATTCTGGCCGACGCCAGGCAGCTCATGCTGAAGCGGAATGCCGTGCTTCGACAACATCTCACGAGGGCCGATGCCGGAGAGCAACAGCAGGTGCGGCGAATTGACCGCGCCGCCACACAGGATGACTTCGTTCTTTGCCCGCAAAACCTGCCGCTGTCCCGCACGCTCGACTTCGATGCCTACAGCGCGTCGAGCCTCAAGAATCACCCGCGTTGCCCTGGCAGCCGTGAAGACGGTGAGGTTGGGACGACCCTCTGCCATACCCAAAAAGGCGCGTGCCGAACTCCAGCGTCGCCCGCTTTTCTGCGTCACTTGGTAAAAGCCGACGCCTTCTTGCACGGCACCATTGAAATCACGATTTTCAGGAATGCCAACTTGCTTTCCAGCTTCAACAAATGCATCCGCCAGTGGATTCGGCTCCAGCACATCGGACACGCTCAATGGGCCGCCCTTGCCGTGGAATGAAGAGCCGCCGCGCACGTTGTCTTCATGTTCCTTGAACACCTTCAGCAATGACGAATAGCTCCACTGGCTGCCGTTCTGAACAGCCCAGTCGTCATAGTCCTTTGCATGGCCGCGGATGTAGACCATCGCGTTTATAGAACTGGAACCACCCAAAGTCTTGCCCCTTGGCCAGAACAGGCGGCGTCCATTTAACTGCGCCTCCGGCTCTGTGTTGAAACACCAGTTGACCTTCGGGCTGCCGATCAGACCGATCAGGCCCAACGGCATGTGGATGAGCGGGCTGTTATCGACGGGGCCGGCTTCAATAAGACAAACCGTGCAGTCCTTCTCTGCACTCAGCCGGGCTGCGGCGGCACACCCTGCAGAACCACCACCTACGATGATGTAGTCGAAAGTATTTTCAGTCATTGCTCGCACCTCAAAATTTACATTTGTTTGTCAATTCCGACGGCTGATCGCCCGCTCACTCCACAATCTTGAGCTCAACCCTGCGATTAAGCTCTCGACCTTCATCGGTATCGTTGTCTGCCACAGGCTCTGATTCGCCATAGCCTTTGGCTGACATCCTGTCGGCTGCAATGCCTCGTTCGGTCAAGTAGTTCATGACACTTTGAGCACGCTGGTTGGAGAGCTTAGAGTTATAGGCATCGCTGCCACGTGCGTCGGTATGACCGGCAATTTCGACGCGAATGTTCTGTGCGCTGAGCAAGGCATCCCCAGCCTGATCGAGAATTGTCTTCGCATTGCGCACGAGATTCGCGCGATCAAACTCGAACGTCACACCCCGAAGCACAATTTTGTCGCCGGCCTTGCAGCCCTCGAGGCTTACCGGCGCGCCGTTTTCAGGTGACTGGCAATCGGGTACAGGCGGAGGAGTTGGCTCGGGCAGCGGACAACCAGTGGCGTCCACAGCAGTTCCCGGTGGGGTATCCGGACATTGGTCCGCATCGTCTGTCACGCCATCACCATCGGTGTCTGTTGGCGCAACGACTGGAACTACCTCAACGCTTGCGACTTCAGGTTCGGGAGCCAAGGGCGCTGGTGCGGGGCCTGCACCGATGGGAATCAGAAGACCTAGACTGGCAACACCCTCGTTGAGAGCATTGTTGTACTTGTCGGCAGTCAGTTCACCACGGTGCATGTCGCTGCGGAAAGCGACCTCCGCACGCAGCGACACACCCGTAGCTACCAGGTCGAATGGCCCGACCAGATAGCCCATGCCGACGGTCCACAGAATGGATCGGTAATCCGGATCGAGGCCAGGGTGATCCTTGAATCGACCGTAACCGAGACCGGCGAGACCATAAAGACCACCACTGGTGGGGAACAGCAGGCCCCTCACAGCACCCGACACCAGCTTCGCACTGTCTGCGCCGTTTGCGTCAGCCTTGAATGATGCGTAATGGGCAGCCAATTCAAAGGCAAATCGTTGCTGGAACTGTTTGCCGATGGCAACGGTGCCGCCCAGCCCGTTTTTGGTGCCCCGGTCAGAGTCCGCCAGTGTGTAAGTGGCCATCGGCGATACATAGAAGCGATCAGCGATCGCAACAGATGCGCTAAGGCCAGAGGATCCCGTTGCGCTGCTGCCTTCTTCGTCCTGAGTGAACGCAGGAAGCGGAATCGCCAAACACCCGACTGAGATAGCGATCAACAACTTGTTTCGGTTCATGCCAGTGCTCTCCTCATGTGCATGTTGCTATCTGGCACGTGTGCCGACAGCTTTTGTTGGTGAAGTAGACAGCGTTGCGTCGTTTTGCTCGCTCATCTTTACGACTCTTCACAAGCATCCAGTAAAGATACGCACTATGTCAATATAAGCGCGGAGAGACCAGAGACGCAGCGTGAGTCATAGTGTTGTCTGCGGAGCTCTGTCTGGGGTCTTATAGGTCGCTGATGATGCCCTACAAGTCGATAGCGCCATGTAATTTCTGCCTGTTTTGTAGGGCTGCGTGCAGTCGAGTCATGCCGGGCGATCTGGAATTACTGTCTTCGCATAACTGATAAGTAAGACTAACCACTTTAAGAAAAGTCGAGTCATCTGCGCCTACAATAGGCATCGAAAGATCCGCGCAGGAGATCAACCATCATGTTGGCGAAGACGCTAGGCACCCTGGAAATGGCGCGCCACTTTTGTGACGCAGTGCCTCACAACCGCGACCTCGGCATCGAGATTGTGTCGATGGAGAATGAACTCGCCACCATGAGGCTGAAGCCTCATGGTGGCCTCCTGGGGAACTCCAGTCGAAACCTAGTATTCAACAGCGTCGCTCTGTCGTTGGCAGATGCCTGCTCAGGGTTGGCCGTCTTCGTTGCAACAAAGACACTGCTGCCGATTTCGACGCTGGATTTACGCATGGATTACTTGCGAGCGATGCCAGGTCATCAAGCCTTGACTGCAATCGCAAGTTGCTATCGCCACACTGCAGAGATTGCTTTCGTCCGCTGCTCGGTTTACTCAGAAGAAATCGCGGAGCCCGTTGCGATTGGTAGCAGTGTGTTCATGCGAGCAAAAGAAGGGGGTAAGGGGCAGGAGGTCTGGAAGGCCGCATTGGAGAAAGGGAGTTCCTCAGACGTTGAGGTCGGCATCCACCATCGGAAGCCGAAGCTGTCGGCATCGCAATCAATCACAGAGCCTGTGGCGACGGGCGATAGCTCTAATCATCAGGACGAAGAGCGCGATGACCTGCGTCGTCTAATCGAGCAACTTCCGTACGCACAACATCTTGGACTGTGCATCGCAATGATTTCCGGGATTAGTTACCTCAAGATGCCGTACCACAGTGGGCTGGTCGGCAATATGATGTTGCCAGCACTTCATGGCGGCACCCTGGGTGCGTTGATGGAAATTGCGGCTTTGATCGCCTGCCAGCGGCTGGATTCCCTTCGTCGGATGCCGAAGCTGGTCGACAGCACCATCGACTACCTCCGCTCTGGCAAGACGAAGGACACGTACGCGCTGGCCACAATCGTGCGCAGTGGCCAGCGTGTGATCACCGTTCACGTTGAATGCTGGCAGGATGATCCAAGCAACGTCATAGCAATTATGCGAATGCAATTGCTGGTTCCCGGTTCAAATCCTCAATGATTTTCGCGGCAGAATCGTTCACCTCTTTTGATCACGCGACTCTGGTGCTTTGGCGCAGCCCGCCCGTCATCTCGCGGCCGACGCTTCACTGGGCTCATGCAACCGGCTTTAGCGCGCTCACCTATCTCCCCATACTCAATTCGCTCGCCGAAGAGATGAATGTTGTCGCCTGGGACATGCGTGGGCATGGAGGTAGCAGCGGAAGCGGCGTCAGGGACAGTTTCAGCGGGTGGGAGACTTACTATCGCGACATGGTTGCCATGCTCGATGCATCGCCAGAGCCGATCTGGCTCGCAGGCCACTCCATTGGTGCGACCTGCAGCCTGGTTGCAGCATGCCAGCGGCCTGAGAAAGTTAAAGGCCTGTTGCTCTGCGAGCCTGTGATTCTTGATCTGCGAAGCCGATTGCTACTCCGGCTGATGCGAACGCTCGGACGCGCCGACAGAATCGGCCTTGCGAAAGGCGCAGCGCGTCGCCGTTCAACATTCCCTTCACGAGATGATGCGTTGGCGAATTACCGGGCGAAGGCCACTTTCCGAAGCTGGACAGATGAGTGGCTGCGCGCTTATGTCGATTCAGGCTTCAGAGTGCATGAGGGCGGGGGTGTGCAGTTGGCCTGCTCACCACAATGGGAGTCCCTGACTTTTCAGCACACGGAGTCGAGTCCATGGGGCAGGATGAAACAACTGCCAGTTGAAGTCCGAGTATTGGCTGGCACTAAAGGATCGACATTTCCTCAGGCTGTTCACAGCAGATTTCGGCGTCGCATAC
The DNA here is from genome assembly GCA_030652575.1 of Stagnimonas sp. GTDB lineage: Bacteria > Pseudomonadota > Gammaproteobacteria > Nevskiales > Nevskiaceae > Stagnimonas. The sequence continues at coordinate 21,320 of JAUSQI010000125.1, read as the reverse complement.
CGGGTGCAAAAATCGTCTCCATCGCAAATAGCAGCCATTTTCTGCCTATGGAGTGTCCGAATGCAGTTACCGATGAGCTATTCGATCTAGTTAAATAGACGGAGCGGTACAGCGCCAGAAACCGGACCATCAGGGCACGGAACGCAAACATAATGTGAGTGTAGGGTGCTCAAGAGGCGGGACAAGCGACGCAGGCAGCAACTTCTACGTGGATATAGCGTGAGCTTCCGATCTTTTGGTGTGCAGGATGAGCTTCCCCTTCTTCCCCGGACACGCAGTTAAGTTTTTTGCAGCTTCTCATAGCTCATGGGGCTGAGGTAGCCGAGCGTTGAGTGTCGTCGTGTGGGGTTGTAGAAGCGTTCGGTGTAATCGAAGACGTCGGCTTTGGCTTCGTCTCTGGATCGGTAGCGCTTCCGGCTTGTTCGCTCGGTCTTGAGGCTGGAGAAGAAGCTCTCCATTGCGGCGTTGTCCCAGCAGTCGCCAGACCGGCTCATGCTGCACGCCACGCCGTGATCCTCCAGCAGCGACTGAAATGATTCGCTGGTGTATTGGGTGGATTCAAGCGGTCGTTGCAACATCTCGAAACAGGAGGTGTTGAATGGGAAGAGCAAAAGGTTGGGGGGCGGCACAGACTGGACAGCCGGTGATGCATTCTCCAGGTCGACCAGGGATTATTCAGCGAGAGGCCAAGGTGGCATTTTGGAACCGGATCCTCATTGATCGCATCAACCCCTTCGAGGCTGCCTATTCGGTGCTGGCGAAGGCGATGGATGAGAAGTCACTGCGCCAGGTGCAGGCCAGCATTGCGGCGAAGAAAACGAGCATGCCGTTTGAAGAAGCGAAAGAGATGACCAAGCGCGCCGTGCTGTTCAAGAAAGAGCGTGGACGTAACCCAGACATCAGTTCACCCGACGCCTGGGAGAAGAAGATGGCTGAAGGTGTCGCTGCCTATTCGCGCTACGTTGCTCAAATGAAGGCTGAAAAGGCTCGCCAGGAGTCTGGCGATGTCTGAACTCGACGAGGCCGAAGAACTGCTCGCAGAACTCGGTGTAGAGGTTGCCCCGCTCAAGGCTTCCAGCCACAGTCCCCGCGAGGAGCGGATCATCGCGGGCTTTGAGGACATCCTGCGCTTCCACCAGCAGCATGGCCGAGCGCCACTGCATGGCGAAGGCCGCGATATTTTCGAGCGCCTGTACGCGGTGCGCTTGGATCAGCTGCGCAAGCTGCCTGAAGCGCAGGTGCTGTTGGCAGGCGTCGACACGCCCGGCTTGCTGACGGCGGCAGCTGCATCTCAGGTGGATATCGACAGCCTGGATGAGGATGCGTTGCTAGCGGAGCTGGGTATTGGCGACAACGCCGAGGCGCAGAACGACATCATGACGCTGCGCCATGTGCGCCCCTACCGAGAAATCAAGGCGGCGGAGGAAGTGGCCGACCGTACCCGCTGTGAAGATTTTGCGCGGTTTCAGCAACTATTCGAGCAGGTGGAACGGGAGCTTAAATCTGGCGTCCGTAAAACGCTGCGGTTTGGGCGCGATGCCAGCATTGCCAAAGGCGACTATTTCATCCTCGGCGGCCAGCTTGCCTATGTGGCCGACAGAGGGGAGGACTTCCGCACGTCAAATGGCCACCCTGATGCTCGACTCCGGGTGATTTATTCCAACGGAACAGAGAGCGACCTTCTTCTTCGCTCACTACAGCGCGCGCTTTACAAAGACGAAACGGGCCGTCGTCTGACGGACCCTGAGATGGGACCATTGTTCGGCGATGCACCTGAGCCCGACGACATCGAGACCGGCACCATCTATGTGCTGCGCAGCCAGTCCTGTCACCCCTTTGTGGCCGAGCATCGCGCGCTGATCCACAAGATCGGCGTGACCGGCGGCAAGGTAGAGACGCGCATTGCCGGTGCCGAGAAAGATGCTACCTACCTGCTGGCTGCCGTGGAGATCGTTGCCACTTACAGGCTCCATAACCTCAATCGCACCAAGCTGGAAAACATCTTCCACCGCCTGTTTGGCGCGGCGCAGATCGACCTGACGATTCAGGATCGCTTCGGGAATCCGGTGAAGCCGAGGGAATGGTTTCTGGTGCCGCTGCACGTTATCAACGAGGCGGTCGAGCACATTCGTGATGGGTCGATCACCCAGTATCGTTACGATTCAAATACCGCCATATTGAAATGGAACAATACTCAATAGATGGCGTCAGGTCGCTGGGTTCGTATTTCGCTAAGGCAATCAGGGCCGAGCAGCGTTGTCACTAAGATTTACTAAAAAGACCTTTTGCCAATCCGTTCTGCTCGCCGCTGTGACACCGACTGGATCAACGCTTCATCTTGTGTAGGTCATCTTCACTCAGGCCCGCAGCTTCTGCCAAGGCTGTTAGCTCGGGCTGCCAGAGAAGAATCCAGCGCTGAAATCTTGACCTTATGACTAGCTGCTCGTCGACCTCCGCAAACTCCAGCCCGAGCCGTTCCAGGTTGTCTCGTCGCAATATCGACGTAGCCGCGTCGCGAATCGGGTGCTGCTGAAGTGGTTGATGCTGAGTGGCCTGATTTGCTTGTGGTTGCGCAGTTCCCTGGGCACTCATCAGGCGGTCGAAGGCGACTGGGTCGAGCGTTCTTAAGCCGTTCGACAGCCTGTCTCGGTCGGATGTGACCCGTCTGAGCTTCTGCTCTAGAAGTCTTACGTAGTCGGCCACTTTTCGGTCCGTGATCCGCGGCCCAGAGTCGACGGCTCCTAGTGCTTCCCTTGGCAAGTTCTGCTCCTGACGCCTCAAATAGACGTAGCGGAGAAGCGATTCCTTCTGGTTTCTTATAGATCCGGCGGTTGGCCCAGCGGTAGCACCATGCGCTGCACGTATGGACTGGGCGACTGTGGAGACCTCGATAGGCGCCTTAATTTCGACCATGTGATCACAAGCAGTTCTGATGCGCTCTAGGCTCGCGAGGAGCTGAGGCCTCAATGTCGTTTTGGCCGTGAGTTCCTCGAACAGTTTCGTGGACTCGGGAATCGTTTTGCTCAAAAATCGGCTCCGTTGTTGGCATCCGTCGCCTCTTCGAATGAGAGACTCTCAGCAGTTATGCTTTTACGAGAAGACTTCAGCTCGCGCATCCTCTCTCCGAGTGACGCGAAGACCGCGTCCAATGGACGTCCATCTCGCGCATGGAATTCTGCTAGCGAGCGCTGGCCGTCGATAGCCGCGGCGGCGTCGTGATCGTCTGGGATTGCTTCGAATAGCAGGTCCGAAAACAGATTCACTGCCGCAAGACGCTCCGAAGGCTCCAGCCTCGCCAACGGTATTAATACGCCGTTGTTCGCAAGCACGCTTTCGATCAAATCGCGTAACTCCCGAACGGCGTCGTCGTTCCGGTAGCCAGGGATGATCTCTGTAGCAAGGCTGAGAACGTGGAGGTTCTGGGCATGCAGACCCGATTTGAGTCCACCAAGAGTTTCCTGCTCAGATCCAGTGGACACCAGCGCTCCTTCTCGGCCTGACGCAGTGAGGTCCCTGCAAGCTTCCATAGCAACCTTCCGTGCCGCGAGATCCTCTAGGTCGAGACGTTGCAGATTGCGAAGCTGCGTGATGCGCCCTTCCAGCACATTCATCTCGCCTTGCGGAATGCGATCGCCGCGCTTCTTCGCTGCGATTAGCGTGTTGAGCTGCTCCTGCGTATCACGCATCTCACCCTCCCTAGAGTGGACTCGACGGAAGATCTCGGTCATCAGCAAAGTGTTGCCGACCATGAAGCGAGGACCGGTCAGATGGAATCTACAGAGCGAGCAGCGGCTGTCGGGGACTGGAGACGGGTTACCATAGCTGTCGATGATGCCTTCGGTGCATACGGCGCCCGGACAAATGCCGTCCAGCTTCACGCGCCAAGTAGCATCGCGCTCCTTGGCCCCTAGTCGTAGTTGATGGTCGCCTTCCTGGGCGTGTAGGTTCAACAACTGTTCGGTTGGATCAAGGTCGGAGGTGAGCGAACGGCGCCGCGCGGCCATTAGTGTGAATTCTCACGCAAAGCTGAGCAGGTTTAGGGCGTCCTGATCATGTAAAACGGAGCAGGCGCCAGACTCCCTGTCGAGAGATCGATGGGGAGAGACCTGGAGTGCTATGCGTGGAAACCATTGGAAAGATTCGGCGATGGCATCGGATCGACAAGCTGTCGATCAGCGAGATTGCCAAGCGTCTTGGAGCGTCGAGAAACACGGTCGCTAAGTATCTGAGTAGCGAGGTCACAAAGCCCCGCTACAAACCTCGGGAGAAGCGGTTTCCGATCATGGGTCCGTGGGCGGCCCGACTGGTCGAAATGCTCGACGAGGACGCCGGCAGACCTACCAAAGAGCGTCGAAACGGCCAGCGGCTGTATGACACGCTGATCGAGGAAGGCTTCGCTGGCTCGTATCCGACAGTGCAGCGCGCGATCCGCGGCTGGAAGGAGGATCACCGCCGCGACGGGAGTCGCGTCTTCATTCCGCTGACCTTTGCCGCCGGCGATGCGTTTCAATTCGACTGGAGCTACGAGACGGTCGATATCGCTGGCGCCACCACGCAGGTCAAGGTCGCGCATCTGCGACTCACCCATAGCCGGGCATTTATCGCCGTGGTGTATCTGCGCGAGTCGCAGGAGATGGTCTTCGATGCGCACTGGCGCGCCTTTCAGCTGTGGGGCGGCGTGCCGCGCCGCGGCATCTACGACAATCTCAAAACCGCCGTCGATCTGATTTTCGCCGGAAAAGAGCGGCGCTATAACGCTCGCTTTCAGCAGATGGCCAGCCACTATCTCTTCGAGCCGGTGGCCTGCACACCGGCGTCAGGCTGGGAGAAAGGCCAAGTCGAGAATCAGGTCGGGCATGTGCGCGAGCAGATCTTCACGCCACGACTGAAAGCCGCGAGCCTGGCCGAGATCAATACCATCGTCGAGCGCCGCTGCCTGGAGATCGTCCGCAAGATGACACACCCCGAGCAGACGGATCGGACGCGCTGGGACGTCTTCGAGGCCGAGCGGCCGGCGCTGCTCACGCTGCCGTCGATGTACGACGGCTTCGCCGAGCGCGAGGTGCGGGTCAGCTCCACCGCGCTCATTCACTACGATCGCAATCGCTACAGCGTCGATACCCGCTTCGCGAGCAAGACGGTTTCGGTGCGTGCCTACGCCGACCGGATCGTCGCCGTAGCGGATGGCGCTGTCGTCGGGCGGCACGATCGCAGCTTTGAGCGGGATCGGACTTTCTTCGATCCATGGCACTACGTATCGGCGCTCGACAAGAAGCCCGGTGCGCTGCGAAACGGCGCGCCCTTCAAAGACTGGAAACTGCCCCAGCCGCTGCTCGATGTGAAAGACCGCTTGCTGCGAAAACCCGGCGGCGACAGGCAATTCGTTTCGATTCTGCAAGCAATCGGTATCGAGGGACTGGAGACCGTCACTGTGGCCTGCGAGCTGGCACTCGATGCCGACACGCCCAGCGCCGAAGTCGTGCTCAATATCCTGCATCGCTTCAAACCGCAGTCGCACCAGCAGACCGTGCCGACACCGGACAGCCTGCGCTTGCGGCAGGAGCCGATTGCCGACGTCGCGCGCTACGATGTGCTGCTGAAGAGGCTGTGCGTGCCGCTCGTCGTCGGCATGCCGCTGATCACCGCCGCAGGAGCCCTCCATGCAGCGCGCTGAGATCATGGAAGGGCTCAAAGCGCTACGCCTACATGGCATCGCCGCTGCTTTCGACGAGGTGATTGATGAAGGCGTCAAGCGTAGCCGCACGCCGCTGGAGGTCGTCGGGCGGCTGCTGCAGGCAGAGACCGCGGAGCGTCAGGCCCGATCCGTCCGCTACCAGATGGCGGCAGCGAAATTCCCGGTCTATCGCGATCTCGATAGCTACGAATTTGCAGAGTCGCCGGTGAACGAACAGCAAGTCCGGAATCTATACGAAGGCAGTTTCATGGCGGAAGCGCGCAACGTCGTGCTGGTCGGCGGGCCCGGCACGGGCAAGACGCATCTGGCGATTGCCATTGCCGGCCATGCGATCAAGCAGCGTAAACGCAGCCGCTTCTACAGTGTCGTCGACCTGGTCAACCAGCTCGAAATCGAGAAGTCACAGGGTAAGCAGGGACGGCTCGCACTTCGGCTGTCGAACCTCGATGCCATCGTGCTCGACGAGATGGGCTACCTGCCATTCTCGGCATCCGGCGGTGCGCTGCTCTTCCATCTGATCAGCAAGCTCTACGAGAAGACCAGCCTGATCCTGACCACCAATCTGTCCTTCGGCGAGTGGGCCACGATCTTCGGCGACGCCAAGATGACCACTGCACTGCTCGACCGACTGACTCATCGCTGCGACATCATCGAAACCGGAAACGAGTCCTATCGATTCAAGAAACGGAGCTGAAAAGCTTCAAAGCCCCTGCTCAGTTTTCCGTGATCACACCTGCTCTACTTTCCGTGATCATTGACACATTAGCTGCTCTCGGACCTTTTTGACGCCCATCTTGTTGTACCAGAGGGTCATTACGATGGAGTGGTGCCCTGCCATGTACCTGCTTACAACCTCCAAGGGAACACCTGCGTCGAGCAGGTTGGATATACCGCTCACCCTGAGTGAATGAAGATCGTAGATTGTGTCGAACCTCGTTTGAGTGCTCGCACCTTCCCGAACGACGATCATCGGTTTGAGGGTCGGATTCGCCTCTCGGGAAAGACGATCAACCTCCACGAGAGCATAGTGAAATAGAGATTTAATCCGACCGCTGCTGACTGGCAGCTCTCTTTGAAGACGAGTCGGATCCCGAAAAAGTGGGTAGACCATTACTTTCGTTCGGTATTCTCTCGACGATTCCTCGCCACTTAAGATGGCTTCCACGGGGTGGTTAATCTTGTGGCCGTAGCGAGCTTGCCAAGCTTGCATCTCGCAGATGTTCTCGACGACCTCGTCATCCACCCACGGGATCAATTGCCCGATGTCCTTGCGCTTTTGCGCCACTGCGGTCTTATTGGTGGGGCAATACAACCCGATAAAGGAGGTTCCATCTGGGTCGTAGCTCATCCTCAACGGACCCATAGACCTGCCGACCGTCGAATTTGGGTGACTGTTCGGTCGCTGAACCGGCGGTGTGATTTGTGCTCGATCGAGCACAAGCTCCTTTTCATCCCCTTCGCCTGAATCCATCCAGATTGTCTGGAACGATCGGAGCGGCAACTGGAGCATCAAAAGCAGCGCTCGCGCCCGGCCAGGGAACCATTCCTCAACAAGACTCCCGGTTTCGTGGTCGAGAACCATCACATAATCCCTGCGAAATCTTGAACGGTCGCGACAGAAAGCAAAATTGTCTGCCGAAATCACTTTCTTCAGTGCGTTGATTTGGTCTTGATTCAACGCTTGACGGAACGTCTGGCCATTCGAGGGATCAGATTTCCAAACATCTATATCTATGTAAATTGGATTGTCGAAAACTTTTCCTTCAACGAAGAGAAGGCGTTTGAGCCAATCAAAGAAATCTGAAAGTCGATATAAGGCAGAACTACTGGTGGCAGATGAGTAGTTTTGATCACTTAAATATTGTGAAAAGGTTTGAACCGATGAATCTGAATTAATTAGATGAAGGTTTCTGGTGATTAACTCAGGCAAGTAAGGACGCTCTTGAGCGTGCGTGAGCAAATAATCCAACCAATAGTTCAGATATCGCCGTATCGGTCTGAGCTGTTTGACGAGCGAGCCAGTGTGAAGCACGTAGCGGTCAAACAAGTCGACCCAAGTAGATAGCCTTGAATCAATTTTCAAAGCCCACGCAAAGCTCTGTGATCTGCCACCTTTCCACTTTCCTACTGGCAGACTTTCAATACTGGTCTTGTGTTCGAAGGGAGCCGCGGGCCTGTTCTTGTTTATCAGGATCGAAAAAATCTCGGACACTCGGCGCAATGCGCCCATATGATTGGAAAGCGTTTTTTTATTGATCACTCCGCGGGAAAAACGCTCTTTGATAAAGTTTATAAATGCTTTCTCGAAGGCAAGAAGGAGCTCACTGCTCAGCTGAGATTGATCAGTTAGTGTGGAGCTAAATAGAAGCGCCTTTGACGCGTACATGACTGGCAGGCTGCTGGTTTTGGCAGCGCGAGTGGCGTATACATCATAAATTGCTTCCAGTAGCGCCTTTCGTCCTGAGTCTAAGTAAATATCCAGATTTGGGCGGAGGATTGGTGAGAGTATTCCCTCGCCAGAGGGTAGTGGTAGCAAAACTATGCCCCGGCAAACCAGAAACCTCAGAAAATTTCTGCTTGAAGGCCGATGGTAGGTACGTGTATTAGTCTCTGTATCATTATTTTTGTCCTCAGAATCTCTAGTAAGTCCTACCAGAGTGCGTATCGTGTCTACAGGTGAAAAGTCTTTCACTGTGATCGACCGAAAATCGATAGCTAGAAGCTGAGTCAGCTTTCGTTCACTCAGAACGCTCCTCGCACCAGCTCGGTCCGTACGTGTCAACGCTTTTAGAAACTGAGCTTGATTCTCTATCGGAGATTTCGCGAGATGCTGCAACTGTAGCTTAAGTGTGCGACCCGGTACATCGATCGAATCCAGCGCTGTTGACCGCACCCAGCAAGATGAAACTCGGCGCCTAGGTCCCAATGGTGACCAAGCGACTAAACGGCTCTGATCAGATTCGTCCACTTCTCCAATCTCGTCGAAGAATGACTTTAAAGTCAGCTGTTCGAAATCAGTAACTAGAGCAAGATATTCCTCTATAGAAAAAGTCCTCAGAAGAACGAATTCTGTAGGTGAAGTATTTAACTGTACGTATTGATCGCTATCGTGTCCGTCAAATACATCAACAGGCTCCATGCGAACGCTAGGGACCTGTTCCCAATCAATTTGGATTGACGTGAAATCTGATTTTATTAAGTGGGACTCGGCCGATCGCCATAATCTGTCATATGTTGACGGTGGCTCAATTCTATTATCCGGATGTGTCTCATTGCGCAAATCCGTGAGAAGCCTGATGACCGATCTCACTTGTGATTGAACGGCTCGTAATCTGCTTGCCGATATATCCATATCAGCAGCGGAAGCAATCTGATGTTCGAAGAAAAGTTCCTGCAGCTGCTCCAAAAATGTACTAGTGACCTGCTCGATCGAATCCAAATCAGTGGTGAGCAAGGCATGACGAACCTGGAGAGTCAACTGACTCAAGCTCTGTCCATTGAGCTTAGAGTGTCTGGCAAAGTTTTCGAGGAGTATTCTTTTATTTTCGCCAAGATATACCAAGGTATGCCGCATTTCAGGGAGGAAAGCTGAAGCTAGAGAGAATCGAGCGGGATAAAGTAGAATTCCTCGGCCAGCCATATAACATAGCAAGTCATTGCATCTTGCTAATGAAGCTCTTTGGCGGGGGCTCTTAAATACATCTCGCTTTGACGCAAAGGCTATTAATCGTTCAAGTGCAGAAGCGAATGTTTCACAGCCTTTCACCAATGACATGAAGTTGCAGGGAAATACGATGTGGCGCAAGTCCCTAGTCGTTACCGCGTACATCTCAGTTCTAGACTTCGGCGCTTCTGAAATGATGAAGTCAGATTGTTGGGATGCGGTCAAAGAGGCGAGTTTTGCAATAATGATCTTTCTTTCTTGTGATCCTGCTAAGGAACGAAAAAAATTTGGCTTGAAATATGGGCGTTGCGTCGAATTTGCATTAGCTCCGTATCCTTGGATGAGCTTATTGCTTGGTAATTCTGCGTGCTGCTTGGCAAATGTATGAAACCAGTCGGAAAGTCTCGCACTTTCATAGTCTAGAATTATTGTTCTGAACTTTTCTAAAGGATAATCACGCAGCAAGACGAATTTGTCGCCGTGAACGTTCAGTGCCAGGTCACTGGTGGATTTCGGCTCAACAATTAAACCGGCGTCGAGTGCGATAGTCCTAGGATTTGGCGTATTCCGTTTTCCTTTAGGCATTACATTACAATCCGTTCGAGCTGAAGGGCGAGGTCGCTGTATCTTGCGTTGGAGCGAGCCGACGCCGCATTAATCGACGCTTTAATCTGGGATATATCTGGCTTTGCATACACCCGAGTGCTCTCCTCGCTCCGATGCCGCATCATTACCCTCACCTCGCTGATCGTCAGTCTTCTGCTCGTTCCATCTGCAGCAGCGACTTGCAGATGATTTAATGCGAAATATCCATAATAGTGTCTAAGGCTATGGTAGAACCTGGTATGGACTTTTATACGCGCTGTAACTCTGGAAAATATTTGTTGGACGTTTTTAATAGTCACTGGCTCGCCAACACCTTCACCAACGAGATTCACAAAGTAGTATGGATGGTTTCCGCCAATTCTTATTCTTATCCGTTCGTATTCTTCATGCAGTCTCCAGAATAATATTCCGGCTGCTGGCAAAAGCCAAAAAATTTCAGACCGATATAAGCCTAACCTTTGATCTTCAGGTTCCACGAAGTCTCCGTAGACCATACCTTTCCATCCGGCAAACAGGGGATCGGTGGCTGAAAGTTGGTTCCTTGGGATGAGTCCGAAACGGTCCCGAAGATATACTTCCCGCGTTGTTTTCCTCTCCCGATTGAATTCATCCACCCAGATAACTTCCGATAAGGCTGGATGAGCCAGGGTTATCCGGGCGCCATCAGATTTCCGCCAGTCAATGTCGGATGAGAATAAGTTCAAACATTCCGATAGTCGTGTTGCGCCGAATGCGCCGAGCAGCCACATCTGTTTGTCGCGGATCGTCGCGGATTGATTAAGTAGATCGACAATGCTGTTTGATGGAAAGCTTCGGGGAGCTAGGCGGTCCTTGGGCTCTTTCTTTGGCTGATCCCGTTTTTTTAGTTTAGGCGGCGCCAAGTGCGACAGCAGACCGAATCTGCTGTTTAATCCAGCATTAAGTTGGCCTAGCTGAGCATCATCGGTAGCGAACAACCGACCGAGAAGCTCAATTCCATGTCTATGTTCACTTGTAGCGAAGTGGCTGCTACAGAAGGTGCAGAACCTACTTAGCTTGATCAGTTCATTCAAGGCACGGCCGCCTAAATCTGGAGGCCAGAACAACCCGCTTTTGTCATTTCCTTCGCGGTCTATAGTTCCGAAGCGCCGGGCCTCGATAAACGTTGTTATGAGTTGAACCAGTTCCTCTGATCCGAAAGCTGCGCCAGTTCTAATTCGGGTGGCATACAAAAAATCGTAAAACAGGCCTATGGCTTGAATGTGTAGATGTAACGCTGACGGCTTGTGGTTACGGCTTGCCAGATGTCTGGCGAACAAGAGTGCAGACGCACTAACTTGCCCGTCCGCCAAAAACAATACTGGCAATGAAGGCGGACCGACGTCCGCAACCGGTATGTAGGCTAGAGAATGGTGGGTAGGTCTCACAGACATTGCAGAGATCGACAGAGCTGCCGTAATGTATGAGAAATGTTCAGTGGGTAAAACTGGCCGTGCCCTACACGCCCAACCTGGCGGAATATCTGATCCTGCAGAACCGCAAGATCCTGGCCGACCAGATGGAGTTCCTGAAAGCCTTCGCCCGCAAAAAAGCCAAGATCGCCGCACAGGCTTCGCGCTGACTGCGGTTGCGAGCTTGCGGGTGATAATGCCCGTATGAATCCACCCCTTTTGATCGTTGCCGCCACCCTGGGCGGCGTTTTGCTTGGCGCGCTACTTGTCTGGCTGCTGCTGCGCGGGCATGCGGCTGAATCCGCCGCTGCGCAAGCCGGCAATGCCAACGCGTTTGCACGGCTGGACCAGCAACTCGCCGGCCTCACGCAAGCCACGCCCGCCGAGCTGGCGCGCGTGCGCGAGGCGCTGCTGGCCGCGCTCTCGCAGCAGCGGCAGGAGTTCGGTGGTGCACTGGCGCAGACACAGCAAGGCGTGGCCACACAGAGCGCGGGCATGGCGCAGCTGCTCGGCGATTCTTTCAAGGCGTTCGGCCAGCAACTGGCGCAGGCCGATGTGCGTGCCGAGTCGCTGCGCAGCGCACTCACACAGCATTTCACCGAGCTGCGCACGGCGGTCGATACGCGCCTTGCCGCGCTGCAAGCGGGCAACGAGGCCAAGCTCGACGAGATGCGCAAGACCGTCGATGAAAAACTGCATGCCACCCTGGAGGCCCGCCTCGGCGAGAGCTTCAAGCAGGTGAGCGAGCGCCTGGAGCAGGTGCATCGCGGTCTGGGCGAAATGGCCACGCTCGCCACCGGCGTGGGGGACCTCAAACGGGTGCTCACCAACGTCAAGACACGTGGTGGTTGGGGTGAAGTACAGCTCGAATCCCTGCTGGAACAAACGCTCACCGCCGAGCAATTCGCCCGCAGCGTGACCACGCGCCCCGGCAGCGGCGAGCGTGTGGACTTCGCCATCCGGCTACCGGGCCGCGCCGCCGACGGCGTGCCGGTCTGGCTGCCGCTCGATGCCAAGTTTCCGCGCGAAGACTACGAACGCCTGATCGACGCCAGCGAACGGGGCGATATCCCGGCTATCGAAGTCGCCGGCCGCGCGCTCGAAGTGGCGGTGAAGACGCAGGCCAAATCCATCCGCGACAAGTATGTCGAGCCGCCGCACACCACCGACTTCGGCCTGATGTTTCTGCCGACCGAAGGCTTGTATGCCGAAGTGCTGCGCCGGCCCGGCCTGGCCGACACCTTGCAGCGCGACTACCGCATCACCATCGCCGGCCCCACCACACTCACGGCCTTGCTCAACAGCCTACAGATGGGTTTCAAGACGCTCGCCATCGAGCAGCGCAGCAGCGAGGTCTGGCAGGTTCTGGGTGCGGTGAAAACCGAGTTCGGCAAGTTTGGCGAAGTGCTCGACAAGGTCAGCGAGAAACTCGAACAAGCGCAAAAGCAGATCGAGCAGACCGGCGTGCGCTCACGTGCAATACAAAAGCAGCTGCGCGTGGTGGAGTCGCTACCCGCCAACGAGGCTGCGCGTGTGCTGGGAGCCTTGCCTGTCGCCGACGATGACCGCGTTTAGGGTCTAAGCCGTAGCACCGCCGCAGCTGGAGCCTGCACCGGCCGTGCAACCCAGGCAGTGCGGTGCAAAGCGGATGTCACGCTTCAGCGTGCGCTCGAAGTCGAAATCGAAGATCGAGAGCTTCTTGGCTTCGCTATCCAGCGCTAGCAGATCGAGCTGCTGGTTGAAATCGCAGTCCGAGAGATTGCCCTGCCAATCAACGCTGATGAGGCTGCGGCACATCACACCCGATGCGGCGCCGGGGTTGAAGGCGGCCAGCAATTTCTCCATGTAGCTCTCGTATTGCCCGCTCTTTTTCAGGTGCAGGGCAAACCGGTGGATCGGCATGTTGGTGATGGTGAACAGCTTGTTGAACACCAGTCCGAACTTCTGTTTCAGTTCGCGCTTGTAGTCGGCTTCGAGCTGGGCTTGTGCTGCGGGCAGATAGGGGCCGACCGGGTTGTAGACGAGGTTGAAGACCAGGCCGGTGCCCTCGACGCCATAACCCAAATCATTGAGCCGCTGCATCGCCGTGATCGACTTGCCGAACACGCCCTTGCCACGCTGGCTGTCGGTGAAAAATTCCTGGTAGTAGGGCAGCGAGGAGATCACCTCGACGCGGTGTTTAGCGAAGAACTCGGGCAGATGCGCTTTGCTCTCTTGGGTCTGCGGATTGCCGTCGGCCTGCACGGTGAGGTTGTGGCGCACCATCACGTGCTTGCCGAGTTTGACGGCCTCCGTCACCAGCCAGTCGAAGTCGGGATGCAGTTCCGGCGCGCCGCCGGTCAAGTCCAGCTTGCTGATCTGCGGATGCGCTTCGAGGATGGTGAGGCAGCGCTCCACCCCTTCCCGCGAAAGCGCTTCGGTGCGCGCGGGCGAGCTATCGACATGGCAGTGGCGGCAAGCCTGATTGCAGAGCTTGGTGAGGTTGATCTGCAAGGTCTCGATGCCGAGCGGCGGCAAGGTGATGCCGCGCGCGCTCAGCAGCGCACCGAAGTCGTAGCGCGGGTCATCGCGCAGTGCCGACAGGGGCAGCACCTCGCCCATCAGCAGCAGGCCGCACCGCTGGTGATCGGGCTGCCGACGGGCAGCGGCCCGCAGTCGAACAAGCCGAAGTGGGTGGCCTTGTCGCCCATGATCTTGAAGTGCCTGGCGTAGCGCGTGCTGCCCAGCATGTCGGCGGTGTTGCCGCAGACCAGCATCGGCTTGTGCGCGACGAAGTGGTGGTGGTCGTCGAGGTCGAAGAAGTGCGGCGACTCGGCCAGCGTACCGAGATAGACGGCGACCTGGCCGTAGTCCTCGCAGCGGTCTTCGAGTGCGAGCTTGAACGCCCGCACCGTGTTGCTCAGGAACTGGATATTGCCGGCCTTGGCTTCGAGCGCCGGGTTGTTCACCGCCAGCGGGTCGCTGGACACCATACGCGCGTCATTGCAGCCGACCACGGCCATCATGCGGCGGAAGTCTTCGCCATACATTGCACCACCCAGGCACTCGCCCAGCATCACCGGGTCTTCGGCCAGCGCCTTGGGCACGCGGCGGTCGCTGAACACATCGCTGAAATACAGCTCGCCGCCCGGCTTGAGCACACGGAAAATTTCGGCGAACACACGCGGCTTGTCGGGCGAGAGGTTGAGCACGCAGTTGCTGATGACGAGATCGACGCTCGCATCGGCAATGCCGGCGGCTGCGAGGTCTTCGATGTAACCCTGCTTGAAGTCGGTATTGGCATAGCCGAACTTCTCGGCGTGCCAGCTTTGGGTCTTGCGGGCGACGGTGAGCTGCTCGTCGGTCATGTCCAAGCCAATCACCTTGCCGCTTGCGCCCACGAGTTGCGCCAGCACGTAGCAGTCGCGGCCGGAGCCGCTGCCGAGATCAAGCACCGTCATGCCTTCGAGCGCGGGCGGTATCGGCGAGCCGCAGCCGTAGAAGCGGTCTTTCACCTCCGGGTGCACGTTCTTGAGTGCGGCCAGCACATGGGGCGGTGGCGACTCGATCAGGCAGCAGGCGCTGGTCTGCAAGTCGGCGCTTGATTTGAGCACCTGGCCGTAATAGTCCTGAATGCTCTGGTGGGTGTTGAAGTCGCCGTTCATGGCTTGGCCTGCGGAGTTTGAAGGGTTCGTGGTGGAGTTTACGGCGCGCACTGATTCCGGATGCGGATAGCTGCCATGCGAGGACAGACGCACATCCAAACCGCGATGGACGCTTAAACTCGACAGCGCGCGCGCCGCCTCGCCCATGCCTGTCCGTCCTATGCCTCTGCTGCACCTGCGCACTCTGGTCTTCTGCCTTGCGGGACTGCTCCTCTGTGACGCGGCATGGGCGCAGGATGAAGCCGCGTCCGTCGCACTGGAGCCAGTGGTGGTCACCGCCGAGCGCAGGGTGCAAAACGCCACCGACGTGAGTGCCAGCGTCACTGGCGTCAATCGCCTTGAGCTGGAACGCGCGGGCGTGACCAGCGTCAAGGAGGCTGCGATCTATGCGCCCAACGTCAATCTCATCGAGTTCACCACCCGCGCCATCAGCAATCCGTCGGTGCGCGGCGTCGGCGGCAGCACCACCAATCCCGGGGTGACCACGTATATCGACGGCGTGCCGCAACTCTCGGCTGATACCAGCAGCCGCGAGCTGCTGGATGTGGAGCGCATCGAGTTCGTGCGCGGCGCGCAGGGCACGCTCTATGGGCGCAACACGCTGGGCGGAGTCATCAACCAGCTGTCGCGTCTGCCAGGTGACCAGGCCGCTGCGCGTGCGCAAGTGGACTTGGGCAATGCAGGCCGAAAGGATTTTCGCGCGGTGGTTTCCGGGCCAATTTTTAATTTAGGTGATCGCCAACTCGGTGGCACGCTGGCGGCGGCGCACACCGCACGCGACGGCTACACCCTCAACACCTTCAGCGGCCAGCGCATCGACGGGCGCGACGCCATCATCGGCCAGGGGCAGCTGGCTTGGCGCAGCGGCGCATTCAACGCGAGGCTCATTGTTGCGACGGAAGACGCGCACGACGGCGACTTCGCGCTCAGCGATCTCGGCGGCCTGCGCGCGCAGGCCTTCACCGTCACCCACGATTTCACCGGTGAGACGAAGCGGCGCATCCGCTCGCAGACGTTTCACGTGGGCTGGCAGGGCGAGCGCCTGAGTGTGGAAAGCATCAGCGGCCGTGTGGCCTACACCGCCTTCGAAACCACAGACCTCGACCTGACGGCGCGGCCCGATCTCACCCGCAGCAACCAGCGCATCGGCGAGCAGTTCACGCAGGAGTTTCGTCTGGCCAGCCGCGAGCCGCTGCTGCGGATTCTGGATGCCGACGTGCAGATGCAGGCCGGGTTGTTCGGCTTTCGGCAGCGCAACGACCAGAACGTCACCAACTTCATTTCCACCGGCTATCTGATCGCGAACGGCGGCAGCTTCGTCGGCCTGCCGCTGGTGCTGCCCATTGACCTCAGCTTGCTCAATCCACTCGCCGGCCCGGCGCAAGATCGCCTGCGCGCGAATCTCGATGACACCGGCTACGGTCTGTATGGCGAGACCACGCTGGACTGGGGCGCGCGCGCCGCCGCCTGGTGGCAGCGCGGCTGGGCGCTGACGCTGGGTCTGCGCGGCGATCGCGAGCACAAGCGCGCCGACATCGCCAGCGGCACTGTGTTGCCCACGCCGGGTGGCGACCTGCCGCTCTCTAGCAACGCGCCGGTGCAGCAGTCGCGCGACTTCGATGCGGTGACGCCGCGCGCCATCCTGCGTAAATCTTTCGCGGCATCGGCGGTGCAGGGGCAGGTTTATCTGAGCCTCGCGGAGGGCTATCGCGCCGGTGGTTTCAACCCGCAATCGCCTGACAACGCCAACCCCACCTATGGCGAGGAGCACAGCCGCAATCTCGAACTGGGGATCAAGACCACCGCACTGAACGGCCGCGTATCGGCGAGCGTTGCCGCCTACCAGATCAAGCTGCGCGACCTGCAATTGAACCTGCCGATTCCCAACGGGGCGGGGCGCTTCTATGTCGCCAATGTCGGCAGCGCGACCAATGAAGGTGTGGAGTTTGAAGTGCAGGCGCGGCCCATCAAACCGCTCACCTTCTTCGTGAGTCTCGGCACGCTGAACGCGCGCTTCGGTGCGGGCAGTCAGGACCTGCAGGGCGATGTCAGCGGCAAGCGGCTGCCCTACACCGACCCGGTCAGCGGCACGCTCGGCGCGCAGCTGGTGCTGCCGGCTGCGCACGGGCCGTGGACGCTGCGTGCCGAAGCGCAGCGCCTCGGCGGCGGCTATTACGACGCTGGCAACACCGCGCGACAATCGGCCTACACCTTGGTCAATCTGCGCGCGGGTCGTCGCATCGATGGCCTGCAACTGGATGTGTTCGTGCGCAATCTCATCAACGAAGCGGTGGTGCCGCTCGCCATCCCCTACACCGGCATGGCGCCGAGCGGCTTTGCGGGCGAGAACGCGCCGCCGCGCACGGTTGGGCTCAGCCTGAGCGTCAGCCTGTGAGTATCGACACCGCGCGTTATCAAGCCGATGGCTATCTCTGCGTGCCGGCTGTTTTCAGCAGTACCGAAGTCGCCGCACTCGCCGCAGAGGCCGACCGTCTCGCAGGCCTCAGCGCACTCATCCATAGCAACAACCTGCGCTGTCGCTGGGCCGATCATGTCGAGACCGGCGAGTGCCGCTTCGATTGCTTCGACCCGGTCACCGATCTCTCGCCAGTGATCGCCGAAGCCACCCGCAACCCTGCATTGCTGGCCCTGCTCGAAGCGATCTACGGCGAGCCTGCGCGCCTGTTCAAGGACAAGCTCATCTACAAGCCGCCGGGTGCGCCGGGCTACGACCTGCATCAGGACTGGTTGGCCTGGGATGGCTTTCCGCAGAGCTTTGTGACGGTGATCGTGGCGATTGATGCGGCGACGGCAGAGGCGGGTGCGACCGAGGTCTATCCAGGCCTGCACAAGGCGGGTTGCCTGTCGCCGGCGGATGGTGAGTTCCATCGCCTGAAGCCCGAGCAGGTCGCAAGTGTCGCGCCTGTGCCGCTGCTGCTCGCACCCGGCGATGTCGCCGTCTTCAGCGGTCATCTGCCGCATCGCTCCGGGGCCAACCGCTCAGCGCATTCGCGCCGCCTGCTTTATCTCAGCTACAACGCCGCGAGCGATGGTGGCGATCTGCGCGAGTCGCATTACCAGCAGTTCCAGGCCTGGCTGCGCGGCAAATACGCACAATTCGGGCGTCACGGGGTCTACTTCGATTAGAGCGATTCGACCCCCGTACCCCATCCCCTGTCCCCCAATCCCGCCTTCTGCTTTGCCCATGACCGTCGCCGTCCACATCTCGCTCAACGTCACCGATCTCGCGGCCAGCCTGCGTTTCTACCGCGCGCTGTTCGGTGTGGAGCCCAGCAAGCTCATGGGCGACTACGCCAAGTTCGAGTTGAGCCAGCCCGCGCTGGTGCTCTCGCTCATCCCGCAACCGGCGAGCGGCGGCAATCCGATCAATCACGTTGGCATCAAGCTCGACCGTGCGAGCGATCTCGAGCCGTTCGAGTCGCGCCTCATCGCCGGGGGCTACAGCCCGCAGCGCGAAGTGGAAGTGGAGTGCTGCTATTCCCGCCAGAGCAAGGTCTGGGCCGCCGACCCGGACGGCACGCACTGGGAGCTGTACGTGATCGAAGCCGATGCACCCACGCGCGGCGTGATTGCGCCGCCGCCTTTGCCGCTGAGCGAGGCCGTGAGCCAGCCCGTGCTGTGGACGCATCGCCTCGGTGGCGAAGTGCCTGCGACCTTGCCGCAGCCCGATGCGAGTGTCGATGAAGCGTTGCTCGAAGGCAGCTTCAACCAGCGTCTCGACGGTGCGGCGATGAGCGCGCTGCTGAAGGAGTTGCGCCGCGTGCTCAAGCCCGGCGGTCGCATCCGCGCGCATGGCCTCTGCGCCAGCAAGCCGCTGCCCGCCAACGGCGCCAAGCTGCCGGGGCCGGCCGCCTTTGTGCAGCGCATCCCGGTCGAAGCCGAACCGGTGGCGGCGCTCGCGCGGGCCGGCTTCGCACAGGTGTTTCTGGAGAAGCTGCCCGAGAAGCCCAACTTCATTGCGAGTGGCGTCGAGCTGCGCGAGTTTCTGGTGACCGCCATCAACCCGATGGCCGACTCGCTTGATGTCGCCACGTTGGTCTATCGCGGCCCCTTCGACCATGCCCAGCAGGGCGCGCAACGCTTCGAGCGCGGCCAGCGCGCGTGGATTGCGGCGGAGCAGGCTGCCGCCTTGCGCTACGGCCCGGCGGCGGCGCAGTTCGTGTTTCTGGAGCGGGTGGAATCCGAACCTGGCTGCGACCCCGCCGACGGCTGCTGCTGATGGCGCTACCCGGCCCGCCGGACTCGGCCTTCTCGCAACTGGGTCGGCTGCGCAAGGATTTCTTCGGCTATCTCATCGACGCCGCGAGCTACGGCGATCTGGTGCAGCTCAAGCCCGCACCGGGCGTGGGCATCGTGCTGGTCAATCACCCCGATCTGGTCGAACAGGTGCTGGTCACCGATGCCGCGCGGTACCGCAAGAGCCGCAGCACGCAGCGCATGGTCGGCAAGTTTCTGGGGCAGGGGCTGGTGCTTTCGGAGGGCGAGACGCACCGCCGTGCGCGCCGTGCGGTGCAGCCCGCCTTCCACGGCACGCGGCTGGCCGCGCTCATACCGCAGATGACCGAGGTCGCGCAGGACTGGCTCGCACGTTGGCCCAAGGGCGAGCGCCGCGCACTGCCAGAGGCGCTGTCGCAACTGATGTTGCAGGTGGTCGCGCGCACCCTGTTCGGCCTGCACGAGTCGCAGGGCAACGAGCCGGTCGCCGCTGCGATGGCGCAGTTCGCCGAGTCGATGGCGCAGCGCTTCCGCTCCATCCCACTGCCCGACTGGTTGCCGCTGCCGCGTCACCGCCGCGAGTGGCGTGCCATTGCCGCACTCGATGCCGCGGTCAGCGAACTGCTGGCCCAGCCCATCCGCGGCGGCGATGATTTTCTGAACCTGCTGCGCAGCGAGCCCGGCTTTGACGCGCAGGCCGTGCGCGACCACATCGTCACGCTCTACTTTGCGGGCCACGAGACGACGGCCAAGCTGCTGGCCTGGACCTGCTGGCGCTTGCAGCACCACCCCGACATCGCCGATATCGTACGCGCCGAACTGGCGGCACTCGCAAGCCCTGACGAGGCGGCAATCCCCGGTCGCGTGCCACACACCGAGGCGCTGCTGAAAGAAGTGCTGCGCCTGCACCCGTCGACCTGGGTGTTCGACCGCGAGACGCTCGGCGAGGTGAGCCTCGGTGGCCACCGCTTGCGCAGGGGCACCGTGCTCTACTTAAGCCCCTACGTCTCGCACCGCGATGCGCGCACGTTTGCAGAGCCTGGGCGTTTCGACCCGCAACGCTTCGCCGCATCGGCCACGGCACCCGCACGCGGCGCCTACTACCCCTTCGGTTTCGGCCCGCGCAACTGCATCGGGCGCGGCTTTTCAGAGAGCGCGGCGCGCGTGCTGCTGGCCGTTTTGTTGCCCCATCTCACGCTGCAATGCGACGCCGAGCCCAAGCCTGTCGCGGGTGCGACGCTGGGCATGTCTGCCGATGCACTGTTCGCAACGCGCCGCTGAAAATCACAACACGAGTTGATCGAGCTTGTTCTGCATCTGCACGCTGTGCACCAGCGTGATGCCGGCCTTCATCACCGCCGCCACATGCACCGCTTCCATCATCTGCGCCGGATTGCTGCCGGTTTCCAGACAAGCCGTGGTGTAGGCGTCGATGCAGTACGCGCATTTCTCAGAATGGGCTACGGCCAGCGCAATCAGCGCCTTCTCACGCTTGGTCAAGGCGCCATCGGTGCCCGTGACATTGCCGTAGTACCTGAAGAAATCCTCCGCGGCTTTCGGCGCGTGGGTGCCGATGCTGCCGAACTTGGCCAGGTCTTCCGATTTGAAATAGTCGCCCATGTCTGTCTCCGGTTAAGCCCCTGCGCGTATCAAGGGTGTAGCCCGGCTATATGCCCGTGCCCCACACGAGTAAGCAAGAGGATTCAAATAGCGGACATGATCTGGACGTATCTGCAGGAAAACAAAATGAGGATGATGGTGTTGATCGCACCCGCAGCCTGGGGTTTCTACCGCCTCACCGCAAAGCCGATCAGTGCCTCGAAAGACCGTGATCTCGTCCCCGCACACGTGCGTTTCAACCGTCGCGAATCCGAGCTGGGCAACCGCAGGCAATCGGGCGAAACGTCGGCAGCAAGCGAAGATGGGCCGCCGCGTAGGCGACTGGTTACGCAACAAGCGTTAAAATCGGGGCACGCGGGTGTAGCTCAATGGTAGAGCGGCAACTTCCCAAGCTGTTGACGTGGGTTCGATTCCCATCACCCGCT
>JAUSQI010000119.1 GCA_030652575.1 Stagnimonas sp. | reverse complement strand
ACCACCACCAGCAGCGCGCCTTCGAGCAGATTCTTCTGCACGGTGGCGATGGCTTTATCCACCAGCACGGTACGGTCGTAGGCGGTGACGGCCTTCACGCCCTTGGGCAGCGAATCGTTGACCTTCACCAGTTGCTCTGCCACGGCCTTCGCCACGGTGCGGCTGTTTTCGCCCACGAGCATCACGGCAGTGCCGAGTACGGTTTCGTGGCCATCGCGGGTGGCAGCACCCGTGCGCAGCTCCTTGCCGAGACTCACCTCGGCCACGTCGCCCACCGTCAGCGGGAGGCCCTCGCGGGTGGCGATGACCAGCTTGCGCAGATCCTCCAGCCCCGACACCTGGCCGGGGATGCGCACCAGCAGCTGCTCCTTGTTGCGTTCGAGATAACCCGCGCCCTGGTTGGCGTTGTTCTTCTCGATGGCCTCCGAGACTTGATCGAAGGTAAGGCCATAAGCCAGCAACTTGCCCGGATCAGGCTGCACATGAAACTGCTTGGCAAAGCCGCCGATGGAGTTGACCTCGGTCACGCCCGGCACCTGCAAGAGCTGCGGGCGGATCACCCAGTCCTGCAAGCTGCGCAGGGCGGTGGCGTCGTAGGGTTTGCCGTCGGGCTGGCGTGCAGTGGGGTCGGCTTCGACGGTGTAGAGAAAGATCTCGCCCAGGCCCGTGGCAATCGGCCCCATCGCCGGTTCGACATCTTCCGGCAGTCGGCTGCGCGCCTGTTGTAGGCGCTCGTTGACGAGGTTGCGGGCGAAGTAGAGGTCGGTGCCTTCCTCGAACACCACAGTCACCTGCGACAGGCCGTAGCGGGAGAGCGAGCGGCGATATTCCAGCCCCGGCAGGCCGGTGATGGCGGTCTCGATCGGCACGGTGATGCGCTGCTCGACTTCGAGCGGCGTGTAGCCCGCCGCCTGCACGTTGATCTGCACCTGGACGTTGGTGATATCCGGCACGGCATCGATCGGCAGGCGTTGGTAGTTGTAGATGCCCAGCGCAACCAGCGCGAGCATGAGCGTCATCACCACGCCGGCACGGGCGATGGAGAAGCGCAGGATGGCTTCAATCATGGGAGGTATCTCCGGCAGTTACGAGAGGGAGTGCGGGCTTAGTGCGCATGTTCGGCCTCGCCCTTGCCCAGCTCGGCCTTCAGCACGAAGCTACCCTCGCCCACCACCGCCTCACCGGCTTTCAGGCCCTCCAGAATCTCGGTCACGCGGCCATCGCTGCGGCCGGTCTTGACGGCGCGCTGTTCCAGGCCATCGGCATCTTCGACGAATACCGAGGTGCCGCCTTCCAGCTCCTGTAAGGCCGACACCGGCACCGCGAGTGCGACGCTGGATTCGCCCACCCCGACCTCACCCTGCACATACAGACCGGGCGTCCAGCGACCATCGCTGTTGTCGAGCAGCACGCGCGCGGCGAGGCTTTGCGACACGCTGCTGCCGAGCGGCGAGACGAACACGATCTTGCCCTCGCTCTGCACACCGCCATCCGCCGCCTTGACCCGCACGGTCTGCCCGACGCGAATGCGATTGCGATCCCGCGGGAACAGTGACAGCTCCACCCAGACGCTGCTCAAGTCGGCCACCGTGAACAGCGGCTGGCCCTCGGCCTGCTCGCCGGGGTTGGTGAAGCGTTCCGTCACCACGCCCGCGAGCGGGCTGCTGACGCCGTAGACCTGCAAGCTCTCATTGCTTTCAACCGTTGCGAGGCCTGCGCCTTGGCGCACGCTATCGCCGACCTTGGCGTTGACGCTGCGCACCACGCCGGGGAAGCGTGCGGTGACGCTGCGCACGCGCTCGGCATTGGGCTTGACCACGCCATACAGCGGCAGGGTTTCGACCAGCGTGGCCGGGCCTGCGGCGGCAATGACCAGCCCAGCAGCCTTGCGGGCTTCGGAGGTGAGCTTGAGGGCTTCGGAGTGCTCGCCTTCTTCGCCGTGCGCAGCTTCGCCGCCCTCTTCGTGCTGATCGCCTTCGCTATGGCTTTCCTTGGCTTCATCGTGGGGCTTGGCTTCGTCGTGGCCTTTTTCGTCGTCGTGGGCGTGGCCCTTTTCGTCGGCGTGCGCGGCTTTGCCGCCCTTCTCGTGCTGATCGCCCTCGCTGTGGCCTTCCTCGGCTTCGTTGTGAGGCTTGGCTTCGTCGTGGCCTTTTTCATCGTCGTGGGCGTGGCCCTTTTCGTCGGTGTGCGCGACCTCGGCAGCGGGCTTGGCTTCGGGCGCTTTCGATTCACCGCAGGCGCTCAGCGTGAGCGCAATGAGCAGCAGTGTGGCGGTGGAGAGTGTGCGATTCATAGGGGTTCCTTTAGCGGCTCTGACCGTTGCCGGTCAGTCGTTCGATTTCGATGAGGGTGAGGTGGTACTGCGCGGCGGCTTCGATCACTTCGCGCTTGACGGTGAGCAGCTCGCGCTGCGCGTCCACCAGTTCCAGATAGCTGTAGCGGCCCCGCTCGTAGGCGTATTCGGTGTTTTCGAGCGCGGCTTCCATGCGCGGCAGGGCTCGCTCGCGCAGCGCAGTGACTTCGCGGGCGCGATCCAGCAGCTCGCGGTGGTAGCGGAACAGTTGGGTGCGGGCCTTCACCAGCGCCGCCGCGCGTTCGGCCGCGCTGCCTTGCTTGCGGGCTTCGGCTTCGGCGATCACACCCTGGTTCTTGTTGTAGAGCGGCAGGGGCATGCCGAACGAGAACACCAGCGCAGTGTCCTGGGTCGCCTGCAAGCGACGCAGACCCGCACCGACTTCCACGCCGGGTCTGCGGCTGGCGAGTGCCAGGCTGATTTCCGAATCGCGCAGGCGGGATTCACTCAGGTAGCGGTTGAGATCGGGCGTCTTTTCGAGTGCAGCCAGCAGCGTGGCGTAGTCGGCGACGGCCGGCAGCGTGTAGAGCGCGGCATCGGCACGGCTGAAGTCCGGCTGAGCCGCGCCCCAGCTCGCAGCGAGGTCGTAGCGCGCCGCCAGCAGCTCGTGCTCGGCATGGGCGTCGGCATTCCTGGCGCGTTCGAGCGAGACGGCGGCACGATCCCGCTCGGCCAGCGGCGACTTGGCGGCTGCAACACGACGCTCCACCGCCGTCGCGGTCTTCTCCGCCAGTTCGACCGCGAGGTGGGTGAGCTGGTGCTCTTCCTGCTGGCGCACCAGCGACACGAAGCGGCGTGCGGTCTCGGCAATCACATCGAGCCGCTGGATGTGGCCTTCAGCCTCCAGCCCCTCGCGTTCGATCTGTGCCACGGCCACGCGCTTCTCGCGCAGGCCGCCCAGCTCGATGAGCTGGCTCAGGCCCAGGGTGAGTTCAGCACCCTTCAGGCCCTTGGTGTCGCCGGTGCCGAGCACGTTTTCGAGCGTGCTGTTGAAGACCGGATTGGGTTTGAAGCCCGCCTGTGTGACGCGCCCATCGTTGGCCTTCAGGACGTATTGATAGGCCGCGAGATCAGGGTTGGATTGCAGCGTGCGCGAGAGCGCGTCGCGCAGCGTTAAAGCGGGTTCTTCGGCGCGTGCGAAAGGTTGCAAGCCCAGCGAAAGAACCGGGGCCAGCAGAGCCGCGAGCGCAAAGCGCCCGGTGGCGGTAGATCGAAACATGGATGACTCCCAAACAGCGTGTTGACCAGTCGAAAGCCGTCTGCAAGGCAGGCGGATGGCGTCAGCAAAGCGGACGCCTTACGGGTTCAAGCGAGGGAGTGCGAGGGAGGGCCGCGCAGAGGCGGCACAAAATGCGGTGAATGCGTCGAGAAGGTCGATGGCGGGCCGCGTGGCGCCGCGACTGAGAGCAGGCGCTTTGCGGTGTAGACCAATTCAGGATGGGTAGGAATCGGGGTGACGAAGTCGTCCAAGTCGATCTGGACCTTCGAGGCGACCGCCGTGACGTAATCGACTTCGTTGTCGTCGCTGTCGTCTTCGGCATGGTGTTCGCCGAAGAAAAAACCGTTGTCTGCGTAATGAGCCGTGGCATGACCAGCCCCGGATTCGACACCCGCGCAGGCGTGCAGGTGCAGCCCTGTCAATCTCGTCAAAACGAGAGACAGGACCACTATCCAGAGTGATAGGCCGTTGCGCATTGGGCGAGAGCCTAGCATTTGCGCCCCGAATTGGGGCCGGTGCCATCGCCTGTGCTGAAGGTGCGACGCAAGACCCGGTGCCGGTGCGCAAAGAAGTAGCGGACTAACCAAGCCACCAGCGGTCTCGCCAATCGCGGGCTGAACGTGAGTTGGTCAATCAGCATCACCCGCGCTGGCTCGCCGGGTTTCGACTCGATTCGCCGCTCGTGACGCCACAGTCGCATCGAACCCATCGGCGATTGCTCGATGAACCCGACGCCGGGGTCGAGCGTGAGCAAGGTCAAATCCGAGTAGTCGATGGGCAACACGCCGAAGAGTTTCAGCCAGCTGCGGAACAAGCGCCTGCCCGGCTGGAACTTGGCATCGGCAAGCGTGAGAAAGCCTTGGGGCACCGTCATGCGGAGGTAGGGCGACATCTCCAGCGAGATGCCGTGTATCGAAGTCATCCACGTCCAAACCTCTTCTGCCGATGCCTGTAGCTCGGATTCAAAACGCATCGTGACGAGGTCTTTCATTCGCTAGCCCTGCGATGCCGAAGCCGGTTGCGCTTTCACGGCTGCTTGCGCGCCCGTTCTGCGATTCCAGGCAAAGCCCACGATCAGGATAGTCAGGCAGATGGCCTGAGCGGAGACGCCCTGAAGCGTCGGGTAGAAACCCAGCAGATCAATGCGGGGCAGATCAATCAACCGCGACGACAGCAGATCGGCCTCCTGCAAGCCCGCTACGCCCTTGCCGGTGAGCACCACGGCCAGCAGGGCCATCAACAAGGCGCTCAGTGAAAAGAACTGGGTGAGCGGCAGCCGCTTGGAGTAACGCAGCAGCAGGAAGGCGATGACGATCAAGGCGAGGGTTGCGGATAAGGCTCCCGCGATGACGGCCTTACCATTGCCCTGACTCCAGAGCGCGACATAGAACAGGATGGTCTCGAAGACTTCCCGATAGACCACCACGAAGCTGAGCAGGAACAAGCCCCAGATGGACTGCCGCGAAAGCACGGCTCCGATCTTCTCTCGGATGTAGCGTTGCCAGGCACCGGCCTGGCTCTTGCCGTGCATCCAGATGCCGATGAACACCAGTACAGCGGCGGCGAACAAGGCGGACGCGCCTTCAATAACCTCGCGGCTCGCACCGCTGATGGTGACCAGATAGGTCGCGGCACCCCAGGTCGCAATGCCGCCGAGCAGTGCCACGGCGGTGCCGCCGTAGACATAGGGAATGGCTTCCACTCGCCCCGCCTTGCGCAGGAAGGCCAGCATGGCGACGACGACCAGCAGCGCCTCAAGCCCCTCGCGCAGCAAGATGGCGAATGCACCCCCGAACGAGGAACTTGCGCTGGACGACGACTCGCCCAGAGCGGTCTCCGCTAACGCCAGCTTTTGCTCGATGGTGGTCACCGCCTGCTGCAAGGCACTTGGCTCCACGCCGCTGGCGATCTGGCCGCGCAAGCCGGTGAGATCGGTTTCGAGACTGCGCAGCAGATCCGGCGCTTTGATCGCCAGCACCGGCTCCAGCGGCTCGAAACCGTCGAGATAGGCGGATACCGCGAATCGCCCAGCAGACTGGCGATCTCCCTGCTGATAGGCCGCAACCGCCTCGGCGAGGCGCGCACGCACCAGTTGCAGCGACTGCGAGCGGCTCGGCAGCACGGCTTCGGGATGGCGGCGCAGATAGGCGGTGGTTGCCAGCATCGTCGCCTCGTCAGTCGCGGCTGCCAGCTCGGCGGGACGCTGCGAGACCAGCGCCTGCAAGCCCTGCAAGGGCTGCCGCAGCGATGCCGTGCTCGTCCACAGCGCCTTGCCTTGTTCGCTCAGTGTGGCGGGATAGGCAAACTGCCCGACCGCAAACGCCACTGCCCAACGATCTGTCTCTGGCAGTGCGGCGTAGCTCGGCATGGCCGTGCCGTCCAAGCCCTGGCTGATGACCTGATACAGCCCGAACACACTACGCTCGCGGGCGCGGGCAAGGTCGGTGAAATCTACCGGCGGCGGCGACATGTTGCTGGCCAGCGGGCCGTCGCCGCGCCCCGTCGCGCCGTGACAGCCTGCGCATTGCGTGGCGTAGAGCGCGACACCGCGCGTGACATCGGGCGTGACGCTGGGTGCCAGCGGCACCGGATAGGCGGCGAGCAGTTCGGAAGCCAGTTGCCGTGCGAGGGTAGCAACCGTGGCAGCTTCCGCTTTGCTCGCAATCGCGGCGTCGAGCGCCTTCGCACCTTCTGCCAGTCCCGCCTGCTGGCCACTCGCGGGCAAGGTGGCGATCTCCCGCTGGATGGTGGCCGCGAAGTCCTGCATCTCGGCATATTCGCCCGCATCGCTCACCGCACCGGCCTGGACGGCGCTGGCGTAGTCCACCGCCACGTAATCAAGCAACCGCCAGATGGTTTGCGCCTCGGCAGTCTTCGCGCTGAGGTGCAGCGGCACCAGCAGCAGGGCAAGCAATACGGTGCGAGTGAAGATTTTCATGCAGCGATGACCAGTGAGGGTGATTCGATGGGTGGTAACTCAGAACTCGGAGTGACGACGGCCTGATGGCATTTTCGGTGTATTCATCGCGGTGGTGCTGGCTCGGATGCGCTTCCGCGCGCTTCTTCGAGCACTTCCAGTCCGCTGCGGAAAGCGATCACCACGACCACCGAACCGACGATGAGGTCGGGAATCGACGACTCAAAGGCCAGCACCAAGGCACCCGACAACACGATGCCCAGATTCACCAGCGTGTCGTTGTTGGTGAAGATCCACGACGCCTTGAAATTGGCCCCCTGATCCTTCTGGCTGCGCAGCAAACGCAGGCAGATCAGATTGAGGCCGACGTTGACCGAGGCCATCACCATCATGGCGAAGCCGATGGGTGCTGCCGATCCCAGAAACCGCCGGATGACTTCAACGCCCAGATAGGCACTGAGTAACAGCAGCAGCCAGCCACTGATGCGCGCCACGCGGGCTTTGTGCGCCGCGGAACGGCCGACCGCATAGAGGCTGATGGCATAGACGCCGGCATCGGCGAGGTTGTCGATGGCGGCACCCATCACAGCAGTTGAAGCCGCCCAGAGGCCGACGCTGCCGCCGATCAGCGATTGCGCCAGATTGATGCCGAGCACCTTGGCCAGCACACCGCGCTGGACGTTCTCGGTCGCGCGGCAGGAGTCTTTGCAGTCTTCGCTCATCCCCGGTCTCCCGTCAGCAAATCAGTAGCTCGACCGCTTCTCGATTCGTCGATTGCCACTAGACGCGACGTCGCCGCACGCAACTCTCTTCGTGCTTGCCCGATCACCGAGGCCGATGCACTCAGGGCGAGTGCTGCCATACCGACGGCGACGACTGCATCCGGCCACCCAGAGCCGGAGCCCCAGACGCCGACTGCTGCAATCATGACGGCGAGATTGCCGATCGCATCGTTGCGTGAGCACAGCCAGACCGAACGCATGTTGGCGTCGCCCTCGCGGTAGGCGTACAACATTGCCGCGACGCCAAGGTTGGCGCACAGCGCCAGCGTGCCGACCAGGCCCATCGTCATCGCCTCCGGCACCACCCCATGCACGGCGTTCCAGGCTGCCACGCCCAGCACATAGAGGCCGTAAGCCCCCATCGACAGCCCCTTGAGCAGCGCAGTCCGTGCCCGCACCGCCAAACCCATCGACAGCACGAACAGCGAGACGGCGTAGTTGGCGGCGTCGCCGAAGAAATCTATGGCATCTGCGAGCAGCGAGGCAGAACCCGCGCCCCAGCCAGCCGCCAATTCGACTCCGAACATGGCGAGGTTGACGACGAGGGCGATCCATAAGGCACGCCGGTAGCGCGGCGGGATCGCCGTGGCAGGGGTGCAACTGGATTCGCAGCAATTGGCCGACATCGCAGTACTCGGAGCGGGAATGGCGCGTATTGGACAGCCTGTAGTAGCTTCAGGGTCAAGCCCCGGAGTCGCTCATGCCCAAAACCTACCGAATCGGCGATCTCGCCAGCCTGCTGGATGTGCCGGTGGAGACCATTCGCTACTACGAGCGCGAGGGCTTGCTGCCCAAGCCCGCCCGCAGCGACGGCAACTACCGACTCTACGCCGAGGGCGAACGTGCGCGGCTGGAGTTCATCCTTCATTGCCGCGCGCTGGACATGAGCTTGCTGGAGATTCGCAGCCTGCTGCGCCTGCGCGATGATCCTGAGCAGGGCTGCGCCGAGGTGAATGCGGTGCTGGACGAGCACATCGAGCATGTCACCGAAAGAATGCGCGCTCTGCGGCGGCTTCATGTCGAACTCAAGGCGCTGCGCGCCCATTGCGATGCGCCGAGCACCAGCAAGGACTGCGGCATCCTGCACGAGCTGGCAACGGCACCGTCCAGTCGGCGAGCCGGTGCTGCTGCCGGTGTCCATAGCTCGCGCCGGGGGCACTGATGTCGCTCATCACCACACTGGGACTATTTCTGCTCACGGCGGTGGCAGAGATCGTCGGCTGCTACTTGGTTCTCCACTGGTCAAAGCGCGGCGGCGGGCTATGGATGCTGGCGGCTGCGGCAGTCGCACTCGGCCTGTTTGCCTGGCTGCTGACCCGTCATCCCGCCGAATCTGGGCGGGTCTACGCCGCCTACGGCGGGGTCTATACCTGCTCGGCGCTGGCCTGGCTGTGGATTGTGGATCGCTCGATGCCGACCGTGACCGATGTCGCCGGTGTGACGTTGATCGCGCTGGGATGTGGCGTGCTGATCGTTGGCTCACTGCGATCAACATGATCCCGCAAACAGCCGACGATCCCTCTCTTTGACATGCCCCGTGCGGTAGTAGGCCGCAAACCAGGTCTTGCCCGTCGGCGTGCTGGGCGGCTTGGCCAGCGTCATGCGCTCGACTTGCGTCTCGCCCTCCTTGAGCCGCGCGCGGAAGTGGAAGTGGTCGAACAGCCGCAATGCCTCGATGGCATAGGCGATGGCGACCTTGCGGTCTTCGATCATCACCAGGTTGTCGCCGTTCTCGCGCTCGCCACCGGCGGCGAGGTTCGACGAGCCGGTGAAGACCTTGGGCCGCGCGCCGTTGAAGTCGGTAACGACAAACTTGTGATGCACCATGTTGCCTTCGCCGCCCGACCATTCGCGCTTGAACGGCTCCGGCGCGTTCGCGCCGATGTACGCGAACGGCAACAGGCCGCGTGAGCCGTCCGGCTTGTTCACCGTCAGCGAGCCGGTGCGCTGGGCCACGCCGTAGGAGAACAGCGAGCGGTTGTTGAGGTCTTCAATCGCATTCTTCACGGCACCAGTGAGCTGTGGCAGGAACACCACGGCATAGAGCACCGAGCTTTCGGCCTCGCGGATCGCCTGCGCCACCGGGTCGAGCGACAGGGCCTCGTCCCGGCGCGGTGAGAAGCAGAACGAGAAGCGTGACTCCGGCGTATCGCGTCCGACATGCCACTGCTGCGACAGCGGATGCTCATGAAACTTCTTCGGGTTACTCCAGTAGGCCGCGAAGACATCGGCGTAGCGCGTGGCGATGTTCTTGTCCTCGAACAGCAGCACGTTGTTTGCCTGGATGTAGAGGCCGCGCAGCGAGAAGTTGGTGGAACCCGCCAAGGCCCGCACCGGCACGCCATTGCGCTTCACGATCAGCACCTTATTGTGCTGCTGGCGCTTGAAGTGCGTGCGCTTCACCTCGGCACCGGCCGCAACGAGCCGTCGTGCGGATTCGCTTTCCGGGCTGGCGTCGTCGCCCATCTCGCCGTGGTCATCCATCAGCACGCGCAGGCGCGGGCCGAGCTTCTCCAACGCGGTGAGCACTGCCGGTTCGCGGCACTCGTAGATCATTGCCTCGACGGTGAGTTCTTCATCCACGAAGCAGGCTTCCAGCAGATCAAACAGCAAGCGCCTGGCCTCGAAGCCCAGCCATTCGTAGTGCGGCTGGAAGTTGGCGACAGGATGTGTCAGCTCGGCGATGCCCTTGAGTTCCGGCGGCGGCAGGATGCCTTCCTTGTTCGGCCAGTCCTTTTCTGCATACGCCTGAGAGGAGGCAAAGCCGCGCGTGAAGCCGACGTTGACGAAGCCGCTGATGGTGACGGGATCGAGCGAGATCGCACCCATGACGCTGGCACCCGACACCAGACTGCCATCGGGCTGCATGTAGCGCGCGGTAACGCGGTAGGCGTAGTCCCCGCGCACGACCTTGCTCGGCACATGAATCCAGCGGAACTTCTGGAACGGGGCGTCCAGCGAGGAATAGCGATGATTGGGGTGCGCTGGTGCGCCCTCGAAGCGCAGGCGGTTGGGCAGCGGGAACCACTCGTAGGCGCGCGGCGGCTTGAACTCGACGGCGAAGCCCACGAAGTCCCGTGTGGCCTGCGCCGGGTCGAGATCGAAAGCCAGCAGCGCCATGCCTTCGCCACGATAGAGCTTGAGGGTGAGGCCGTCGCGCTGGAACACGCGCTCGAAGTCCACGATGGTCGCCATGCCGTTCTCCTGATGTCGGTGATCCGCACGCTGCCGAGTCAGAAACGAGAGGCCGGGCGCGCGTCGCGGCATCGTCGTCGAGGATGGTGGCAAATCAGTCAATGAAACCGTGCCGGATCAGGTTGCGGTTTTCCTTGGCCTGGGATGGGGGGCTGAATTAGCGTTCGCAAAGTTTCCCCCGCATGAGGTTTTCATGCCAGTGCCCCCGACTGTCGGCTGTTTTTGGGGGGCGCAGCTATCGCACCGGATTGCAGCTGCACGAGGGCCTTCAAGCCTTCGCGGTGCTGGTGAATCGCAGATCAGATTCACTCGTTTCAGCCCGGCCCCGCCCGGTGTATTCACCCATCCCGAACCGCAAGGTTCGACCACCCGCTGGGGCAAGCAAGCCCGTCGGGGTCTGCGCGCTCCGGCATTTCACTTTGTTCCTACCGGAGTAGTCCCATGTCCCAGACTCAAACCAGCACCGATACACCCGTCACCAACGGCCCGCGTTACTTCGACCTGCACACCACCGGCGTCGGCTATCTCAGCCGTGTTCGTGAAGTGAAGGTGAAGAAGGGCGACCCCTTCGTCTGTGTGGATGTTTCCGCCCTGCGCGGCACCAGCGACGAGGTTGAATACACCCGCTTCGACTGCCGCGTCAGCGGTGAGGAAGCCATCAGCCTCATCAACCGTCTCAAGGCCGACATCGAGGCCAAGAAGAAGGTGCTGGTCGGCTTCAAGGTCGGTGATCTCTACGCGGAAACCTTCGTGTACGAAAAAGGCGACAAGGCGGGCCAGACCGGGATTTCCCTCAAGGCCCACCTGCTGCGCCTGACGTTTGCGAAGGTGGATGGCGTGATGGTTTACCAGCCGCCGCGCGAAGCCGCAGCGGTGCAAAACGCCGCCTGATTTTCTTCCCGCTTCACCACCCACGCCGGGGACACGTTCCCCGCCTGGGGCTGACGTGTCTCCGACTTTTTAGGAGATGCGTCATGTCCCATCTGTTCAGCGTTCGCATGTTGGTGATTTACCTCTTCACCTCGCAAGCCATCGCACTCGCAAGCGTGATGTAGGGCTGTCGTTCCCAAGCGTTTCCACCCGGCGGGTGCCACCCCGCAAGGGCTGGCGCTGGCCGTGTGTTTCTTTCCACACCACCGGAGTCATCCCATGTTGAAACTCAGCGGCATTCTGGCAATTCGTTCCGTCAAAGGCGCACGCGGCGACTTCAATGTCGGTCGCCTCGTCACCGAGATCGGCGAGTTCGCCGTCAAAGACCCCCTCATCGAGGAATACGAAGAGGGCCGTTACGAAGGCGAGTTCAGTATCAGCAGCATCTTTCCTTCGACTTACTTCACCAACGGACGCACCGTCGTCGAAATCCGTGCGCGGCTCGGCAGCATCGCCCTCAAGGGCATCGAGCAGCTCACCGATGAAGACACGCTGCCCGTCGTCGAGCACGATCCCATCGAGGAAGCGCGCAAGCCCATCGTGGCTGAAGCACCACTCGAAATCGCCGATCTCGAACCGGCAGTGCATGGCGCTGGTATTGAGGCCATTCCACCTGCTGGCGCACCGATTCCGGTCATGTCCATCGAGGAAGAAATCATCTTCCGCAATGAGCAGGAATACCGTCGGATGTTCGGCACGCTGTGGCCGCTCCAGGGCAAGGTGAAGCTCGATCCCACCGTGGATCGGCAGAACTTTCGCGCCCAGCGCGATGCCCTGAAGGATTTGGGCTTCAAGTTCCAGCCTTTGGGTCAGCTGTGGGTGAAGGAGTAGTCCTTCCAGTCGGTGGCGAAGCCGGTGACGGTTCGCCACCGGCTTTCTTGGAGGGCCTTGCGGGAGTGATTTCCGTCGGGTCTTGCAAGAAGGCCGGTGGCCTTCTTCAACGCACCGGCTGCCTGGCGTCGGCACCCGACCAGGCCCCTTTGTGCGGGTAACTCCGTGCGCCGCATTCGATTGGCTCAACGCCCCGCTGCAATGGGTCAGGAACGAGGCCAGACGCATCCCACCGCAGATCGTCGTGTTCGTCCCCAGGGGTTGTCCGCTGTAAAGGCTTTTAGCCCGCAGGCTTCCGCTTCACGGCTATATGGAAGCCCGCGCCGTCTCTCATCGCTGATGTCTTCAAAACCGCCTTTTGCCGAGCAGTTTTCGGCAGAGGGTTTTCCACACGGCTCATGCGCTTGAGTCGTGCGGAAAGCTCGCTGACAGCTTCATGGTTTTTCGCTCTGGCCAAGAGAGTTTCGTGGCAAGCCGCTTTCGCATCGGGAAGGTGCGGCGGGGATTCGCTTTGAGTCCCTCGGTGTTCTGTTTTAGCCGCCGGCATTCGCCGGTTTTTTCCAACCCGCTGGGGCAACCACCCCACGCGGGGTGCGTGCGCTCCGGCTTATTCCAGGAGTTGCACATGCACAACAACGACGGCTCGCAAGGGCCAGAAGGTAACAACCCGTTTGGCCCGGTCATCTACGCCTACACCCGTGCTCAGGCGCTGGCGGATGGCGTGCTGGTGGACGTGTCGAATGCCGCTGTCGAAGCGGGCTTCAAGGTGCCGGTCGCAATGACGCGCGCAGCCTGGTCGGACTTCGTGGAATGGAGCGACGAGGACACTCGCCGCCAGACCACGCAGAACGAATCGGGTCGCCTGTGGGACGTGCTGTGGATGGGCTACGTGGCCATCGCCAGCCGCCTGCGCGTGCCGGAATCGGGTCGCTCGCAGGAGCGGTTTCCAGCTCTGTTCTACCAGCTCTATCGCGTGCCGCGCGGTGGCCGCGCCACCAGACCCCGCAAGGCGACATTGAAGATGTTGAGCGGCCCCGGCGACAACGGGGAGCACGTCATCACGATCTTGTTGCCGCACGAGGACTGAGGTTTCGCTTCATCGCTTTTCACCCACCCTGCCGGGGCCTGTCCCCGCTTGCGGGGGCTTGTCTCCGGCTTTCTTTCATCACGGAGAATTTATGAAGATCAGCTTCAAAAGCTGTCGCTGCACGACCGAATGGTCGTTCTACGAAAACCAGTCCCTATGCCTCGCGCTCAGTTGCTGTTCGGCGCGGCCTTCGGCGGATGGGCGTTTCATCGCGGTTGCTACATCGCCCGGTGAAGTGCGTCTCGAAGCCGACGAAATCCTGGTCAAAACCCAGGGTGAACACGTCGGTCTCGTTGCCGCGCTGATCGAGGGCGGCATCGTGCGTCCGTTCTGGACGCCGGTGTATCTCGGCATCACTGCGGATTGCCATGCGCGCTGCCGTCTCACCGACGACGCGCGCAAGGAAGCCTACAGCCTCACTTAACCACTGCCAGAAAAACCGTTGTTCTACCCGTCCGGGGACTCGTTCCCCGACAGGGGTGGCGCGTCTCCCGGCATCACTCAAGGAGATTCGTCATGGGATGGTTATTCACCCGTGGTCAGACCCGCGCTGACCTGATTCAACGTCTCACCAAGCCGGAAGAAAACGACAAGACCAGCTACCGCACGCTCGCCCATTGCACCAAAGGCAATGTGCTGTGGACGGTGCAAGAGGTCGTGTTCAAGCAAGGCAATCCTCGCTTCGAGGCGGGCGTTCCACACCGCTTCATCGGCTGCTACCTGATCGCACCGCAGAAGAACTTCGGCTGGGGCTACAAGGACATGGAGGAATCCATGCACCCGTATCACTACCACTGCCCCTTGACCTATCTGGACATGGCTCCTGAAGCCTGTCCAGCCTGGCGCGAGGAGGTGCGCAAGTGGCATGCGCGCAACAGCCGTCCCATTGCGGTTGGGGATTGCTGGTCGCTCGTCGGCTGCAAGGTCGAGTCCGTGCGCATCACCAGCGTTCGCCCGCTTCGGGGACGCGACTGCAACGGCACGCTCTACCGCATCAAGCGCCGCCTACTCGGCGAAAAGCTCCCGGCCGATCCGGCTGCATCGCCTGTTCAAACCCCGTTGTCACTGCCCACTCAAGCCGCTACGGCCTGACGTGGCTTCGTTCGCTGCGGCGCATTTCGCGCCGCAGTTTTCTTCACATCCATGTCACTACCAGGAGTTCATCCATGTCAGCACTCATGTTTCAGCGCCTCGCGCGCAACTTCATCAAGAACGGGTATTTCCCCACCGACGAAGACACCACTTCGCGCATCCTCAACGCCATCGTCCCAGCCGCATCGGGCGCGATGCGTGTGCTCGACCCCTGCGCCGGTGAAGGTGTGGCACTGGCCGAAGTCAAAGCCCATCTGGGCGGCGATAAGGCCGAAGCCTATGGCGTCGAATACGACCGCGAACGTGCCTGGCACGCGAAGGGTCTGCTCGACCGCTGCATTCACGGCGACTTTCAGGACTGCCTCGTCGGCAAGCGGCAATTCGGCCTGTTGTGGCTGAATCCGCCGTATGGCGATCTGGTGTCCGACAAGTCCGGCGGGCCTTCCGATGGCAAGGGGCGCAAGCGGCTGGAAAAGCTGTTCTACCAGCGCGCGCTGCCGAGCCTGGCTTACGGCGGCGTGCTGGTGCTGATCGTTCCGCACTACACGCTGGATCGTGAGTTCTCCACCTGGATCGCGGGGCAGTTCGACCGCGTGTGTGTTTACAAGGCACCGGAGGAGCGGTTCAAGCAGGCCATCGTCATCGGCGTGCGCCGTCGCACCGCAGATGCCGCACCCAGCAGCTTGATCCGTGAGCAGCTCGAAGCGGCGGGACGCGGCGAAGGGCTGGAGGTCATCCCGGAGCACTGGGACAACCTGCCGTATGCCGTGCCTGCCGCAACCGGGGCCGAGGTGAAGTTCGCCTACAGCGTCATCGAACCGACGCAACTTGCGGACGAGCTTCGCCGCTGGCCAAGTCTGTGGGAGCAATTCGAGGTGCGCTTTGCGCACGTCGAAACCACCCATCGTCGGCCTCTGCGGCCGCTTTCACGCTGGCATCTGGCCTTGGCGCTTGCAGCGGGCCAGGTGTCGGGTGTGGTTCACGCGGCAGGCGGTCGCCGCTTTGTGGTCAAGGGCGATACGCACAAGGAGAAGGACGTGAAAACGGAATACGAGGAACTGCCTGACGGCACGACTTCGGAGATCCGCATCCTCACCGACAAGTTTGTGCCGGTGATTCGCGCACTCGACTTCACGCCGCACTCGTCCACCTACGGGCAGGTCATCACCATCCGTTGAGTTGTCGTTACATTTTTGGGCCGGTCTTCCGGCAGCGTCGCGCATCTGCGCGACGCTTCTCTCGAAGTGGTCTGCAAGGCCGCTTGGAGAGAAGCGTCGCAAGCAAACGCATCGGGCATTGCGGGAGCATTGCCCACCGAACAGGTTTCACCCCCGCACGAGGGTTTCGTGCGTACCAGTGCCGGATCGGGAAGCACTGCAAGGGCCATTCGGCCCTCGATCCTCGTTTCAACCATCACCGGCATCCGCCGGTTTCACCACCCGCCGAGGGCGCAATCGCCCTCACGGGCGGCTGTGCGTTCGGCGTTTTCCTCAACCACACGGAGAACGTCATGCCTACACCTCACGCTGTTGCCAAGCCGTCTGTTCCACTGATGGAAGTCCGGGAAGCTCCCGGCGTTTACGCCGATGCCCTGCTGCGCGATGAGCGTGGCGGTCTGTTGTTTGTCTCCCTCTGGGGCCGCGATACCGCTTTGCAGGAATTGCAGGCGCGGTTGTCGCTGCCGGTCTCGGATGGCGGCGTCACGATGTTGCATATCACCCAGGGCACGCAGGGTCAGTCCTCTGAGTTGCGGGTCAATCTCGACCGCATCAACTGCATGGAGAAGCACAGCGGACGGTTGCCTGCACGGAACCTGTTCGGCGATGTCGCGCAGCTCTGGATTTACGACCGTCTGGCCACCGAGCCGGATCGCGCCAACCGCGTCGGCCTGCTGTTCCTGCGCGGCAGCAATACCAGCGATGGCCTGAGCGAGAACGAGCTGTGCCGCATCTGGCAGCTCGTGCGCGAGGTTTCACATCTGCCGCTGCTCCCGCACTGGCGCAAGCCGGTGCTGGAAGTGCTCGACGCGAAAAACTGGCTGCGTCGTCTCGACGACGGTGCCGGTGTTCAAGCCTGGCGCGTGGAGTTGGGTGATCCGGCCTTCGAGGCCGCGATCTCGCAACTGATGCACGCCGGACATCTGCGCCTGGAACCAGACGCTTCACCTGTTGTTGCCACACCCCGCCGCAGGGCGGCGTAAGGCTTCACTTTGCATTACCCCGCGCGGGACACGCTCCCGCCAGGGGTCGTGTACCCGCCGGGTTTTCTTTCTACCCACCCGGAGATTCACATGAGCGAAGACCTTGATGTTGTTGTGCAAGACGCAATGCCGGTTTCGGCGCTGCCTGAGTTTCATCCCGCGCCGGACATGGCGCAGACGGGGGAGCGTGTGATCGCCTTGCAGCAGTTCGTCGCCGAGTTTGGTGATGGCCTGCTGGAAGCGGTCTCCACGCAGAACCCGCCGATCTACGACGGCACACCGGATGCGGCGCGTGATGTGGTGATGGATGCGCTTCGGCGCAAACCCTTCGCCGCCCAGCGCGCCGTGGTGCAGGCCGTCTGCCGTCTGTTGGTCGAAGCCGATCAGCCCGCCGCCGTCATCAACGCGGAGATGGGAACCGGCAAAACCATGATGGCGATTTCTGCCGCTGCGGTGCTGCAACAGTCCGAGCAATATGGGCGCGTGCTGGTGATCTCACCGCCGCACCTGGTCTACAAGTGGCGGCGCGAAATCCTGGAAACCATCCCAGGCGCAAAGGTGACGGTGCTCAACGGCCCCGACACCCTGCGCAAGCTGCTCAAGGTGCGTGAAGGCGGGGCTGCGGCACGGGAGTTCTTCGTGCTCGGTCGCGTGCGGATGCGCATGGGCTTTCACTGGCGGGCTGCCTTCAACGTCCGGCGTCTGCGGATTGAGACGAAGGGTGAAGATGGCGCAGTGGTGGACTCGGAGCTGCGCGAGGTGGCGGTCTGCCCTTGCTGCGGCACCCCGGCGCGGGATAGCGATGGCAATCCATATCAGCCGTCGTTGTTCCCGCTCGACAAGCGCGTGAAGTGCGGGGAGTGCAGTTCGCCCCTGTGGTCTTTGATGCGGCCCACCGGCCAGCCCAAGTCGCGCCGCGAGGTGCTGGTGGATGCACTCTGTGGCCTGCCGACCATCGGCAAGGTCACGGCGGGCAAGCTCGTTGGCCGGTTCGGCGAGGAGCTGCTCAGCGGCATGATCGAAGACAACGTCTACGAGTTCGTCAATCTGATGGATGAGGACGGCGAGTTGGTGTTTCACGACAAGCAGGCGCGGCGCATCGAGCGCGCACTGGCCACGACCGAGTTTGGTTTTGGTCAGGGCGGCTATCAACCGACGGAGTTCATCAAGCGTTACCTGCCGGACGGCTTTTTCGACTTGCTCATCGTGGATGAAGGTCACGAGTTCAAGAACGAAGGTTCGGCGCAGGGACAGGCGATGGGCGTGCTGGCGGCGAAGTCGCGCAAGGTGTTGCTGCTCACTGGCACGCTGATGGGTGGCTATGCCGACGACCTGTTTCACCTACTGTGGCGGATCATGCCGGAACGGATGATCGAGGACGGCTTTCGCTACACGCGCGGCAGCATCGGCGCAGCGGCGATGGGCTTCATGCGCAAGCATGGCGTGCTCAAGGACATCTACAAGCAGACCGAGGGCAAGTCACACCGCACCTCGCGCGCGAAGCAGATGACCGTGCGCACGACGAAAGCACCGGGCTTCGGCCCCAAAGGCATCGCGCGGTATGTGTTGCCGTTCACCGCCTTCCTGAAGCTGCGCGACATCGGGGCCGACGTGCTGCCGCCGTATCGGGAGCATTTCACCGAGGTCAAGCTGTCAGAGGATCAGGCGTTTCACTACGCGCGTTTGCGGTCGTCGTTGGTGGCGGAGATGCGGCGTGCGCTCGTCAGCGGGGATCAATCCCTGCTCGGCGTGGTGCTCAACGTGTTGCTGGCCTGGCCGGACTGTTGCTTCCGTGAGGAAGTGGTGCGGCACCCGCGCTCACGGTCGCTGTTGGTCGAAGCGCCGGTTCTGTTCGGGCCGTTGGAGCCAATGCCGAAGGAGCGCGAGCTGTTGCGCATCGTGAAAGCGGAGAAAGCCAAACACCGCAAGGTGCTGGCCTACACCACCTACACGGGCACACGCGATACGACGGCGCGCTTGAAGGCGATCCTCGAAGCCGAGGGTCTGAAGGTGGCGGTGCTGAAGGCGAGCGTGGACACGTCGCAGCGGGAAGCCTGGATTGCAGATCAGGTGGATCGCGGCGTGGACGTGCTGGTCACGAACCCGGAGCTGGTGAAGACGGGCCTCGACCTGCTCGACTTTCCCACCATCGTGTTCATGCAGACGGGCTACAACGTCTACACCTTGCAGCAAGCGGCGCGCAGGTCTTGGCGCATCGGGCAGAAGTTGCCCGTGGACGTGCATTTTCTCGGCTACGGCGACACCACCCAGATCGGGTGTCTGACGCTCATGGCCAAGAAGATCGCCGTCTCGCAGTCTACCTCCGGCGACATGCCGGACACGGGGTTGGATGTCCTGAACCAGGACGCCGATTCCATTGAAGTGGCTTTGGCCAAGCAGTTATTGGCTTGAGCGTTTACAGGGCAGCCCCGCATGGGGCTGCCCTTTTTTTGGCTTTGACTACTGCCTGCCGAAACTCAATGCCCCCAGCGCCTGGCCAGATTATCGAGCGTCATGTTCTCTGCAATTTCGTCGTGTGGGATCAGCACATAGCGCCAAGGCTTGCCGCCATGTGCCTGGACATGGTCGCCGGCGTGGGCGCACCACTGCACCGCTGAATCCTTCTTGGCGATCACGATGGCATCTTCCATTTCGTTTTTTGCCTTGGGCTCCAGCATGTAAATCGCATCGGCAGTTTCGGCGACGAAGTCAGGCTGATACTCCAAGTGGTCGGGGCCGTTCTTGTAGAAGATCTGGAACTGCCCACGCGCTGGCTTGAACCAGCGCAGGCTCTCGCGCTCCAGAATCACCGACAGCTTGCGCTCCGCGTCGGAACCAAACTTCTGGTAGCCGTAGAGGCAGCGGCTAAAGCCTCCGAACAACACCTTGGCGATGTTGCTTTTGTCTGCCGGGGCGATGCGGTAGTCCTGCGGCGCATCCTTGGCGGCATGGGTGTAGGCACTGGGTTTCAGCTCGCTGTAGCCCTTGCTCACCTTCACCTCGTAGCCTGCGGTCTCTTGCCAATAGTGGGCCTGCATTTGTGAGTGGATGAAGTTGGCAATGTTGCGCTGATAGCAGCGCAGCACCTTGCGCGTTTCCTCATCCGACAAATAGGTCTGGAAGTGCGCCACGGCCTGTGCGGCAAGGTCATACAGCAGATCGGCGTGCTCGTCGTAGGAGATGTCGTCCTTATCCACCAAGCCGCTCACCACATAGTCTTCCGGGCGCGGCTCCTCGATGCCGCCGCGTCCCAAGGTCATCACTTCGGTTTCATGCGTGCGCAGCGTTTTGATCCATAGCTCCTCATCCACCGCCGGGTAGCGCAGCGTGCTGAGGTCGAGCGTGAAGGGCTTGAAGCCAGACTTCACCTCGCCCTTGGGCACCACCAGAATGCGGGGAATGTCGATGGTCTGCTGCGTCACCAGCTCTACCGTCTTGGCGACGATGGCGGCGATGTCTGGTTTCTCGGCCAGCGCATCCATTTCCATTTGCACCGGCTGGCGAGCTTCTACAGCTTTGACGATGCGAGCCTGAATGTCCGCCTGCTTCAAGTGGGCTGAAGTCGGCACCGCATTCGGCTGGCTCTCCAGCGCCCGCACCTCTTCATACACCTGCTGCGCAATCAGCTGCTCGGTAGGCTTGCTGAAGGCAGGAGCCACGGGTGCGGCACCCGCTACCGGCGTGGTGCCCGCCGC
Organism: Stagnimonas sp.; assembly: GCA_030652575.1. Classification (GTDB taxonomy): domain Bacteria; phylum Pseudomonadota; class Gammaproteobacteria; order Nevskiales; family Nevskiaceae; genus Stagnimonas. The sequence continues at coordinate 37,722 of JAUSQI010000119.1, read as the reverse complement.
TTGCAGCCCCAGCACCGCCTTGATGCCAGGCTCAGAAAACACCGTCTGGGTCTTCTTGGCTAGCTGCTCCATATCGAGCACCAGCGACTTCAGGCGGATGGCTGAATCCGGCTTGCTGGCCTCGTCGATGATTTCCTGAAACTTGTCGTGCGCCACGATGTTGAGGCGATCTACCACCGCCACGCCTGTGCGCTTGCCATACGGCAGGCGCAGGCCACGGCCAATGGACTGCTCGATGAGAATGCGCGCGTTGGCAGCTCGCAGCGGCACGATGGTGTAGAGGTTAGTCACGTCCCAGCCCTCTTTGAGCATGTTGACGTGGATGACGATCTCCGTCGGCTCGGCGGTGCTCTCCACCTTGAGCAACCGCCCGATCATTTCTTCCTCCTCCGCGCCGGTCTTGCTGCTATCAACCTGAATCACTTTGTGCTGATAGCGGCCCTCAAAAAACTGCTCGGACTGGATGAGCTTCAACAGCGCCGCTGCGTGCGTGGTGTCCCGCGCAATCACCAGCAAAAACGGCTTGACGATGGGGTTGGCCGTCTCGCGGGCATAGGTCTCCAGCTCCACCTTCACGCTCTCGTGCAGACGCACGCCGTCTTCTAGCTTCAACTGCTCAATCTCCTCCGGAGACATGCCAGCGGGGTTGAAGTTTTTGCGTGTGACCACCGCTGGCTCCTTCACAAAGCCATCGGCCATTGCCTGCGAAAGCGGGTAGTCGTAAATCACGTTCTTGAAGGCCACCGCACCGCGTGCGCCTTCCACAAAAGGCGTGGCCGTCAGTTCCAGGCCCAAGATGGGCTTGAGTTCGTTGATGGCCCGCACGCCCGCGCTCGCGCGGTAGCGGTGGCTCTCGTCCATCAGCAGAACCAAGTCCGGCAGACCCGCCAAGTAATCGAAGTAACTCTGCCCGATGTATTCACTCAAACGCTTGATGCGCGGAGCTTTGCCGCCACGCACTTCGGAACTGATTTTGGCGACGTTGAAAATGTTGACCCGCACATCGCCAAACAGCCCGCCCGCCACCGCGTTGTGCTGCTCGTAGGTGTCGCCGGTAATCACCTGCGGCGCGTTCACCGCAAACTCCGAGATGCCCCTGAACACATACTTGGCCGTATTGGGCGTGAAGTCGGCGATGAGCTTGTTGTAGATGGTGAGATTGGGTGCCAGCACGAAGAAGTTGTTGATGCCATGCGCCAGATGTAGGTAGCTGATGAAGGCCCCCATCAAGCGCGTTTTGCCCACGCCGGTGGCGAGCGAAAAGCATAGCGAGGGGAACTCCCGCTCGAAGTCCTGCACGCTGGAAAACTCGCTGCGAATCACCTCCAACGCCGCAGCGACATCCGCCCCCTTCTTGAGCTGGGCAATCTCAGTCACACGATCCAGCAGTTCCAACGAGCGACGCTGCGGCGGGCGCAGGCTCAAACGACCTGCGATGGCGTTGACGTGGCGGTTCATGGCTTGTCCTCAAACAAGCCGCCCTGCTTTGCGCTTTGCGCAGCTTTACCACTTGGCGTCGGAGTAGTCGGGGCTGGTGCAGCCATTGGCAAGTTCTCCACCTGCAAGGAGTAATCGTCGTGCCCCCACTCGCAGCGGGCCAGCACTTGGCGGGGGATTTTCTTTACCGTCAGGTTGGGGTGGTCGTCACGGCTACGGAACGACGTGCAGAGCACCAGCAGGCTGCGCTCGCTGCCCACCTCATCACTGAGCTGCTGCAACTGCTCGTGCGAAAGGCTGGCGGTGGTCACATAGATGTAGTCGCGCTCGGTCGAGCGCCCGTGCTGCCAATACAGTGTGTCGCTGGGCGCGTAGGTAAAGCCCTCCACCTTGCAGAGCGCCTCGGCCAGCATGGCCGCGTTGTATTCGCGGTTGATGACCCAGTTGCCCCACTTGTCTTTGGCCATCAGCGACGGGGCCAGCCGGTAGTAGCGAAAGCCGCCACCGCCCTGCCAGTTCACCGCCTCAGTGATGCCGCCTGCGTCCTGCCCATCAATCACTTTTTGCAGACGCGGAATGATGTGCGTATGGCAGTGCTCGCCAAGCTCCACCATGATCCAGCGACGACCCATTTTGTGGGCCACCGCGCCCGTGGTGCCCGAGCCTGCGAAGGAGTCGAGGACTAGGTCGCCTGGGTTGGTGGCGATCTCCAATATCCGTTTGATTAGCTTTTCCGGCTTTGGCGTCATGAAGACATCTGCTTCATCCACGCTCGCAAAGAGCGACCGCACCTCTACTTTTGCTTGGGCATTCGTGCCAACGTCTTCATGAAACCAAAGAGTTGCGGGAACAACGCCCTGTTTGGCCTCGCTCAAAAACTTTTTGATACGTGGAATAGCAGTGCCGTCTCGACCCCACCAAACACGTCCGTCTTGATTCAGTTCGTCGAATGTTTGGCGTGAAACACGCCAGTAAGTGCCCTGTGGCGGAGTAAAAATGCGGCCCGCCGGAGATGTGATTTCGTAGCTGCCTTGGCTGTAAAAATTGCGCGCTTGAATCGCATTTGTTGTCCAAGCACCTCTAGGGTCGTTGTCTGCATTTGAGTAGCTATCATCAAGCTCCGCGCTTCTGGGCAATAAGTTGCGTTCCCACTGATCTACAGACTTTGAATACACCAGCACATACTCGTGCATATCTGACATAAAGCGCGCAGAGTTTTTTACGGTGAATAGCTTCTGCCAGATGACGCTGGCGATAAAGTTCGCCCGCCCAAAAACCTCATCGCACAACACCTTGAGGTAATGCGCCTCGTTGTCGTCAATGGTGATCCACAGCGAGCCATCGTCGGCCAGCAAGCGCCGAATCAGCTCCAACCGGTCGCGCATCAGCCCCAGCCAAATGGAGTGCTCCACGCCATCGTCGTAATGCGTAAACGCACTGCCGGTGTTGTAAGGCGGGTCAATAAACACGCACTTCACCTTGCCTGCAAACTCCTGCTCCAGGGCTTTGAGCGCCAGCAGGTTGTCGCCAAAGATCAGCCGGTTATCAAAGTGGTCAGCCCCCGTCACCTTGTGCGCTGCGTGATACGACCGCGCCGGATCTTCCAGCAAGATGCGCGGTTCCAACTTAGGTCGGCTTTCCTTACCGATCCAGGTCAGTTCAAGTTTTTGATTTTTTTTCATGGATTCGCACCGTTGGTGTGCGCAGTGAGGGTCGGTGCTTCTACTGCTGCCAATGCTTCAGCTGCTGATTCTGGTGCTATAGGTGCTGCGGGTTCCGGTGCTCGTGGTCCTGCTACGGGCGGCGCCGTCGCACCGGCTGAGCTGTTCAGTTCGACCAGCACGCTTTCAGCCAGCGGTTGTGCATCGCTTAGATTCCTGAAGACCGATAGGAAGCCGGCCTCCAGCGAGAGCCTCTGACTTTGCGCATAAATCAGCTCGGCCATCTCGTTCACCCGCTGGGAAATCGACAGTCGATCCGCAGGCGACAAAGCTAATTCGTTGCGGTTGATGATGTCTTTGGACGCATGGGCAACGAAGGCCATCGTGAAATAGCGCCCGTGCCTGAAAAACATGCGACGGCTGTATTGAGTTTGAGACGTCTCGGTGTCGGCCAGAATCTGATCCACAAAGCGATACAGGCGAACCATTCGAGATACGCGTATTCCAGAAAGGTCCGCCGTGAACAACTGGCCGTAAAGCTCGCCGTCTTGCTCCCATAGACGCCCGACCTCTCGCTTGGCGATGACCACGAAACCTATGGCGTTGTTGACCTTTTGGCTGCCGCGAAGCCGATACGCCGCTATGCCGGTCAGGATCGGCTGAGACCAGCAGGCCAGCGCGATGGCGGCCTCTTCGAGCGTGAAGGCATCATCGCGTCGCGCGCGTGCCTCTGCTGAAGGCCGGTAGTGATATGTGATGCCGACCATTGCGAGGCTACGACGGAGCTGCTCTTGGTTGGGGTCGAGCGCTGCAAAATCGACTCCCCGTACTGTATTTTGATGATTGCGGGCTTTTGTGACCTTCATACCTATGGTGTCTTCGGAATCCCCGACCTGGATGACCGTGATGAGCAGCTTTGCATCATCCGAAATGGCCCCTGCCAAGGCAGCGTTGGCGATCGCACCGGCGGTTTGAGCTCCGTTGACGATAGACACGTTTTTAAGCCGGAACGTCCGCGGATCAGGCCCGCCAAGGGCAGGTGTAATTTCGCTGGCCGTGGCGGTGATGCCGTTGTTTAGATAGAAGAATTCCTCCGGGCGGCTGCGCACCGTCTTCTCGATGGCGGTGTTCACACCAACGGAGCCCAAGTAATGTCGGATGTTGCGCTCGAATAGCGACTTGCCATGCTCGACCACCAAGGCAGCGAGTGAGGCGGCGGTGATCTGCCCGTAAATCGCTCGGCGCGGCGTGGTTACATGCGCCCAGTTTGTGAGCGTGATCTGCGCTTCTATATTTGCAGGCGTCTGCTCTGCAACCAACCAGGCGTGGATGAGTTCGAGCCCGACAGCTTTCCAATTCAACACCTCATCAAACCCATTGAAGTCTGTCCGCAGTGCGTTGAGGTCGTTGGTAACGTGAGGACCGACTTGGTCGCCTAGAAACGCGAGGATGACTTCAACCTTTGTTCCGGGCTTGTCCAGGGCTTCTTCAATTTCGTCGAGCCGATTCTGGATGGCCTGATTGAACTCCCCGAAACGTCTGGCAAGAAGGGCCTTAATGCCGTTGATTGTCTTGAGAGTCTCCTCTTGGGAAGGTGCAGCACCAGTTCTCTTGAATTTTGCCTGGACGATCAGCAGGCGTCCGTTCGCTCGGTCGAAGTAGAGCGAGTCGATACCGCCGTCGTTGCTGCCGTCGGTGATAGCGCTGGCAGCGGTTGCGTCGTCCACCTCGCACTCGCCCACAAGGCTGTATGCCGCGATGGCGCGCGATAGTCGGTCGATGTCGTGCTGTTCGTCTGTCCAGGTTTGACGGCTTGGCGTCTCGACTTTGGGCACATGCTGGAAGAAACGCTTACGCAGAGCCGCCTCAATCTCACTTACCTTTTCGTCGCGCGTAGGCATCAGCACAGACTCCAGCGAGTTGTGAAGAGAGTTTCGAGGTGATGCTGCTGCGACAACTTTTTCTCGATGTCAGCAATCAATGCCTCGCGCTGCTTGTCGATCTGATCCTGTGCATCGAAAAGCGACCGACGACGTTCGTTGCGCTGAAATTCGAGCGCCTTGACTTGCTTTTGTCCACTGAGCTTTTCTTCCAACGTCAGTGCCACGGTTGCTGCCCGGCGTGCATCCTTGATCTGACGATCCAGCTCTTTGACTTCGCGCTCCAGGCCTGCCTTGAGGTCATCAGCCCATCCGTCAAGCTTCATAGCCTCGGCTTCGAAGAATTCGGCGTTGCGCTCGGATGTCCTGTGCTGAATCTCTCGCTGACGCTTAAGCGTCCACTCGTTGAGCTGTAAGGGCGCGGGCAGCAATCCAGGGCTGCCGGCCTGAGCAGGCACCGATAACAAGCGGCGAACAGTTTCTTCATCAAGCAATTCGCCGCTATCTGTGACGGCAGCCAGAATCAGATGATCCTCAGCCTGATCCATTGATTCCAAAGTGAACTGGCTGACGGTGAGGAAGCCGCTGCTGCCGCGCAACGGTTGCAGGATGCTGACCTTGCCCTGGTGCGCCTCGATGTTGAATTGCAACTCTGCCGGAGCCAGCGCCTTGGCTTTGGCCTGCCGCACAACTGCGTCGGCCAGCGGGTGGCCGAGGCGGTAGGTATGGGCGTCGCCGCTGCGCCGAGGTAGCTCGTAAAGGCCCAGCGGAATGCTGTGTGTCTCGCAGTCTGCTGGCAGGGTCTTGAGGTGGAAGGAGGAATCGTTGGGGAAGCTGGCGAGGTCACGTAGCTGATGCTGGGTGAGGCGCATCAGCAGTTTTTCGATGCGGCCCAGCACGGCTTTCGAGGAGGCATCTTGGATGCGCAGCTTTTCTTGCACCTCGTCATCAAAATGTTCCAACAGCTTGCGGCGGGTCTGGGTCATGGCCTGGTTGATTTCCAGACTGAGTTCGAGCTGTAGCTGATCGAACGCGGTCTTGATCTCATCGGGCTTGCGGCAGCGTTGGTAGATGTCGCTGATGCGCTTCTCAAAGTCCACGCCAGACTCAATCGCGCCCAGCACTTCATCGCTGGCCCCGAACACGCCTTCAAACAATTGGAACTTCTCGGACAGCAGCTCGAAGACGCGCTGATCCGCCTCGTTCTTGCTGTTGAGAAAGTTGACCACCACGACGTCGTGCTTCTGCCCGTAACGGTGGCAGCGGCCAATGCGCTGCTCGATGCGCTGGGGGTTCCAAGGCAGGTCGTAATTCACCACCAGCGAGCAAAATTGCAGGTTGATGCCTTCTGCCCCCGCTTCGGTGGCGATCATGATCTGGCCCTGCTCGCGGAAGTAGTCCACGAGGGCCGAGCGCATGTCGGCGGTTTTGGAGCCGGTGATGCGGTCGCTGCCTTTGTGGCGCGCCAGCCATTCTGTGTAGATGGCTTTGGAGCGGGCGTCGGTGTTGCTGCCGTTGAAGAGGACGATGCCGTCCTTCCAGGGGCTGTCACTGAGGATGCGCAGCAGGTAGTCCTGAGTCTTGCGGCTCTCGGTGAAGATGATGGCCTTCTGAGCCGCCTTGAGGTGGCTGGCGGTGTCCATTGCAATATGCAGGGCGCGCAGCAGGGCATCGCCCTTGGCGTTCTGGCTGATGCTGGTTGCGAGGCGGGCGAACTCGTCGAGATCGGCAATTTCTGCGGTGATGGCATCACGGCTTTCCGCTGTTAGCGGCTCGTCATGAACGGCGTCCCATTCCTCTGCGGTTTCATCGAAAGCGTCGTAGTCCTCGCCCAGCTCGTCTTCGAGCGTTCTAACCGGGGTGTGTTGCTTGAGCTTGTCTTTGAGCCGGTTGCTGATGGTGGTGAGCGCGCCGGCAATGGCGAATGTGCTGGATGCCAGGAGCTTGCGCAGGATTAGGGTCATCAGGCTGCGCTGGCCCGATGGAAGAGCTTGCAGATTGGGGCGTTGCAGGTACTCCGTCACGAGGGCGTAGAGCTGGTCTTCGCTTTCGTCTGGCGTGAACTTCTCCACCAGCGGCAGGCGCTTCGTGTAGGGGATGTAGGCCGTGACTTGGCGGCGCAAGGTGCGGTGACACAGGGGCTTGAGCCGCGCCTTGAGCGAGGCAAACACCTGCTCTTGATTGAGCGCCGAAAACTGCTCCTTGAAGCTCTTGGCATCGCCGAACACATGGTCGTCAATCAGGCTAATGAGGCCGTAGAGTTCGAGCAGCGAGTTTTGCAGCGGGGTGGCGGTAAGCAGCAGCTTCTGGCGGTCTTTGAGCGCGAGCTTGAGGGTGTTGGCGATGACGTTGCTGGGCTTGTAGACGTTGCGCAGGCGGTGCGCTTCATCCATCACCACGATGTCCCAGGAGGTGTTGGCCACATCGGTCGCTTTGCTGCGGGCGAACTGGTAGGAGCAGATTACGATCTCATCCACCTCGAACGGGCGGAACTGGCCTGCCTTGATAGCGGCGTTATAGGACTTGGCTTCGAGCAGGCGGCAAGGCAGGAAGAACTTTTCGCTCAATTCCTGGTGCCACTGCTTGCGCAGGTTGGCCGGGGTGATAACGAGAATGCGCCGCTTGCGCTCGGCCCACTTCTGGCTGAGCACCAAGCCCGCTTCGATGGTCTTGCCCAGGCCCACTTCATCGGCCAGCAGCACCCCGCGTGACAGCGGAGAGCTGAAGGCAAACAGAGCGGCATCGACCTGGTGCGGGTTGAGGTCAACCTGCGCACCGGCCACCACGCTAGCGAGCTTCTCCAAACTGTCCGGCGGATGGCGGCGCGTGAGTTCGTAGGCGAAATACTTCGCTTGGTGGGGGGTGATTGGCATGTCAGCCATTATTACCCCGATAACGTGGATTAACGAGGTGGCTGCACTGTTGGCGGCGCTCTGTCCGTGCAGGCCCAGGCGTTTGATTTTCAAGCTCTTGTGCCATTGTCGTAGAGGCAAGTGAAGATACAAAACATCGGATGGCCATCTGATTTATCCGAGGATTCGCATCAATTCTGCGTTGCTCAAGCAATGCACTTGTTGACATATACATTGATTAAGCAACAATATGAGCGCCATGAAGCAACCCGCAGCCACCATCGAGAAGTCCGCACTGGGGCTAGCGCGCCGTAAAGGTCTGCTGCGCGCCCGTGACCTCAAGGCCCAGGGCCTACCTACCGTCGTGCTTACTCGGCTGGTCGCAGCCGGCAAGATGGCGCGTGTAGCGCGTGGCATCTACAGCCTGCCGAACAAGCCCGTGAGCGCGCATCGCTCGCTGGCGGAAGTCGCCCTGCGCGTGCCGCGTGGCGTGGTTTGCCTGCTCTCCGCGCTGCGTGTGCATGAAATCGGCACCCAGGCTCCGTTTGAGGTCTGGCTCGCACTGCCAGGCAACGTCGTGGCACCGCGCCTCGATCAACCTGCGCTGCGCGTCATCCGCATGTCCGAATCGACACTTTCCGAAGGCGTTGATCGGGTGGCGGTGGACGGCATCACGGTTCCCGTTTTCTGTGCGGCCAAGACGGTGGCGGACTGCTTCAAGTATCGCAACAAGATCGGCCTCGACGTGGCGCTCGAAGCTCTGCATGAAGGCTGGCGGCTGAAGCGGTTCACGATGGACGAACTGACGCGCTACGCCACGATCAACCGGGTCGCCAATGTCATGCGCCCCTATCTCGAATCACTCACCGCATGAGCCGCAATCTCGCAGCCTCGATCCGCGCCCGGCTCAAGAACGTGGCCGACGCGCGCAAGCAGGATTTCAACCTGGTGCTGACGCACTACGGCTTGGAGCGCCTGCTCTATCGCCTGTCGATTTCACCGCACGCGCCGAACTTTCTGCTCAAGGGCGCGCTGCTGTTTTCGCTTTGGTATGACATCCCGCACCGGCCCACACGCGATGCCGACTTGTTGGGCTTCGGCGCAGACGACATCGGCTCCGTGGTTGCTGTCTTCCAGGACATCTGCCGCATCGCATCGGAAGACGGAATCGATTTCGACCCGCAGCAGGTGGTCGGCAGCGAGATCCGCAAGGACGCTGGTTACGGTGGTGTGCGCATCGAAATCCTTGCCAAGCTCGACGGTGCGCGTCTGACACTGCAAGTGGACATCGGCTTCGGCGATGCGGTGACACCGGCACCGGAGGCGATTGAATACCCAGTGCTGTTGAGCGATTTGCCTTCACCTCAGCTCCGCTCCTATCCGAAATACACGGTGGTCGCCGAGAAGTTTCATGCAATCTGTCTGCTCGGCATGGCGAACAGCCGAATGAAGGACTACTTCGATCTGTGGATTCTGCTCGGCGAGGGCACACTTGATCCCCGCGAGATGAAGCGGGCCATCGAAGCCACCTTCGCGCGTCGGAAGATGGCAATGCCCGCAGTCATGCCCGTGGGTCTGAGCGATGGTTTTGCTGCCGACATAGGTAAGCAAGTGCAGTGGCAAGCGTTTTTGAGGAAAAATCGCTTGGGCCTGATACAAATTGCAGACGTGGTAGGGCGATTGCGAGATGCATTTATTAAGAGTGGCGTGGTGCCGCCGTGAAGCGTCAACAGGGGAAATAAGTGACCACCTTCAAAGTCATTGCAAAGCCAGATTTTTTGAAATCGCTCACGGCATCAAAACCGCTGGCTGCGGTTTCTGAGCTGGTCTGGAACGGCTTCGATGCAGGTGCGAAGAAGGTTCAGGTATTTGTCGAACCCAATGAGTTGAGCGGTGTTCATGCCGTCAGAATCCGTGACGATGGAGTAGGCATTCGGCGTGACAAGGTGGAAGCCTACTTCGGTGGCTTGGGCGACTCGTGGAAAAGCCGAGAGCGCCGATTCGATGGTCGTGCGCTGCACGGGAAAAACGGCAAAGGCCGATTCAAGGCATTCGCGCTGGGCGAGATGGTGGAATGGAATACCACCTACGATGAATCCGGCGTGCTCATCAGCTACAGAATCAAAGGCAATGACAATCAGCTAACTGATTTCGAGGCGACTGATCCGAAGGCCACACCTGATGCAATTCGTGGCACGGAAGTTCTGATCTCGAACATGAAGCAGAACTTCCCGTCGCTAAACGACGACACGTCAATGCTGGAGGTTACGAAAGTCTTTGCGGCTTATCTGACCGAGTATCCAGACCTAGCACTTGTTTATAACGGCGAGACGATTGATCCCCGCTCCGTCCAGCTGCGAAGCGACAACTACGACCTGGGCAATGTTGATCTTGGGAACGGGAAAGTTGTGCCCGTCAGGGTGTCCATTGTGGAGTGGAGTGTGCCGTCGGAACGGGTATTTCATCTATGCGATGCAAGCGGTGTGGCACTTCATGAAATGGCTATTGGCCCTCAAATTAAAGCGCCCGGCTACAACTTCACTGTTTACGTTCGGGCAGACCATTTCCGGGAGCTGGACAAGACCGATCTTCTTTCACTTGCAGACTTGCACAGCGATGTTCAATCCATTCTGAAAGCAGTAAAGGTAAGAACTAAGGAGCATTTTCGACTGCGGCAATTAGCAGATCGCAGCGCCACTATCGAACGCTGGAAAGCAGACGACATCTACCCCTACGAGGACAAGGCCGACATCAGCGCGCCGGAGCAAGTCGAGCGGCAAGTGTTCGACATCCTTGCCGTGAATGTCGAGAGCTATTTGCCTTCATTTGAGAACGCCGACAAGTCCTCTCGCAAGTTCACGTTTCGGCTCTTGGCACAAGCCGTTCGTGAGAACCCAGAGTCGGTTCGGCGAATACTGGAAGATGTGCTCGGCCTGAAAAAAGAGGAGCAGGATGATCTGGCGAGCCTCCTGAAAAAGACGACGCTGTCGCGCATCATCAGTTCGGCCAGGGTGGTTGCAAATCGCATTGATTTTGTCGAGGCGCTCACCGACCTCTTATTCAATAAAGAAACGAAGGCTAAATTGCTGGAGCGCGACCACCTGCATAAGGCGCTCGAAAATGAAGCCTGGCTATTCCGGGAAGATTTTTTTCTTGCAGGCTCAGAAAAGCGCCTGGAAGACGTGTTGGCCATCCATCTGCACGAGCTGGGACAACGCGCGGATGCGGATGATCCGGTGCTACTCGAAGGCGGCAAGCAAGGTCGCATCGACCTCATGTTGTCACGCGCGATTCGACCTACGCAGGGACAATTCGAGTATCTGGTGGTTGAGTTAAAGCGCCCCAGTCAACCCATCACGTCGAAAGTGCTTGGACAGGTTGAAAGTTACGCACTGGCCGTTGCCAAAGACCCCAGATTCAATAAAGCAAACACCAAATGGACGTTCATGGTGGTTGCGAATGACATGGACGACCACGCGGAAGGAAAGGCTCGCCAGAAAGACCGCCCGCAAGGTCTGATTTACGATGCTGGAGACCTCAATCTCACAGTGTGGGCGAAAAGATGGTCTGAGATTCTCGACGATGCCCGCGCAAGGTTGAAGTTCTACAGCGATCAACTGGACTACCAGGCTGATTCAAGCTCGGAAGCAGAATATCTGAGGAAGGCGCATTCCAAATATATCCCTGACGCGATCATCGAAGCCGTCGAGACTCCAACAGACACGCTGGCTGGATAATCTGCGCGCCGTGAGTGAAAGCGGCAGTCTCCAAAACAGCTAAGGCCGCTCGTAGCGGCCTTAGGATTTGTCGCCGGGATTGCTCCAGTTCGACGATAGATGCGAGTGTCTGCTTCACACGTTGCTTATACGCCTCAATCATGTCAAGGGCTTCTGTTTTTTTGCGTCCAGCCAGCCATAGAACTCAGGCCCTACCCAAGCTGCCTGCGCTCATGCAGCAGCCGCCTGCAAACGAAGCTGCCCGCGTAGTTCAGCAGCCTCGGTGCGAGCCTGATTTTCCGCTTCTCGCGCCTGTGCCAGCTCAATGCGCAGGCTGCGCAGTGCCTCCTCGTGAACGCCCAGCGCCGCCTCGGCACGCTCCGCGCGCGCCGCGCTGGTTGCGACAATCTCCCTGCTGCCTGCCAACTCAGCGCGTAGCTGCGCCATCGCCGTCGCTTCCCGCTGCTGGCGCTCGGCGGCGGCATCCAGCACGGCCTCGGCTTTCGCCAGTGACCGTTGCAGCGTTTGAATCTCCTGCCGGGATTCCTGCTCTGAGCGACGTGCGAGCGCCTCCACCTCACGGGCCTGGGTTCGTGAAGCGTCCGCCTCTGCTTTTGTGGCAGTCAGCTCCCTGGCGAGTCGCTGCTGTTCGGTTTGATGGCCTTCGATACGAGCTTCCGCACGCTCGGTGCGACGGATCGCCTCCTGTGCCGCGTGGCGCGTTTGCTCCAGTTCCTCGGCAGCCGATTCCAACTCAGATTCAAGCCGCTCGATTTCCAGGCTCGCCTCGGCGCGCGCCGCCTGTGCGGTCTCGATCTGGCGGCGGGAATCACCTTCGATGGACTCAATGGTGGCCATCGTCTGCCGCTGCACGGCGGTGTAGATGGCGGCGACGGCCTTCTGGCCGATCTCGATAAGGTCGGTGGGAATCTCGGTGATCTTGGCCGGGCCGGATTGCCGGGCCTGCATCACCCCGGCGAGCGCGCGATTGATCGTGGTGTAGCTGCCGCCGCCGAGCTTTGCACGCACCCGTTCAAGCGTCGGTTCCAGGTTCTCGGCGGTGAGCTTTTCGACAGCGGTGGCGACGGCTTCCGGGGTGGCGATTTGTTTCTTGGGCATGGCAACTCCTTTCATTCGTTGTGTTCGTATTACGGGTCATACGTTCTAGGGTTCTACGTTTGAACCGGCGCCTTCATCGCATCCCTCGGCGGGTGCGAGCCATCCGAAACCGCGACGCCGCGCGTGGTGGTTTTCGCTGTCGTTGCGGCATCGGCATGTCGAATCTGTGGTCGGCAGCACCATGACCGCTCGACACGCTCCGGGCCTGCTAAACCCCGGTGGAGTCATCCGATTCCACCGGGGTTTCTTTTTGCGCGTTGCTGGCACAAACCGGCGCGCACGCCGCAGCGGTTTTTCGTTTCGAATCGATGCCGCTGCTGATGACACTGCTAGCCAGATGAACAAGGAGCGGGATTTGCGATGGCATATGCAGTGGCCCCAATACAGGCAGTGGCAATGCGCGATGGCGCTGGGCCTGCTGTGCTGTGCGCCCTCAACAATGGCCCGCGAATCGCTGCCGTATGCCGACTGCTTCCAAGCCGCAGCACAACATTACGGACTCGCACCGGCACTACTGACTGCCATCGCGCAGACCGAGAGTCAGATGGACGCCTCGGCCCTGAACACCGCCAACCGCGATGGCAGTTGGGACATCGGCTTGATGCAGATCAATTCCCGATGGGTGCCGCTGCTGGAATCCAGCGGGATCAGTGCGTCGCAGCTCTACGACCCTTGCACCTCCATCTGGGTCGGGGCCTGGGTGTTGGCAGGCAACGTCGCACGCTATGGCTACGGCTGGCAGGCCGTGGGTGCCTACAACGCGGGCACGGCTGCCAGCGCAGCGGCGCAGCAGCGCCGTGAACGCTATGCGCAACGCATTCATCGTCAGTTGCTGCGGACTGCTGACGGCCTGCGCACAGGCCCCGCAGCTCCCTGAGCGTGCGCCACCGCCGCGTGTGCAGGTGGTGCAACTGATTGCGGATGAGGGTCATGCAGTGCAGCAAGCGGTGTGGCGGCGCTGCACTGATTGCCCTTCGACGACTGCGAAGACCCGCATGGAACCTGCCGAAGCCAGGCCAGCCGTGATGGCGATCCCCGCCGCGCCGCGCTCTGTAGCGGCTCAACCCGCACAACCCTTGCCGCGCACGGAACTGCGCTTCGCCTTCAAGTCGGTCAGCCTGGGCAGCGCAGAACAAGCGGCCCTGAGCCACTGGGCCGCGAGCTGGGGGCCAAGCCCTGCCGCGCAACTGCGCATCACCGCCTACGCCGAAGAAACCCGCGCCTCACGCCGCCTGTGTGAAGACCGCGTGCGAGCCGTGCATCACGCCTTGCAGCACCTGGGCATTCCGTTCCCGCAAATCGAGCATCGCGTCGAAGTCGCACCTGACCCGGCGCGCCGTGTCGCCATCGAAGTGACGCACCTGCCCAGCGGCACGGCTGCCACGCCCAAAACCACCCCCGATTTTCATCCACCGGAGGAAGCCGTCGCGCGCCCGGCATCCGACGGCGTTTCTACCGCGCGCACCTCACCCGAACCCGGAGCATTGCCATGAAGCTGTCGAACATCTGGACTTTCACCCGCCTCACCACCAAGCGCGCCGAACTCTGGCTGGTGTCCCTGCTGTTGATGCCGATGGTGAGCTTCGCCTCCACCACCGGCGGCGAGTTTCAGCCCGCCTACCAGTTCATCTATGACGCGGCCACGGGCTATCTCGGTCGCGGCATCGCCATCATCGGCGGCATCATCGGTCTGGGCTTGGGTGCGGCCAGCGGGTCGGCACTGCCCGCGATCATCGGCGTGATCCTCGCCATCTTCGGCGCGCTGGGGCCGACAATCATCGACAACGTGTTCGGCTCAGCCATCATCTGAGCCTCGCCGTGGACGGTCGCTTTGTCATCCCGCGCACGCTCGACGATCCGCCGCTGTTCTTCATGTGGAACTTCGACGAGGCGATCATCGTGATCGTCGCGGGCATCCTGTTCGGCATTCTCGGCCAGCTCGTGCCGGGCCTGTTCGCAGGCTATCTGCTGGCCCGCGCCTACGCCCGGCTCAAGGCCCAGGGCGGGCGCGGGCTGCTGATGAAGGCGCTCTACTGGATGACGCCCAGCGACTGGTGGCTGCGCAGCCGTGCGCCCTCGAACATCCGCGAGTATGTGGGGGGCTGACGGTGGAACGCAGACGCTATGTGTCGGCCCTCGCCGAAGCCGTGTATCGCCGCAATGTGTGGATGGTGGCGGCACTCGCAATGGTGTTCGCCAACCTGCTGCTGTCCTGCAAGGTGCTAACCACCAGCACGCAGGAAAAAACCATCGTCACGCCGCCGGTGATCGAGAAGGCGTTCTGGGTGCAGGGCGACAAGGTAGCCCCCGAATACATGGAGATGATGGCGACCTTCTTCACGGGTCTGGCGCTGTCCTACACCAAGGACAACATCGACGGCCAGGTGGCGCTGTTCCTGCGCTACACCGACCCGGAAGCCCACGGCGAACTTGCCACGCGGCTCTCGGCAGAGGCCGAGAAGATCAAGCGCAACAACCTCTCATCGGTGTTCTACCCGGTGGAGGTGCGCATCCGCGACAAGCAGCAGCGCATCGCCATCACCGGCGACCTGGTGACGATGGTCGGCGAGCAAGTCACCGGGCGGCGGCGCGCGGTATTCGCCATGCGTCTTTCCTACCGAAACGGGCGGCTATTCGTCGCCGAGTTCAACGAGGCAGCCAATGAAGGCAATCCTTTCACTCCTGCTGCTCCTGACACTCACTAACCTCGCGCAGGCCGCGCAGGAAATCGTCGTGCGCGATGGCGCGACCGTGCCGGTGACGGTCTCGCAACGCGAGCTGACGCGGCTGGCACTGGCCGATGGCGGCAAGCTCGCCCGCGTCTGGGGCGTGGACGGCCAGTTCACCGTGCAGGCCGACGATGAGAGCGGCGAAGCCTTCATCCGGCCTGTGGAAGGCGCACCCGTCGGGCAAGCCTTCAGCCTGTTCGTGCGCGATGCGACGGGCGCGGTCTACACACTGACGGCGACGGTCGCTGACCTTCCGGCGCAGACGGTATTGCTGAAGCCGCAAGGTGTTCACAAGGCCGCAGCGCCCGCGAGCGGCCCGGCCACGCCCTATGTAGATCGGATCAAGGTGCAGATCCGCGCGATGCTCGATGGCAGCAGCGAAGCTGCCGAGGGCTGCACGCTGGAGGCCGTGGGCCGCGCCATTCCATTGTGGCGAGAGAGCTATGTGGAGATCGTTCGCCGCTGGCGGTGCGAAGCCTTCATCGGTGAAGAACTCTCGCTGCGCAACGTCTCGTCGGCTGAACTGCGATTGGACGAGCACGAGTTCGAGGCGCTGTATCCCGACGTGCGCGCGGTCGCCGTGCCGGTTCAGGTGCTGGCTCCGCAGGACGCCACGCCCATCCTGCTGCTGCGGGATGCCAAGCCGTGAGCGTCTCGCTACCCCGGCTGGAAGGCGGCTCGCCGATCAAGCGCAAGCAGATGGTGCTGGTGCTCGCAGCCATTGGGCTGCTGGTGGGCGTGGTGGTGTTTGGCCTCTGGCTTACCGACCCCAAGCGCAAGGTCACGGAAGCCAGCAAGGTTGACCCCAAACAGGACGTGCTGCGCAGCTACCGCACGCCCGGCGCCAACCTCGACCCGAATGAAGTCTGGATCGAGCGTTCCGAGACGCGCCTGCGTGGACTCGACGAGCGCAACAAGGAGCTGGAACGCGAGCTGAAAGCCATGCGCGATCAGATGCAGCGCGGCGGCAACGCCCTTCCGCCCCCGTCGGGAGGCGATGCGCAAAGCTCGCCCGCGTTCGACAGTTTTGCGACTCCGGATGACACCGCGAGCAAGTCAGCGCCAGGTGCTTCGCATGGCACATCGGAACCCACGGTGCGCCGTCCAGCGCTACTGCCTCCGCCTCCACCCAGCGCACGCAATGCCGCAAGTGGCTTCCCGTCACAACCGCTGGTGCCACCTGCCGCGCGCGCGGGCAGCGCCGCCAATACTGCGCCGATTGGCCCGGCCATCCTGAGCGTGCGCATCGGCGCAGCCGAAGATAAAACCAAGGCACCAGCCGCCAAGCCCACCGCGCCGGTGGCCACCGTTCACAACACGTTGCCCACCGGCGCGTTTGCACGCGCAGTGCTGCTCTCCGGTGTGGACGCCCCCACCGGCGGGCTGGCTCGTACCAATCCGCACCCCGTGTTGCTGCGGGTGATGGAACTCGCGCAGCTGCCCAACCACTACCGCAGCCGCGTCAAGGAGTGCTTCGTCACCGCTGCGGCCTACGGCGATCTGTCCGCCGAGCGCGCCTACATGCGGCTCGAAAAACTCTCCTGCGTGATGAAAACCGGCGAAGTGCTCGACCTCACCTTGAAGGGCTACGTCACCGGCGAAGACGGCAAGAACGGCTTTCGCGGCAAGGTGGTCAGCAAGCAAGGCCAGTTGATTGCACGCGCCCTGTTCGCGGGCATTGCCAGCGGTCTCGGCAGCTCCATCGCCCAGTCTTACGCGCAGGTCGCAACCAGCCCGCTCGGCACGGTGCAGACGGTTGATCCGGCGGACATCGCCAAGACCGGCGTTGCCACTGGCGTTTCCAATGCGCTCGAAAAAGTCGCCGACTTCTACATCGAGCGCGCCAACGAGCTGTATCCCATCATCGAAGTGGACTCCGCCCGCATTGGCGAGATCGTCCTCACCGATGCCGTCACGCTCGGCGAAGCCTTCGAGCGCAACAGTCACGCGCGGCCCCGCGCACCGGAGACCGGATGAAAACCCTGCGTGTTTCCTGCGTCGCGCTGCTCTCGCTTACCGCCTGTGTCAGCGAGCCACGCTATTCCTGCGGTGTGCCGCTGTCTGCCGGTGGCTGCCGCACCGTGAGCCGTGTGTTCGAGGACTCCTTGAAGATGCAGTCGGCGAAGACCGCTGCCTCAGAGCCATTACCCGTCACCAATCCCGTCGCGCCGATGGCCGCGCCGAATCCCGGCGATGCACTGCTGACACGCCCGCGCGTCGTGCGCGTGTTGGTGCTGCCCTGGGAGGACGACGGCGGCGACCTCAATGCCGGTGGCTATCTCTATCTCCGACTGGATCGTGGCGCATGGACAGTCGCGCACTGAACGCCTCGGCGCTCGCCCGCCTTAAGGCGCGAATCGGCGGTGAGGCTCGGCGCTGGCTGGCCGAAGAACCTCCTGGTGAGCTGTATGCCGCCGGGCAGTTGCCGCCGAGCCTGCGCGAGACCTCGCGCATCGCCTCCGCACGCGCGCTTTCCAGCCTGCTGCCTTACGAGTCCTACGACCCGGACACGCAGCTTTGGTGGAACAGCGACAGCGTGGCCTTCCTGCTCGAAGTGATGCCCGCCGTCGGCCTGGATCGCTCGGCCTTGAACACCCTGTCCGGCCTGCTCACCCAGGGCCTGAAAGACAACACCGTGGTGCAGTTGGTGCTCTACAGCGACCCCAACGTGCAACCGCTGCTCGACCAGTGGCAGAGCGCACGTCATGGCCGCGCCGGAGAGCGGTCGGAGATTTTCGAGACGCTCGCCGCCAAGCGCGCGGACTACCTCGGCACCGGCAATTGGTCGTCACTGCTCACCGATCAGCCCTTCGTGCTCAAGGACTGGCGGCTGTTCATTAGCGTGGCACGGCCCATCGGCGCGAACGGCGTCGAAGACGCCGAACTCGAATGGCTGCAACGCACCCGCGAGGCATACAAGGGCCTGCTGTTGAGCGCCAAGCTCAATGCGACGGAGATCAGCCCGGATGCTTTCGTGCGGTTGATAGACACGATGCTCAACCCGCAGCCGGGCAAGCGGTTCCCGCTGCACTGGGACAAGTCACGCCCCTTGGCAGAGCAAGTCGCAGACCGCGACAGCCTGTTGCTGGTTGGGCGCGATTCGGCCTCGCTGGTGCATGGCGAGTTCAACATCAGCGTGCTGCCCTGGTCGGTGCGCAACTACCCTCTTGAATGGCCCGGCTGGCAGATGGGCGAACTGATTGGCGCGCTTACCAACAACACGCTGCGCCTGCCATGCCCGGTGCTTTACACGCAGACCATCGTCGTCGGCGATCCGGTCGCCGCCGCCGGTGCCGCCAAGCTCAAGAGTGCCCGTGCCACCCAGATGACCGATACACCGATGGGCAAGTTCGTCCCGGCCTGGCGCGAGCGCAAGAAGGATTGGGATTTCGTCATCAAGTCGCTGGAAGAAGGCCACAAACTGCTGCAAGGCCATTTTCAGATCGTGCTGTTTGCGCCGCTGGGACAGGAGGAATACTGCGAGCAGCGGATGCGCGCCGTGTTCGAGTCACGCGGCTGGCAGTTGGCGAAGGATCGCTTTTCAGTCCTGCATTCCTTCCTCGCCGCGCTGCCGATGAGCACCGGCCCTGCCTTCATAGCCGAGCTGAAAAAGCTGCGCTTCTTCCGCTCGATGCTGACCTGGAGTTGCATCAACACCGCGCCGGTCGTTGGTGAGTGGAAAGGCACCGGCAGTCCGCTGCTGTTGCTGCTGGGCCGTCGTGGGCAGGTGCAGTTCGTTGACCCTTTCGACAACACCAAGGGCAATTTCAATATCGCCTGCGCGGCCACCTCCGGCGCGGGCAAGAGCTTCTTCACGCAAGAGCTGGCGACCAGCGTGATGGGCACTGGCGGGCGCGTGTCGGTGATCGACGCGGGCGAAAGTTACCGCAACCTCTGCGGCCTGCTGCGCGGCAGCTATCTCAAGTTCACGCGCACGTCGGGCCTCAACATCAACCCCTTCTCACGGGTGAATCACGACGAGCTGTCGGAGGAGCTGCCGCTGCTCAAGCAACTGCTTTCGCAGATGGCCTCGCCGGTGACACCGCTCGACAGCGCGCAACTCTCTTATCTCGAACAGGCCATCGTCGCGGTGTGGCGTAAGCACGGGCCGGACTCGACCATCACTGCGGTCGCGGCAGAGCTGGCCAGCGCCTACGAACCAGCGCAGCGCGAACTGTCGGTGATGCTCTATCCCTATACCCGCGACGGCGGCTACGGCGTGTTCTTCGAGGGCCGCGCCAACATTGATCTATCCAATCCCTTCGTGGTGCTGGAACTGGACGATCTGGTCAACACGCCCGATCTGCAAAGCGTGGTGCTGCTCACCCTGATGCTGCGCATCACCGAGGAGATGTATCTGCACGACCGCAAGCTCAGAAAGCTGGCGATCATTGATGAAGCCTGGCAGCTCATGGGCCAGGGTCAGGCGGGCAAGTTCATCGAACGCGGCTATCGCACGGCCCGCAAATACGGCGGTGCGTTTATGACCGTCACGCAGGGCATCGGCGACTACTACAAATCGCCGATCAGTCAGGCGGCACTGGAGAACGCCGACTTCCTGTTCCTGCTGCGACAGAAGCCGGAGTCGCTCGCGCAGGTTCGTCAGAAGGGTCTGCTGCACATGGACGACAGCCTGGAAGAACTGCTGCGCGGTGTGGACACCGTGCAGGGCAAGTATTCCGAGATTGCCGTGAAAGGCCCTGCCGGAGTTTCCATCGGAAGGCTGGTGGTTGATCCCTTCGCGGAGAAGCTCTACTCGACGAAGGCCGACGAGTTTCAGTTCATCCGCGATGCCGAGAAGGCAGGCAAGAGCCTGGTCTGGGCCGTGGAAGAACTGGTGCGGCGCGGAGCGCAGCGATGAAGCCGCTCGTGCTCGCGCTGTGCTCCGGGCTGGCCGGTGGGCTGATTGCTGCCGCTGGCGTTGTGGCGGCGCAGCGGCTCATCGCGCCCGCGCCGGTGTTCGTCTCCGTGCGCGTGGAAGAACTCATCACCGCACAGGTGATGACCCTCTCCTCGCAACTGGATGATCCGGGACAGCGGGCGGTTGCGGCGGAACGCTTTGCCCGCGCGCTCGATGTCGAACTCGACACCGTGGCGAAGGACTACGGCGCGGTGGTTTTCGCCAGCGGGGCCGTAGTTCGCGGCGCAACCGATCTAACCGTGACGGTGCGCAGCCGCCTCGAAGCGCGGCTTGCGGTGTCAGAAGGCAGCAAGCCATGAGCAGCCAAAACATCACCGCGCTGCCCGGCATGGATGAAGCCGCCACCCGCGCGGCCAGCATCGCCAAGAACCGGCGCTTCATCGTCGCACTGGTGGCTTGGTCTGTTGCAGGCAGCTTGATGCTGATTGGGATGCGGCCCTGGGTGCGGCTGGCCTTCAATAGTTCGGACAGCCTGCCGGGCTTTCTCTATGTCATCCGCGTGAGTGAGCTGCCACAGCGCGACCAGCTCATCGCCTTCTACCCGCCGCGCAACCGCTACACCCGCGACGGCATGTTCTTCGTGAAGCAGGTGAAGGGCATCGGCGGCGACCACATCGAGCGGCGCGACGCTGAGTTCTTCGTCAACGGCCAGCACCTGGCAACCGCCAAAGCCCATTCGCTCAAGGGGCAGCCCTTGCAGCCCGGCCCGGAGGGCGTGCTGCCCGATGGTTTCTTCTGGGTGTGGACACCGCACCCGGATTCCTTTGATTCGAGGTATGTCGATGTCGGCTGGATTGCGGCGGATCGTGTGCTGGGCCGTGCTTACCGTCTGCTGTAGTGCGCAGGCGGAAGACCTGGGCCAGGTGGGTCGCAGCTGGCCGGTGGCCGAGCGCGACATGGCTGAGGCTTTGATTGCACGCCTGCGCGAGAAGGAGCGCAGCGGCGAGCTGGCGAAGCTGCATGAGGGGATGCGCGAGCGTGCGCAAGCCACGGCCCGCGCCCCGCGTTCGCTGGGCCTGCCGCGCGTGGTGAAGCCGCGCCGCTTTCTGTTCGACCCCAGCGTCACCGTGCCCTACGACCTGAGCGATGCCGAGGGCCGGGTCTTCCACAAAGCCGGGACGAGCGTGAACCCGCTCGATCACATGACACTGACCAAGCGCATCGTCTTCGTGGACGCCGCCGATTCGATGCAGCTCGACTGGCTGCGCAAGCAGCTGGCCGCGCCCGGCGCGATGAAGCTGGTGCTCACTGGCGGCTCGCCGGAGACCGTCTCGAAGCAACTGCATCGCCCGGCCTGGTTCGATCAGGACGGTTCGCTGGTGAAGACCTTTGGCATCAAGGCCGTGCCTGCCGTGGTTTCGCAGGATGGTCGTCTGCTGCGCGTGGTGGAGGAACGGCCATGAAGCACTGGATTGCTGTGGCAGGTGTGCTGCTGTCGCTGGGCGCTGCGGCGCAGGATTCCGGTAGCGGTGATAGCAGCACCGCAGGCCCCTGTCCGGGCCGTTTCCCGAATCCGATTTCCGACATCTGCTGGAAGTGCGTGTTCCCGATCTCCATCGGCCCCGCCAAGATCACGCTCGACCAGCAGGATGCGGGCGACGACCCGCCGCTGATCTGCACCTGTCCCGCGCCGCCGCCGCTGTTCATCCGCTATGGCATCGGCATCGGCTACTGGGAGCCAGCGCGTGTGGCCGAAGTGGTGCGCACTCCCTGGTGCTCGCCGACGCTCAACGGCACCGTGCTGGCCGACTACGAAGCACCGCGCGGCGCACACGCTGGCAACTCCGACGGCGAGCGGCACGCCTTCTACCACGTCCATTGGTTCACCTATCCGCTGCTGTCGTGGATCGGCGCGGCCTTCACCTCTGCGGTCTGCGGCGTGGAAGACAGCTTCGATCTCGCCTACGTCACCGAACTCGATCCGCTGTGGGACGACGACGAACTGAGCTTTCTCATCAACCCCGAAGCCGTGCTGTTTGCCAACCCCATCGCGCAGGCCGCGTGTATCGCCGACACCGTGGCGGCGACGGTGGGGTTTGGCCTCGATCCGCTGTTCTGGTGCTCCGGCTCGCAAGGCTCGGTGTATCCCATCTCCGGCAGTTCGGCGCATCACGTCGGCGGCGTGGATACCAGCCTGCTGATGACGCACCGCATGGCCTTCAAGCTGCACCGCCAGGGCATCGGGCAGGACACGTCCACCACGGGTGCGATGTGCGGCTCGCAACTGCAACCGATTCTGCGCAAGAACCAATACAAGACGCACATGCTGTATCCGGTGCGCACCAACAATGGCTCGGTGCCTTTTGGCAGACCCAGTGCGATCTGGGCGGCGGGCCATGAGTATCCCTACGAAGGCGAGGACTTCTCGCATCTGGTGTGGAGGAAGCGGCTGTGCTGCGCGTTCTAAGCCTGTGCGCAGCACTTGCGCTCGCGGGCTGGGTTCTGGCGCGCGAGCCTGCGGCCAGCGAGCAACGGGATGCAGGCGCAGCCGCGCAGCGCGCCATCAGCGACGCCGACAAGCATTCCGAGGGAAGCCAGTTTGCGAGGGATTTGAAGAAGTCACGCCGGGCGATGGAGAACACTGCGCCCGCAATCTCGCCCAACTTCGAGTTGCCCGACTTCGGCAGCCCGACGCTGGCCCTGCCCGACGACACCAGCCTTTCCAGAACCTGGGCCTTGAGCGAGAACGCTCAGGCCACGCCGCCGCTGCTGGTGCTGGTTTCGTTCTCGATGCCCGCCGATACGCTGAATGCGCTCGCCGAACAGGCGGGCAAGATCGGCGCACCGCTGGTGTTGCGTGGCCTGGTCGGTGACTCGATGGAGGAAACCGCCAAGCGCATCGCCGCCCTGCGCAAGAATGCGGGCAGCAGTCTCGCCATTGATCCGACACTGTTCACCCGCTTTGGCGTGGATCGCGTGCCGACGGTCGTGCTTCCGCTGCAAGCCCTGCGCAGTTGCTCGGAGCAGGATTGTCCGGTGCCGGAGCACGTCAAGGTTGCGGGCGAAGCCAGTCTCGAATACCTGCTGGGCCAGATTGAGCGCAAGGCCCGCGAACCGGCAGCGCGCACTCGTGCTGCCGCACTGCGCAAGCAGATGGAGGCCCCATGACGCGCCCGCAGATCCGCCGCGCGCTGGTCGGCCTGGCCTGGGGCGTCGGGGCCTGCCTATTTTCCGTGGGCCTGCCGGTCTTGCTGGTCTATGCGCAGTCCGATGCCTACGAGCAGGGACGGCAGACCGGCAAGGACGGCAATGCCGCTGCGATTACTGCTGGTCAGCAGCCGCCGGAGTCCTATCCCGGCTTTCAAGGCTCGAATCCGCCAGAGACCGGATACTTCCATTCCGGCCTCGCCATCGAGAATCAAGCCCGCCAGGAGATGCCGAACCACGAAGTCGGCAGCGGCGTGAACGACGCGGCCTACAGCCGTCCGCGATTCCGGCTGGAACGCGACGAGCCGGAGTTCGCCCGCGAGCGCGAGGCGCAGGCTGGTGCCAGTGCGCTGACGCAGAACTATTCTGGCTGCCAGAGCTACGGCCACGGCGCGAACAACGAGAGCTATTCGGCAGCCTCGTGCAATGCCGATGCCGTGAATCCGCTGCCCACCTGCCAGCGTCGCCGTACACCCGATTGCCCGGCCAATGCCGAATGCGAGCTGGCGATGGACGTGCAGTCCATCAATTCGGATATGGCCTGGAACTACCAGTATCCAACGCTGACGCTCGGCACAATTGCCGACGACTACTGGGGTGGCTCCTGCGGCGTCTACGACCGCAGCACCCGGTTCAACATCGACGATGTGGCGATGGTCAAGGAGTTCCGCCTGTTCGAGGTGGGCTTCGACGACTGGCAGTTGATCGAGGTCAACGGCCACCTCGTTGCGGTCGGCCCCTACGGCGGCGACCGGCTGGAAGTGGAAAGCGGTCGTGTGCGCTACAGCCCCACTCAGACCGGCAACTGCGAACTCAAGACCAGTTGGCGCTATGGCGTGAACATGGACATCCGCCCCTACCTGCGCACCGGCAGCAACACCATCCGCATGAAGGTGGTGGTGTCCGGCAAGGGCGAAGGCTACATGCGCTTTTCAGTGAAGCGGTTCTGCGATTGCCCGGATCAAGGCACCGACAGCTATGAGACCAGTTGCGAACGCCCTATCGCAGCCGCGCCGCAGTGCCGTATCCATTCGACAAGCTGCCTCGAAGGCCCGGAGCGGCGCACCGTCAACGGCGTGCCGGTGTATCGGGAATGCTGGCGCTACGAGGACACCTACCTCTGCTCCGAAGATCAGCAGAACGAGGAACAAGCCTGCCGCGATCTGCGCGAACGCCAATGTGAGCAGACCAGTTCCACCTGTGTCGCTCAAGACCCGAACACCGGACGCTGCCAACGGTTCCGCCAGGACTTCCGCTGCCCCGCAGGTAGTGGCAGCGCATCGGCGACGACGGTCTGCGGCGCTGACCTCTACTGCCCCGGCGGCAACTGCTCGGCGGCGGATCGCGTCACCGTGGACACCGGAGCGCAGGACATGGCGCAGGCGGCGACCTGGCTCGCCGCCGCGCAGAACGCCTCCGACGATTTCGATCCCAACAACTTCACGATGTTCAAGGGCGCACCGATGCGCTGTGCCAAGACCAATTTTGGTTTCTCTGACTGTTGCAAGGACTCCGGCTGGGGCAACGACATCGGCTTTCACCAGTGCAGTCAGGAGGAGGAGCAACTGGGCTTTGCGAAGGAAGCCGGTCGCGCGCACTACGTCGGCAGCCACACCAGCGGCGGGCCAATCGACGAGCGCGACTACAAAACCTACTGCGTGTTCAACAGCAAGCTGACCCGCATCATTCAGGAGCAGGGTCGCCCGCAACTGGGCGTTGCCTGGGGCAGTTCCCGCGACCCGGACTGCCGCCCCCTGAGCACTGATGAAGTGGGTCGCCTCGACTGGTCACGCATGGACTTGAGCGAGTTCTATCAAGACGCCCAAGCCGCCGCCGATGCCGCCGCGCAGAACATCGACTCCAACCAGCAGCTCGAAACGCGGATGCGCGAGCGCATCGAACGCATGAACCAGTCCGGCACGCCTGCGAACAATGGAGGCGGCGGTGGATAGCCATGTCGCCCGCACGGATCGCAGCCTCGCCGAATTGTTGTTGCCGTGGCTGCTGGCCGCGCTGATGAGCGCCGTGCTCGCACTGCTCGCCCTTTGGCCCGGTCGCGCCTGTGCGCAGCGCGATCCACAGACCGAGGTGCAGCGCCGCCCCGGTGGGGCCGTCCGCATCCCGATTCCGGTGCCGCCGGAATTGCGCGAGGGCTTGTTGCCAGCCGTGCCTGCACCAGCGCCCGCCGCACCGCCTTACTACCGCGAACGCGAGGAAGGTTGGTTCTGGTATCGCAGCCCGGCAGAAGAAGCCAAGCCGCCGATCACAGCGCCGATTCCGATGCCCGCCGCACCACCCGCGAGCAAGATCGAACCGCCTGCCAACGACCCGCTGCAACGCCTAGCAAGGCAGAAAGAAGACCTCGAACGCCTGCAAGCCCTCGCCATCCTCGAACCCACGCGCGCGCATGTCGCGGCTTACCTCGAAAAGCATGTGGCCTTGATGGAGCAGTCCGCACGCTTCGCCGATGCCTGGCAGAACGTAGTGTGGACGACGCCGGAATACGACAACACCCTGAGCGCCCCGACCGGCAACGCTGCCTACATCCAGGCGGACGTGCAGTCCGAAGCACTCGATGAGCGCCTGACCGGGGCTGCGCAACGCTACGGCCTGATGTTTTTCTTCCGGGGCAGCTGCCCGCATTGCCATCGCTTTGCGCCGGTGCTGAAAGCCTTTGCCGAACGCTATGGCTTCGACATCCTGCCGGTGTCGCTCGATGGCGGCGCGTTGCCGGAGTTCCCCAAGCCGCTGGGCAATGTCGATGCGGCAGCCGCGCTTCGCGTCGAGAGCGTGCCCGCCGTCTATCTCATCGAGCCGCGCACCCGCACGGTGGCCCCTGCGATGTTCGGCTATGTCGGGTTTTCGGAGCTGGCCCAGCGGGTGGATTCCGCGCTGGGCGAGATCGCCAAGCAACAAAACACACAGGGTCTCGCCCTGAACGGAGCAGCGCCATGAAACACATCGCCATCGCCTTCCTCGCCGCCAGCAGCGTGCTGACCACGCATCAGGCCGTTGCCGGCGTGGGCGGCGATCTGGAGACGTTCTTCAACGACATGAACTACGTCAACGTCACGCGACCCGGCGTGTATGAGGGCCAGCAGGCTGGCTACTTCACCGGCGGCGGCATCTATGCGCGCACTCCAGTGCGCGACTTCCAGCTCGTCGGCGTGCAGATGCCGCGCTTCCGCGCCGGGTGCGGCGGCATCGACGTTTACACCGGCGGCTTCAGCTTCATCAATGCCGATCAGTTCGTGCAGTTCCTGCGTACGGTGGGCCAGAACGCGAAGGGCCTGGCTTTCATGCTGGCGATGAAGGTGGTCAGCCCGCAGATCGAGCAGACCATCGCCTGGCTGCAAGAGAAGGCGCAGATGATTAACCAGTTCACGATGGATTCCTGCCAGGCCGCAGGTGCCGCCATCGGCGGCGCACTGGAACTGCTGGGGCAGGAAGAACAGGCGTGCATCACGCGGCGCGTGTCGAAGCTCGGCGAGGACTACGGCTCCGCCAAGGTGAAGTGTCGCAACAACCCCAATGACAAGCCCTCGCTCAATGCCGACGAGGACGACATCAATTTCCACGAAGGCAACATCGCTTGGCAGGCGATGATGAAGAACAGCTTCTTCCGCAGCGACCTTGAAGTCGCGCAGTTGGTGATGAACATCACCGGCACCGTGGTCACGACCCGTAGCGGCGATTCCGATCCGCAGACCACCACGCGGGTGATCCCCTCGCAGCTCATCGGTCAGGGTGGTAGCGACCCGCTGATTGCTGCTCTGCTCAACGGCGGCACCGTGCAGATTTATCGCTGCGAGGATGCAGAAGTCGATACCGGCAAATGTGTGCTGTTCGGCGGTAGCAAGAGCGACCTCACCATTGCCTCGACGCAGGCACTCGACGGCAAAGTGAAGCGCCTGCTGACCAGCCTGGCCGAGAAGATCGTGACCGAGGCCGCACCGCCCACCGAGGAAGAGCGTGGTCTGATCCAGGCCACCAGCCTGCCGGTCTACAAGTTCCTCACCGTCTCCACCGCCTACTTCGCAGGCAATGTGGACTCCGAGATTGCGACCTTCTCCGAGCTGATTGCGAAGGACATCGTTCACGCCTACCTGCTCGATCTCTTGAAGAAGATTGGCGACGGCGCGAGCGGCCTTGAAGAGACCAAGGGTAAGGCCGTTACGCAGTTTCAGGCCGACATCCGCGATGCCCGCAAGCAGCTCGCTGAGAGCCAGCAGAAAGTCAGCGAGGACTACGACCGCGCGCTGAACTTCGTGGTCAAGGCGCGCGACTATGAGCGCGCCCTGGTGGGTCGCCTGTCGCCGACAGTGTTGCAGTCGGCGATGTGGACTTCCGCGCGTTGAGGCTGCGCCGTGGACTTCGAGGTCTTCACCTACGGCGGCGGCGAGTTCCTGCGCGTCACCTTCAACGCCGTTGCCGCCATGCTCAACAACGGCGACTACCTCACCGCCCTGAAAGCCGCCGCGACCCTCGGTCTGCTGGTCGTTCTGGTGCAGGCCGCGTTCAAAGGTTCGGCGATGAACATGCAGTGGTTGCTGGGGTTCATCATGGCCTTCTACGTCGTCATCCTGCCGCGCTCCAACGTCATCATTACCGACCGCATTGACCCCTCGCAGTCGGCGGTGGTCTCCAATGTGCCGATTGGTCTGGCCGCGACAGCGGGCCTATCCAGCCTGTTCGGCGACTGGCTAACACGCAGCTTCGAGCTGTTGTTCGCACTGCCAGATCAGATGGGTTATTCCGGCAATGGGCTGCTGTTCGGCTCCAAGCTGGTGGAAGCCTCGACGCGCTTCGAGCTGACCGATGTGCGCACACAGGAGAACCTCGCGGAGTTCTGGCAGCAGTGCGTGTTCTACGACATCTTGCTGGGGCGCTACACCTGGGAAGACCTCTACTGGCACAGCGGCTACGACTCGATGTGGCTGTTCGTGCAGGATCGCACCTCCACCGTCCGCGCCTTTCCTTACCTGCAAGAGAGCGGCGCGCGCGGCACTGCCATCTGCAAAGAGGCTGTGGATGCCAGCAGCGGCCCGCTGGCGCTGGACGTGCAGAACGCCGTCGCCAAAGCCCAACGCTTCTACGGCCCGCAGTTGGTGCGTGCCGAGACGGTGGACGCTGCCGTCACCAAGTTCGCGGCCTCGATGCCGGTGAGCTACCAGTTCCTCACCGGGCTTTCGATGTCGTCGGAGCAGATCATCCGCGAAAACGCCCTGGCCAACTCCATGAAGCGCGGCGTCTCCGCCTGGGCTGCGAAAGTGGACGCGCCCGCCGCTGCGCAGGACTTCGCGCTCGCACGCGCTGAAGCCGAGCGGCGCACGTCCTATGGCGCGCTGGGCGAGCTTGCGGCGCGGATGCTGCCGCTGATCCGCAACATCATGGAAGCCTTCATCTACGCCGTGTTTCCGATCATCGCGCTGCTGCTGATGTTGCCGGTAGCGCACAAGGTGGCGGCGTCCTACCTCAAGATGATTCTCTGGGTGCAGTTGTGGGCACCGCTCTATGCGGTGCTGCACGGGGCCATCACGGTGTATTCGCGCTGGCCAGCGGAAGCGACGCTGCACCACATCACGTCAACCGGCACCACCGAAACCATCCTCTCGCTCGCCAACTACAGCGGCCTCGCGCAGGTGATGGCCGATCACACGATTCTCGCGGGCTATCTCACGATGTCGATCCCGATGATCGCCTACATGCTGGTGAGCTTCAGCGGCTCGGTGGCGGCGGGGATTGGCGGGCGCATCCTGCAAAGCTACGAAGGCCCGGTGAGCCAAGGCGCGGGTGAGGCGACGACAGGCAATCTCTCGCTGGGCAACACCAGCTTCGGCAATTCGGGATGGTGGGCGCAGAACACCGCGCCGCGCACCATGACCGGCCCGGTGGAGATGCAGGGCGCGGATGGCATCCGCCGCAGCGTCACGCCCTCCGGCGAATATGTGAGCTTCCCGGAATCGAAGCTGCCGGTGAATGTGGGCATCGACCAAGCGATGCGTGAATCCCTCACGGCGCAGCAGGCCGAGTCGGTGAAGTCGGCGCGCAACGATGTCGCGGCCTTCACTACCGCAACCGCTGCGGCGTACCAGAACATGACTGCCGTCTCCGAGCAGATCACCAACAATCAATCGTTCGCGCAGCAGTTCGATTCGGGTTTGGCCGCGAGTGCGACCAAGGAAACCGACGAGACGCAGAAGCTGGTCAAGCAGTTTGCACAGGAGAATGGACTCAAAGAAGAACAGGCCGCGCAGGTGCTCGGTCTGGCGACGCTCTCGGTCGCACAGCCGGGTCTTATCAAGCTGGTAAATCCGGTGGACTTGTCTGCGCAGGCACAGATTCGTGGCAATAGCCAAGCATCGGATACCGAGCTGTATAAGCGCGCCGAGCAGTTCGCGCAGGAAACCGGCTACAGCCAGAAGTTCTCCGATGCGCAGGAGGCCAGCAACCGCCTCACCGCCAGCTATCGCGGTGATGCGGCGCAGTCCGGCCTCGACCAGGTGCAAGCGAGCTTCCAGTTCAGCCAAGACCTGCGTCGCACGGCGCAAGCGAGCCTTGAGAAGGCGGATACGTTCACGACTGCACGTGAGCGACTGGAGTCTTCCGGCGTGTCGTTTTCGACCGATCTCAACAACCCATTTCGGCAGTACCTCGCAGAATCCGTCGCGGGTGGCGATCCACAGGGTGCCGACCGTGTGTTGCAGCGCGCCCAGATGGGCAGCGAAGCCGACCGGGAAATCGTGTTGCGTGCGGCGCGCGACTTCGCACGCGACTCGGCATCGGACATTGCAGGCTTAGGCGCGCCGCCAACGGCGGCGGGGCTTGAAGCGCGAGGGCAGTCGCAGCTCGACAGCGTTTCAGGCCAGGCACGCAACTCGATCACCGACACCGATCAGGGCAACCGCCGCAACGTACAAACCGCGCGCGACATCAGCGTGACGACGAACAAAAGCGAAATCCTGGAGCGCAGCGGCAATACGGTCTCTGACGTGGAAGCACGTCGCCAGCAGATTGAAGGCCAAGCCGTGCAGGGCCAGGCTGCATCCGCCGCAGAAGGCAAGCCGCTGCAAGAAACTGTGAGGCAAAAAACCGACTCAGCCAATCAGGGCTTGCTGGGCGAAGCTCTCGATGGAGCAGGCAAAGTGGTGCCCTTCGTGGACAAGTTCAGCGACATTCCAGAGAAGCTATTCGGCGACGAGCGTCGCCCGTAGTCAGTCCACGTCTCGCATTAGAGAGATGCCAGCGCCGCCGGTGGGATCGTGCAGATCCTTCTGAAACTGCGCATAGGTGCGGCGACGGCCTTCTGCCGCTTCCTCCGGGCTTTCGGGACGAGCCTTGCTTGCACGACGAATCAGGAACACGCCAACCGCCAGCACCACCAGCGCGAGTGGCCACCCGGCGAACATTGCAGCGCCCGTCGTGACCAGCGCCACGAGACTGGCGTCGCAGATTTGAACCAGGTTGAGTTTCATAGGCTGGGCACTCCACACGTTTGACGAGACTCGGCTTGATGGCGAAACGCATCCAATCGAGTCGCAACAACTTTGCGCCTGCGGCACGCCGAGTTCAAGAGGAGGCTGTAGCACGGGTGCTACCCATTTGATTGTGCGCGCCGGGCAAAAGGGTCAAGGGCGGTGACTGCGGCAGAGCTTGGTCTTTTCAACGGTAGGGGTGGATCAAGGGGAATGGGCCAATCCGAAAGGGCCGTCACACCGGGCGCGCCGAAATGGGCAGGTAAACCTACCTGCTGGTGATGCTGGTTTTCTCTCGTGGATGGATGGTGGCCACGGCAAGAATCTGGCCCAGGAGGCGCGCCGGGTATGCCAATCACTGAAATGCTGGAAGGGCTGAGCCTGCGATGCTTCATCGCGCCTCTGACGCTGCTGTTGGAGCGTGTCTCCGGCATCGAAGTGGCGCTTGACGCAGAGGACGAGCAACTGGAATCCGTCCTGCGCAAGCAACTCGGCCACTGCGCGCTGCTCCCGCCCGACGAAGCTCGGCTACTCCTGATGCAGGTCTGTGTTGGGCTGCCGGTGTTTCGGTATCGCGCGGGGGCGGCGTCCGGGCCGGAGGTTTGGCACCCGTTGCGCGAGTCCCTGCGCCAGTTCCGCGTTCAGCACGGGGAACTGGTGTTCTGGTCGGACGGCGAGTTGCGGCCCGCCATCCCCGAAACGCTGGAGTGGCTGCGCACATGGGGCTGCTAAGCCGTTGGCGGAAGGCCCCTGCGGACGCTGCGGCTATCCCTGGTTTGGCGCACCTGCATCCTGTCAGCAGTCCGGCGAAGCTCCTGTTGGAACATGGCCCCTTGCTGTCGTCCATCCGCCAACAGGTTGGCGTGCCGGATGCGCACTGGAACAGCCTGTATCACTGCCTGTTCCTGTCATTCGCGGATTTCGTTCAGCAGCTCCCTGCCTCAGAAGCCCATCACCACCACGAACCCGGTGGACTGCTGGCGCACGGTCTGCAAGTCACCTTGAGCGCGCTGACCCTGCGCCGGGGCGTGTTGCTGCCGCCGGGTGCCAATGCCGAAGAACTCGCTGAGAAACAGGATGTGTGGACGTATGCCGCTGCGACGGCCGCATTGCTGCACGACATCGGCAAACCTCTCTGCGATCAGCGCACCGCGCTGTTCGATGAGAGCGGCAAAGCCCTCGGTGATTGGGACGCGCTGGCCGGGCCGATGGCGGCTCCGGCGGTGGCCTACCGCATCCAGTTCCGGCGTGGGCGGCGCTACCGGCTGCACGCGCGGCTGCCGCCGCTGTTGGCGCACCACATCGTGCCTGCATCAGGACTGCGCTGGCTGGCATCCGACATGGATGTGTTCGAGTCCTGGCTGGCGACGATCTCTGGTGCAGACGATGACATTGCGGGCGAACTCGGCAAGCTGATCCGCTCGGCAGACGGGCTTTCAGTGGCCACCGATCTGACAGGGGTGCAGGCGTCGCGCGCACCGTTGGGCGCACCCAAGCCGCTTTCCGAGCGTCTGGCGACCGGCCTGCGCTTTCTGGTGGATCAGGGTCAGCTCCCACTCAACAAGCCCGGTGCGGCGGGCTGGGTGACGGAGGACGCGCTGTGGCTGGTGAGCAAGCGCGCGCTGGACGCGCTGCGCGAGCATCTGCTGAGCGAAGCGCAAGGCGGCGTGCCTGCGCGTAACGACCGTCTGATGGACGAGCTGCAAGGCAATGGCTTGGTCACGGTCAACGGCGACCGGGCGATCTGGAACGCGACGGTGCAGCGCGGCGGCTGGTCGGTGACGCTGACCCTGCTGCGCGTGCCGCTTGCCAGATTGTGGCCGGAGGCCGAGGCACGTCCGCCTGCTTTCGATGGCAGCGTGGCGCCGGACGGGACGGTGCCCGACCACGAACAGGCACCGGCGATGAGTTCACCGCCGGTGGCGATGGAGCCGCCCGCAACGGTTACTCCGATTCGGGCGATGCGAGAGACCGTTCTCGCTGAAGTGCCGCCGTCTCCATTGGTGCCTTCGACCTTGCCATCAACAGAATCCGATCCTGACGACACCGAGGTCGCCACGACCGGGGCAACGCACAACGCCATTTGCCAGCAAAGCGAGTTCCTCACCTGGCTGCGCGACGGCATCGTCACCGGGCGACTCAAGACCAATACCGCCGATGCCCGCGTCCACTACGTTGAAGAAGGCTTGCTGTTGGTCTCGCCAGCGGTGTTCCGCGACTTTGCGGGCGTCACTGGCTGGGAAGCGGCTCAGAAGAAGCTGCTGAAGCTGCGGCTGCACCGCAAAACCGCACAGGGCACGAACGTCTGGACGTATCGCGTGGTGGGTGAAACCAAGTCCGGGGCCTTGCTGCGCGGGGTGGTCATCGCCGACGCGCCAACCCAGTTGGGCATCGTCGTCACCCGCATCAACCCGGTTTTGCACCGGGTCACGGATGTGGCCGACCCCGCCGCGAAAGTGCGCGAAGTGTTTCCACTGGAAACACCTGAGCAGGCCAGCCCATGAGCGAATACTTCGACAACCGGCTACGGCCTGCCTTCGAGTTTTTCCCGGCCACGGTGCTGGGCGGCACGGCGCTGGCACTGTGGCAGGACGCCCATTGGCTGCTGCCAATCATGCCGGGCGTGGCCACGACGATGGCAGGCGTCTTTGCCTCGCTGGCGCTGTGGCGGTTCTGGCAGGGCCTCAAGATTCTTCGCTACCGTGCCAATCTGCGGAAGCTGCCGCGCTATGTGCTCGACGCGGACGCTATTCCGGTCTCGAAGGCCAAGCTGTTTCTGGGCAGAGGCTTCCGCTGGGATCAGCGGCATAGCCAGCGGCTGATCGAAACACTCGACCCCGCCAAGCGGCGCTGGCTTGATCCTGGCCCGCTCTACCGCGCCGCACGGTCGATGGAACTGAGCGCCGAGCATCGTCCCTGGCTGGCACCGCTCGCGCGGTTCACGCGCCGCGATAGCCCCTGGAACCCTTTACGGCCATTGCCACCCGTGGGCGGCAACGCCTGCCTGCACGGCGTGGGTCTGGAAGACGAGCGCGACGTGTGGATGGACTTGGGCGACCGCGTGGCCCACACGCTGGTGCTCGGCACCACGCGCGTGGGCAAGACGCGGCTCGCCGAGCTGCTGGTGGCACAGGACATTCGCCGGGGTGAGACCGTGATCGTCTTCGACCCCAAGGGCGATCTCGACTTGCTGGGCCGCATGTTCGCGGAATGCCAGCGCACGGGGCGGCTGGAGCAGTTCCACGTCTTCCACCTCGGCTACCCGGAGTTCTCGGAACGCTACAACCCGGTGGGCGAGTTCGGGCGCATCACGGAAGTCGCTTCGCGCATCGCCACGCAACTGCCGTCGGAAGGCAATTCAGCCGCCTTCCGCGAGTTCGCCTGGCGCTTCACCAACATCGTTTCGCGGGCGCTGGTGGGCTTAGGCCGCAAGCCTGCCTACGCCGACATTGCGCGCTATGTGACGCATATCGAGCCGCTGCTCATCGAATATCACGAGCTGTGGTTCAAGGCCGATGGCCCCTCGGACTGGCGCGAGGCCGTGGCCAACATCGCCGCCAACGTCAACGAGAAGAACCTGCCGATGGCCCTGCGGGGCCGCGATCCGCGTGCCATTGCGATGGTGCGCTTTGCGAAGGAACGCAACCTCTACGACCCGGTGGCCGACGGCCTGCGCAGCGCCTTTGAATACGACAAGACCTACTTCGACAAGCTCACCGCCAGCCTGTTGCCGCTACTGGAAAAGCTCACCAGCGGGCGCTCCGGCACGCTGCTGACGCCGGTCTATTCCGACCTCGCCGACAAGCGCCCAGTGCTGGACTGGATGCGCGTCATCCGCCAGCGCGGGGTGGTCTATGTGGGGTTGGACGCGCTCTCCGACAACGAAGTGGCGAGTGCGGTCGGCAACTCGATGTTTGCCGATCTCACCTCTGTTTCTGGTGCGCTCTACAAGTTTGGCGATACCCAGGGTCTGCCCGATGTGGCGGGCCACCAGCGCGGCAAGGTCTGCATTCACGCCGACGAGTTCAACGAGCTGGTCGGCAACGAGTTCATCCCGCTGCTCAACAAGGGCGGAGGTGCAGGAATGCAGATCACCGCCTACACGCAGACTGCTTCTGACATCGAGGCGGGCATCGGCGACAAGGCAAAAGCCGGACAGATTTCCGGCAACCTCAACACGCTCATCATGATGCGGGTGAAGAACGAGGAAACCGCCGAGTTCCTCACCACTCAGCTGCCGAAGGTGCGGGTCTATACGAAGCTGGCCGAGAGCCGCACCACCGACGACAACGACCCGGAAACCGCCACAGATTTCACCTCCGCGAACTCGGATCGCGTGACCGAGGTGGAGGCGGACATGCTCCAGCCCGCCGACCTGGTGCAGCTCCCGAAGGGCCAAGCCTTCGCGCTGCTGGACGGCGGACGCCTCTACAAGCTGCGGCTGCCACTCGCCGGTGCTGATCCCTTGTTACCGCGAGGCGTCGAGGACATCCGCGCCTGGGCGCAGTCCCGCTACCGGAGCACCCGCGATGGATAGCTCGCGTTGGACGGGCCTGCTCTGGTGGCTGAAGTGGGCGCTCATCATCCTGGCGCTCACGCTGATCGCGCACCTGTTCTACACGCTCTGGCCCTATCCGCAGGGCGAAGCGCGGGGCGTGGCGGCGCTGCGGCGCAATCTCGATCAGGAGTGGGCGGCGCTGGTCGCGCTGGGCGATGCGCGCTTCCCGCCGTTGGCCTTTGCGATCCACGACCAGCTCTATGCCGGGTTCTTCAGAGCACCGGGCTTCGATTACATGATGCGGTCGGCGCTCGACCCAGCGCCGATGCAGGACGCCGACGAACTGATGCGCAAGTTCGTGCTGGCGACCCGCGAGTTCTGGGAAACCGCCGCCACCGGCTTGCAGCTCTTCGCCGCGCGCCTGGCCGTGCTGGTTTTGACACTGCCGCTGCTCCTGCTCGCCGCTTTGGGCGCTTTCGCCGACGGCCTGGCCGTCTGGTTTCTGCGCCGCACCGGCGGCGGGCGCGAGTCGGGCTTCATCTACCACCGCGCCAAGCGCGCCGTGGCCTACAGCCTCGTCCTCAGCGCCGCCGTTTACTTGATTCCACCCACCGTGATGCACGTCCAGTGGGTTCTGCCGCCCCTATTGATCGCATTTGCAAGCGGAATCCGCTTCGCCACCGCCTACTTCAAAAAATACTTGTAGATGATTGCGATCAGTAGGGTTCCACCACAAGCCAGGAGGATTCCCATGTTCGACAGCAGCCCCAACTACAGCTTTCGTGAAATCTTCGACAACTATGTGCGCCTTCACCGCGCCAGCGCTGCCATGCAAAGGCAGCTCGATCTGGTGATCCGCCTCATGGCCGAGGACATCGCCGTCACGCATCCCAGCCAGCTCAATACCGACAAGCAGGTGACTTGGCGGGACATGGTGCTGAATCGCGCAAAATCCGTCACATGGAACAACTACCGGCGGCATGTGCAGGTGTTGTTGCGCTACGCCGTGACCAAAAAGCTGATCGCCGCAAACCCGTGGGAAGTTTCGTCCGAGCCGGTCGAAGACATTGCCCCCAAGACCGTCAACATTGATCGCCTGAACGACATCATCGCGTCCTTGTCACGCGACGGGTCACGCATCGAACCACACTGGTTCTGGCTGGCGGTACTGCGCACCCTGTTCATGACCGGCATCCGCCGCCGCCAGTTGATCGGTCTGACTTGGGAGGACGTGGATTTCACCGAATCCCAGATCGTCCTGCGCTCGAAGACCAGCAAGACCCGCCGGGAATGGTCGGTGCCGATGATGCCCGCCGTCGCCGAGGATCTGCGCACCCTCCGAGCCAAGACGCGGGCGGCAGTGGGGGAGGAGTATTTGCGCGACGGCCAGGTGTTCAACCTGACGCTGTTCCTGCGCCGTCGCCGCAATCCGAAGCTCAAGCAGATGAACGAATGGCACTTGGCCAACTTCTTCCGCGCACTCAAGACGCACCACGGTTTCAAGGCCAGCCCGCACAAGGTGCGCCACACCTTCGCCACCCAACTGGCCAAGACCGGGCGCATCAAAACGCTGCAACGCATCCTCGGCCACCGCGACGTGCGCACCACCTTTTGCTATGTCCACCCAGACATGGACGAGATGCGCGACCTTATGGGAAATCTCAGTGCCAAGAGGGTCAGGCCCCCGGTTGTTGACGCTACTGTCTCCCGCGAGTAGCCTGCTGATACCGGGTTTCGGCTCGGCACAAAGCAAGGATTTTGTTGAGGAAAGGTAGCGATTGCTGAGGCTCGCAGTCGCGTGGGAAAGACTCGAAGCCGAGAGATTTTCACTTTCGGACGTGGCAAGTAAAAAGCCCGACACCGTGAGGTGCCGGGCCAATATTTACCGACGGTAGATGGTGGGTCGTCCCGGACTCGAACCGGGAACCTACTGATTAAGAGTCAGCTGCTCTACCAATTGAGCTAGCGACCCAAGCCTACAAAAAACTTTGGGGTGACCGACGGGGCTCGAACCCGCGACAACCAGAATCACAATCTGGGACTCTACCAACTGAGCTACGGCCACCAAAGGGGCGCGAATTATAGCCAGATATTTTCATCAATGGTGCGCCCGGCTGGAATCGAACCAGCGACCCACGGCTTAGAAGGCCGTTGCTCTATCCGACTGAGCTACGGGCGCGCAACAGAAACTGAAAGTGATGGCGGAGAGGGAGGGATTCGAACCCCCGGAGCCTTGCGACTCAGCAGTTTTCAAGACTGCCGCAATAGACCACTCTGCCACCTCTCC
>JAUSQI010000110.1 GCA_030652575.1 Stagnimonas sp. | reverse complement strand
GGCGGGAATCCAGTATGCGCGCAGCGCAGTGATTCTTGGCAACGGCAGCGCTACCGACACCTGGATTCCCGACTTCGCGGGAATGACAGTGATTGTGGGTGTCGCCTTAAGCCAACACTGCACGAAGCGCATCCAGAAACCGGGTGTTCTCGGCCACAGTGCCGACGCTGACGCGCAGGAAGGTCGGCAGGCCATAGCTCGCCATCGGCCGCACGATGATCCCGCGCTCCAGCAGGCCCTGATGGATTGGCTTGGCCTCACGTGCGAAATCGATGGTGACGAAATTGGCCTGCGAGGGCAGCGTCTTCAAGCCCATCGCCGTCAGCTCCGCGACGAAGCGCGCGCGCTCGACGGTGTTTAGCGCCACGGCATCGGCAACGTGCTGCTGGTCATCCAGTGCCACTTCAGCCGCGAGCAGCGCGAGGCTGTTGTTGTTGAAAGGCTGGCGCACGCGGTTGAGCAAGTCTGCAACGGTGGGGTGGCTCAGCGCGTAGCCCACACGCAAGCCAGCCAAGCCATAGACCTTGCTGAAGGTGCGGCTCACCAGCAGGTTGGGATAGGTCTTGAGCCAGCGCGCGGTGTCGGGGCGCAGGGCCTCGTCCTGGTATTCGAAGTAGGCCTCGTCGAGGGCGACGATCACATGCGCAGGCACGGTTTTGAGGAAGGCCTCGATCTCGTCCGGCGGCAGCCAGGTGCCCGTCGGGTTGTTGGGGTTGGCGATGAACACCAGCGCCACATCGGGGCGCGCCATGAGCGCCGCCGTGAACGCCGCCATGTCGTGGCCCAGGGGCATCACGGCGTCGGTCTGGGGTTTGGCAGGCACCACCACGGCTTCCGCGTTCTGCGCCTGGGTGGCGATGGGATACACCGCAAAGGCATAGGCCGAGAACATCACGGCGCGACCCGGTCCGGCGTAGATGCGGGCGAGGAACTCCAGGATGTCGTTGCTGCCGTTGCCGAGCGTGATGCAACTGGCGTCGATGCC
Source organism: Stagnimonas sp. (assembly GCA_030652575.1). Classification (GTDB taxonomy): domain Bacteria; phylum Pseudomonadota; class Gammaproteobacteria; order Nevskiales; family Nevskiaceae; genus Stagnimonas. The sequence continues at coordinate 24,355 of JAUSQI010000110.1, read as the reverse complement.
GTGCATCGCGGCGATCTTCTGCTTCAGGCGAAACCCTGACCCATCCGGGTAGAGCGCGAGATTGTCGCCCGCGACCGAAGCCGCAATCGCGGCCTTCACCTTGGGGCTGGGGCCGAGCGGATTCTCGTTGCTGGCGAGCTTCACCACGTCCTTGATGCCGAGGCGACGCTGCAGCTCGTCAATCGGCATGCCGGGCGTGTACGCCTCTAGCGACAAGATGCCCGCGAGGGCGTTTTGGGTGAGTGCAGAAGTCATTTAGATCACAGCCTTGGGATACGAGCCGAGTATTTTGAAGAAAGCCGCATTGGCGCGCACGGCGTCGAGTGCGGCGAGCACCTGAGGCTCGTTGGCGTGGCCGGCGAAATCGACGAAGAAGAAGTAGTCCTGCACCGGCGTGCCCTTCATCGGACGCGACTCGATGCGGGTGAGATCGAGCTTCGCATCCGCAAACGGTTGCAGCAGCGAGAACAGCGCGCCCGGCTGGTTGCGATGCGCGGACAGCACCACGGCGGTCACGTCCTGCCCGGTGATGGTGGGGTTCTGCTTGCCGATGACGAGAAAGCGCGTGGTATTGCTGGGATCGTCCTCGATGTTGCTGGCGAGGATGTTGAGCGCATTGAGCTGACCCGCCTGCGCGCTGGCGATGGCCGCCACGCCTGCGCCTTGCTCCGCTGCCATCTTGGCACCCTGGCCGTTGCTGCTGACCGTCTCGCGCTCGGCTTTGGGGCAGCGCGCATCGAGCCAGGTGCGGCACTGCGCGAAGGACTGCGGGTGCGCGTAGATGGTCTTGATGTTGGCGAGGTCGGTCTCTGCCGAAAGCAGATGGTGATGCACCGGGAGTGCGACTTCACCGCAGATGCGCAGACTGGTGTTGACCAGCGCATCGAGCGTGTTGGTGACCACACCGCCGATGGAGTTCTCCACCGGCACCACGCCGTAATCGGCACCGCCGGACTCGACGTCGCGGAAAATCTCGTCGATGCCGGAGAGCGGGCGTGCCTTCACCGCATCGCCGAAGTGCTTCAGCACCGCTGCCTGGGTGTAGGTGCCTTCCGGCCCCAGATAGGCAATCGTCAGCGGCGATTCGAGCGAGAGGCAGGCCGACATGATCTCGCGCATCAGGCGCGCGATGGCGTCGTCGGTGAGCGGGCCGCCCTCCGGCAACTGATTGCGGCCGATGGCCTTGCGCAGCACCTCGGCCTCGCGTGCCGGGCGGTAGTGATCGCCGGTATCGCCCTGCGCCAGCTTGATGTGCGCCACCTCCTGCGCGATGCGCGCGCGCTGGCTGATGAGGCGCTGGATGTGCTCATCCAGCGCGTCGATTGCCGTGCGGGCCTCAGGCAGCGTGCGGCTCATTTGGCGTCGATCACTCGCACGTTGAGCACGCCGTTGATCGCAGCAATTTCGGCAGCGACCGCGGCCGGAACGGTCGAATCGACATCGACCAGCGTGTAGGCGATGTCACCGCGCGACTTGTTGAGCAGGTCGGCGATGTTGAGGTTGTGCTTGGCGAGCGCGGTGGTGATCTGGCCGACCATGTTCGGCACGTTGGCGTTGACGATGGTGATGCGGGTCTTGCCCGGCAGCATGGGCATCACCGCCTCCGGGAAGTTCACCGAGTTGCGGATGTTGCCGCTCTCCAGGAAGTCGCGCAGCTGGTCGGCGACCATCACGGCGCAGTTGTCTTCCGCCTCGCCCGTCGAAGCGCCGAGATGCGGCGTGGCGAGCACTTTCGGGTTGCCCTTGAGCGCGTTGCTGGGGAAGTCGCAGACGTAGGCGTGCAGCGTGCCGGCGGCGAGGGCCTCGACCACGGCCTTCTCGTCGACGATTTCGGCGCGGGCGAAGTTGAGGATCACACCCTGCTTCTTCATCAGCTTCAGGCGGTCGGCATTGATGAGGCTGCGGGTGGCATCGAGCAGCGGCACGTGGACGCTGATGAACTGCGACTTGCTGACGAGGTCATCCACGCTCAGCGCCTGCTTGACGCGGCTGTCGAGCTTCCAGGCGTTGTTGACGGTCATCGCGGGGTCGAAGCCGAACACTTCCATGCCCAGCTCGACGGCGGCATTCGCCACCTTCACACCGATGGCACCGAGGCCGATCACGCCGAGCGAGCGGCTGGGCAGCTCGAAACCGACGAACTTCTTCTTGCCGTCTTCGACTGCGACGTGCATGGCCTTGTCGTCGCCGTCGAGCTTCTTCACGAAATCGAGCGCGGGGGCGATGTTGCGGGCGGCGAGCAGCATGCCGGTGAGCACCAGCTCCTTCACGGCATTGGCATTCGCACCCGGCGCATTGAACACCGGCACGCCGCGCGCGCTCATCGCTGCCACCGGGATGTTGTTGGTGCCGGCACCGGCCCGACCAATCGCCTTGATGCTCGGCGCGATGTCGATCTTGTGCATGTCGGCGCTGCGCACCATCACGGCGTCGGGGTTGGCAATCTCGGTTGCCACTTCGTAGGTCGCGCGCGGCAGGCGCTCGAGGCCGAGCGAGGAGATGTTGTTGAGGGTCTGGATTTTGAAGGTCATGGGATTCTCAAAAAATTGTATTCGCGCGAAGGACACCAAGCACGCCAAGTAAAGATGCGCAGAAAAAGCTTTTTCTTGCTTGGCGCTCTTTGCGTTCTTGGCGCGAAATGGCTTTAGGCTTTGGTTTTTGCGAAATGCTTCATGTAGTCGATGAGCGCCGCGACACCCGCCTCTGGCATAGCGTTGTAGATCGAGGCGCGCATGCCGCCGACGGCGCGGTGGCCCTTCAGACCATTCAATCCAGCAGCCTTCGCGCCTTTCAAAAACTCGGCGTCGTTGACGTCGGGGTTGGGCAGCGTGAAGGGCACGTTCATGATCGAGCGATCCTTCTTCGCGACCGGGTTCTTATAGAAATCCTGCGAATCGATGTAGTCATACAGCGCCTTCGCCTTGCGCTCGTTGCGCTCGCCGATCTTGGCCAGGCCGCCTTCGGCCTTCATCCACTGGAACACCAGGCCGCAGACATACCAGCTGAAGGTCGCAGGCGTGTTGAGCATGGATTCGTTATCGGCCACCTGCTTGTAGTCGTGGATACCGAAGGTGCCGGGCAGCACGGTGCCGATCAGGTCCTCGCGGACGATGACGATGGTCAGCCCCGCCGGGCCGATGTTCTTCTGCGCGCCGCCGTAGACGAGACCGAACTTCGAGATATCCATCGGGCGGCAGGCGAAGTCGCTGGAGATATCCGCCACCAGCGGCACGCCATTGGTTTCGGGAATATCGCGGAACTGCACGCCGTGAATGGTCTCGTTGGTGGTGATGTGCACGTAGGCGGCATCGGCGTTGAGCTTCCAGGTCGCCACGTCGGGGATATGGTTGAACTTCTCAGCTTCGGCGGTGGCCGCGACATTGCCCTTGCCGTACTTGCCCACTTCCTTGATTGCCTTCTTGCCCCAGTCACCCGTCAGCACGAAATCGGCGACGGTTTTGCCGCGCAAGAGGTTCTGCGGAACGATGCCAAACTGCGCCGTCGCCCCGCCCTGCATGAACAGCACTTTGTAGTTGGCGGGGATCGCCATCACTTCGCGCATGTCTGCCTCGCACTGCTGGGCGATGTCCATGAAAGGCTTGTCGCGGTGGCTCATTTCCATCACGCCCATGCCCGTGCCTTTGTAGTCGAGCAAGTCGGCCTGCACTTTTTCGAGCACGGCGAGCGGCAGCGTGGCGGGGCCAGCGCTGAAATTGAAGATACGGGACATCGGATTCTCCTTAAGGGTGAGGTTTTTTTGTTTTAGGCCCAGCGCTCGGCATCGAGCCCGGGGATGAAAGCAAAGCGTTGTGGCGATTCGGTGATCAGCGTCAGTTGGTGACTCAGCGCAGTGGCGACCAATTGCAGCTCGAAAGATTTCAGCGCGTCCGCACCCTGCGGCAGATACGGCGCCAGGTTCACGGCGTGCGCAGCCTCGGCTTCAGTGAAGTCGAGCACTTTCACCGAAGCGAAAAACTCCTTCAGCAAACGTGCGAAACGCGCATTGGTCTTGGGTGCGGCACGCAGGGCCATCTCGGCCTCCATACGGCTCACCGCGGTCACCGCCACGTCTGCGGGCTTGAGCTGCGCCAGGCGCAGCACCACGGGCAAGCGGCCCTTGATGGCCGAGATGACGGTGGCAGTGTCGAGCAGGACCTTCACTACCAGCGCGCGCCTTCAAGTGCGAGCGCGTCCTGCCAGGTCGTCGCATCCAAGGTTTCCTGGGCCAGCTCCGGTGCCGGATTGCGAAAGTGCTCGGCGAGCGCAGCAGGCCAGGTCGGCTCCTCGTTGCGCGCCAGCCACTCGCGCACCGCCTCGCCGATGATGCGGTTGCGGGTCAGGCCGGTACGCTCCACCGCCTCGCCCAGACGGGCGATGGTGTCGGCATCGAAGTGGACGCTGAAGTTCACGCCCGAATCATAACAGGTGATGTTATGTTTTCAAAACCATCTCATCAGTTCAGATGTAGACGCGCGCAACAAGCCACTCAATTGCTGGTGGACTTATCGTCCGGCCCCACCACGAGCGACATGATCGCGCGGTCGCCCTTGCCAATGTCATCGACGCGATCCGCGTTGCCGCCGGAGAGGTCGATGCGATACAGCACTGCCCCTGCACCACTGGCGGCCAGCGCCGCATAGGCGGTGTCGCCTTCCGGCTCGATGTCAAAACCCGCATTGCCGGTAAAGCTGGTCGAAAGCTTCGCCACCGTGAACAGCCGGCCAGTATTGGGCGAATCCGGCGTGCCGTTTCTGCTGCCGATGCGAACGAGGCTCTGGGTGGTCACGTCCAGTGCAAACAAGGTGGTGTTGGACGCGTTGGCCTCGTTGCGGTCGTAGGCCAGCGCGGCAATCTGCGGCGTGCGGTTGTCATTGACGTCGCTGCCGTCGAAGAATAGTTCCGTGTCCGTGCCCGTCAGCGTGCCGTCGTTGGGGTTGATGCGCAGGTTCTGCTCGCTGGCCACCACGCGCAGCACGTCTGCCTTGGGGTTGAAGTCGATCACCGGATTGGTCAGCGTCTCGGTGGTGAACGAAGCCGTTCTGATAACCACCGCCGCACCCGTCTTGGGGTTGATGGTGCAAATGCGCGTCTGGTTGGTCATGCAATAGAAGGTGGCGTTGGCCGGCCGGTAGCTGAGCTGTATCAGGCTCTCATTGGCGGCAAGCCCAGTGACCGAAACTTCGGTCTTGATCTTGGTTGGCTTGGCGGTATCAAAACCCAGAATCTTGCCGGTGGTGGTCAGCGCATAGGCCGGACGCTCGGTCTTGTTGCAGGCGGCAGTCAGCATCGCGGCGGCGAGCAGGCCAGTCAGCGCGATTCGACGGGTGATTGCATTCATTTCAGTTCCTTGCGACAGCACAAATCAGGTCGCGATTGTGGACAGGATGGCGGCGAAAGTCTGCACAAGCCGCGCGGCGACTACTGCCGCAGCTCTTCGATCAGCTTGTACTTGCGCAGCAGGCCACGAAACTGGTGGTAGTTGAGACCGAGCAACTCGGCGGCGCGCGTCTGCTTGTGCTGCGCTTTTTCGAGCACGGCACGCAGCAGTGCGACTTCGTAGTCGGCCATGTGGGTTTTGTGGTCGAGCGGGAACTGCCAGGCAGCCTGCGGCTGCGGGGACGGGGTATGGGGAATGGGGGATGGGGTACCAACAGCCCCCATCACGCCTTCTCCCCGTACCCCATCCCCCATCCCCCATACCCGGGCAGCTGCCCCAGGCTGCGCGCCGCGCACACGGAAGGGCGAATCGAAGGGATCGAGCGTTACCGTCTCCACCACCCGCCGCGCGTTGTCGAGTCGATACACCGCACGCTCCACCACATTGCGCAGCTCGCGCACGTTGCCGGGCCAGTTGTGGCTGAGCAATTGCTGCTCGGCGGCAGGCGAGAACCCGGCGAAGTACTCGCGCCCCAGCTCCTGCGCCATGCGCTCGCCGAATCGCTGCGCCAGCAACAAGATGTCGTCGCGTCGCTCGCGCATGGGCGGCACGGTGATGACCTCGAAGCTGAGGCGATCGAGCAGGTCCTCCCGAAACCGCTGGCTCGCCGCCAGCGCAGGCAAATCCGCATTGGCGGCAGCGACCACGCGCACGTTCACCTTGGTTGTTTCAGACGAACCCATGCGCTCGAACTCGCCGTATTCGAGCACGCGCAGCAGCTTCTCTTGCAGGCGCAGACTCATGCTCGACAGTTCGTCGAGAAACAGCGTGCCGCCGTGTGCCAGCTCGAAGCGGCCGACGCGCGCCTTCACCGCCCCGGTGTAAGCCCCGGCGACGTGGCCGAACAGCTCGGATTCGAGCAGATCATCGTTCACCGCTGCGCAGTTGAACTTCACGAAGCGCTTGCCCCAGCGCTCGCTCAGGTAATGCAGGCGCGCGGCAATCAACTCCTTGCCACTGCCGCGTTCGCCCACCACCAGCACGGGCTTATTGAGACGCGCAGCGCGTGAGACCTGCTCAAGCACCGCCAGAAAACACTCCGCCTCCCCCACCAGCGGTGGCAGGTTGGCAAGCAGAGAAGCGGCTTCTAGGTCTTCATCCATTTATTGGTATTTTTTACCACTTCATGAATAATATCGCTACTGAAAAGGTGATCTACGCTAAATAAAATAGCTCCATAAAACACCTATAAATCCAATCAAGACAATGGCCTGCACGATTTTTTTCTGGCATGGCACAAGCCTCGCAATAGGAATGGCACGAGTCACCCCAAACGGAGCCAAATCATGAAACTCACCACTTTTATCGCCGCCACCCTCGCCACTGCCGCTGTTGCCGCCCAAGCCGGCGGGGTGGTGTTCAACACCCCCGTCACTTATACAGAACCCGTCACTTACGCGGCCGGTGTTACCTACCTGGCACCCGTGACCTACTCGCAGACCGCGATGAACGAAGCACAGGCCAAAGCCGCTGCGACGCCGGTAGTGCTGGAGCGTGTCATCGTCACCCCGACGCGCACCTACGCCGAGCAGGAATGGCATGTGCATCTGGCCAGCAAGAAGGTCGCCGCCCAGTTCTACCCCGTGCGGAGCGAGCGTCGTGTCGAGACGCGCTCGCACAACAACTTCCGCATCCTGCTTCCCTTGCAATAAGACCGAGACCGAAATGGGCATCTTTTCCCGCACCAAAGACGTTCAGCAGGCCGATATCGAGGCGCTGCTGTCGTCATCCAACGACCCGCTGAAAACAGCGCGTCTCATCATCAACGAGATGGAGGACACGCTCGTGGAAGCCCGCTCAACCGCCGTGCGCACGCTCGCCCGCAAGAAGGAAATCCAGCGCCGCATGGATGACCTCAAGAACCAGTCGCAAGATTGGGAGCGCAAGGCTTCGCTCGCGCTTGAAAAAGATCGTGACGACCTCGCCCGTGGCGCACTCGCCGTGAAGTTGCGCGTCGAGCAGGAGCGCGCGCAGATCGCCGAGCTGCTGCCGCCGGTGGAGATTGAGTTGGAGAAGCTCGACACCGATCTGGCTGATCTCCGCGTCAAGCTGGCCGAGGCCCGCAGCCGCCATCGCCTGCTCGCTTTGCAGAGTGCCAGCGCCACCGCCCGCAAGGACGTGCGCGGCGTGCTCGCCAGCGACAAGAGCAATGTCGCGCTCGACGTGCTGGCACGCGATGTGGATCGTCTGGGTGCCGAGGCCGAGGCCTACGACCTCGGCAAGGCCAAGCTGGAAGACCAGTTCGCGCAACTCGAACGCGCAGACGCAGTCGAGACGGAACTCGCCAAACTGCGCGGCAAACTCAACAACAAGAACGAAGGGACTTGAACCGTGGATATCAATATCGACAACCTGCCAGAGGCTGCCAACGGCGCCGTGCATCTCAGCGACATCCCCGACATCTCGGTGATTGCGGTGAGCATGATGGGCGCGGGGCTGATTCTCTTCGTGCTGTTCGTGCTGCCGGTCTGGCTGTTTCTGCACTATCGCTCGCGAACCAAGCACCTTGCCCCGCCGCCGGTGGTCACCCCGGTACGGCCCGCCGCCTACGAAGACCTGGCTGAACTTGCCCGCATCGCCGAACGCATCGAGCACCGCCTCGATGCTGTCGAAACCCTGATGGACGCTGAAAACCCCCGCTGGAGAAACTGAACATGAGCAACACCACCACCTCAAAAATTCGCACTGGCTTTCTCTCCGAGATGCAGCGCTACCCCGCCCAAGGCTGGCTCGCCGGCGTCTGCCGCGGCATCGCCGACTACTTCGACTGGAAGGTGCAGTGGGTGCGCGTGATCGTCATCGCCATCCTCATTCTCACCACCGCCTGGCCAGTGATCATCGTCTACGGCGTGCTCTGGTACGTGATGGAAGAAGGCGATCTCAATAACCCCAATCGCCCCAAGTGGAGCGACATGCCGCTGGCCGCCGCCCGCGCTGCCGGCACGACGGCCAGCACCGAGACCGCGAGCACCACCATGCGTGACATCAAGGAGCGTTTCATGCGTCTGGATGACCGCCTGCGCAAGCTCGAAGATTCGGCGCTGAACAAGGACGACGCGCTGCGCCGCGAGATCGACAAGCTCGCCGACGACGGCGGCACGCCGCCCAAGGTCTAAAGCCATGGTCGCCTTCCTGCTCTGGGTGCTGCTATTCGTGGTGTGCTGGCCGCTGGCGCTGCTGGCACTCATTCTCTACCCCATCGTCTGGCTGGTGCTGCTGCCGTTTCGGCTGCTGGGGTTTGCGGTGGAGGGCGTCTTCAGCTTCTTGAAGGCGCTGCTGATGTTGCCCGCCAAGGCGCTGGGTGCAAAGTCAGCCTGAAGAACGCTGCCGTCGCTGCCAAGTGCCGGGACTCACTCCGTCGCTGCAGTGGGACATTCGCACACCAGCGTCCAGCCATCGTCTGACGGGCGCAGCTCCCGCGTCATCGGCGCGTCGCACTGCAACGTGGCGAGCGAAGCCTTTGCAGCCAGAGAACCCAGCGAGACAGCGATCGCCTCGCGAGTAACTTCTGGCGCGAATCGCAGCGTCGTCCGCAACCGCTGATTGCCGGCTTGCTGCGCCCAGGAGGTCACTGTCAGGCCACGCCACAAGGTCAGTACGGTGAGCGTGACGGGCACATCAGCGCAGTCTTGCGCCCAATGCTCGATCGCCACCGCCGCACCGGTCTCACTGGCAGCAGGTGCAGGCGCGCTCTGCACCATGCGGCTGGAGGTCTGCGGCGCACGGCTGGCCTTGGACATCGGCGCAGCTGCCGCCGCAAACCGTTCCTGCCGCTGCATCGACTCACGCACCACGGCGTCTGCGGCGGCTGATCGCGCCAAAGACTCCGCCTCGATTGCTTCGGCTTCTGGTGCTGTTTTTGCAATCGGCGGCGCTGGTGCATCGGCCATTGCCATCGGGGGCGGTGGTGGGGCTGGCGTTGGGGGAGCATCGGCAGATTCCGCACGGCGCTTCTCTGCGTGCGCTGCCGGCTTGGGCTTGGCAACAACCGCAGGTGCGCGCTTCGTATTGGTATCGGCTTCGTTGCGCGTCGAAGCGGCTTCGTCCAACAGCTTAGCTTTGGCAGTGTCATGACTCGGCTCAAGCACCGCCGGCGCAGTAGCGGAAGCAGACTGCTCGGGCACTGCTATCACCTCTTGCTGCACTGCCGGGTCGCGCTGTACCTGCAAGAACACACCGAAGCTCAACACCACCACGGCCGCAGCGGCCAGCGGCGTCTGCCAGCGGCGACGCCGCACGTGCGCTACTGGACGGGCAGCGGCTTCGTGGGCGACACGCAGAACGGCCGCATCGAGGTGCGCCGGTGCTTGCTCCTTCGCCAGTGCGCGATAGGTCTCGCGCACCGCGCCTTGCTCAGCAAGAAACTCGTCGAGCAGTTGGTCGTCGGGCTTCATCGACTCAGGGCCAGACATCGGCAAGCTCCTTTCTGAGTTTGACCAGCGCGTAGCGCAGGCGGCTCTTCACCGTCTCGCGGCCCACACCTTGAGTCGCGGCGATGTCTTCAAGCGACAAGCCGCCTTCGGCTTGCAGCAGAAAGGCTTCGCGCTGTTCGGGGGCCAAGCCTGCCAGCGCGGCCAGCAAGCGAGTGCCCTGCTCGGACTGCACGGCGCGCGCGGCGGGTGTCTCGTGCTCATGACCCGCCAGCTCTTGCGCAGTTTCGTCCAACTCATCGTGTGGCTTGGCCGCACGCCAGTGATCGACCAGGCGGTTATGCGCGAGCCGATACAGCCAGGTGGCGAAGCGCGCGGTGGGTTGATAGCTGGCGCGGCTCTTGACCACGCTGGCCCAGACATCCTGGAATAGCTCGGCCGTCGAGGCCTCGTTGTGGCTGCCGCGCAACAGATAACGCCAGACGCCGTCCTTGTGCCGCGCGTAGAGCGGGGCAAAGGCGGCGGCCTCGCCAGCGGCATAGCGCAGCATCAGCATTTCGTCGGTGGGGTCGGGTTGGGCAGCGGCCATGCCGCGATGATGAGCGAGTGCTCCCAGCGCGCCAAGGCCGCCATCCATCGCGGCCCTACTCCGACGCGCTCACGGTCGCTGGCGCGCTGGCCGACAAGCCCTGCGCCAAGCCGACCAGCTTCACAAACTCGCCCACCGATTCACTGTCGTCCGCCGCGCGGGCTGATTTGGCGAGTGCGGCGATCTGCTCGTAGCCGAAGTCGCCGGTGTAGGTGCCACCTTTCAACTTTTGCCCGAAGGCGGCTACCGCCGCCGTGAGTCGTAGCGCATCGCTGGCTTGCGCGAACGGCACGGCGCTGCTGGCACGCACCGGCTGTTCGATCAGACGGCTGGCGTCCTGCGCCGGCCGCTTGTAGCGCAGGCGCACAAAGGCCATCTCGCTGCCCTTACCGACCGGCTTGGCCTCGGTGGAATACCGGAGCGGCTCATTGCGCTCGCCGCCCTCGCCTGCCAGTGCCACCTCATACAGCGCCGTCACCGAATGCCCGGCACCGATGTCACCGGCATCGACCTGGTCGTTGCTGAAGTCCTCGCGCTTGAGCGCCCGGTTTTCGTAGCCGATCAGACGGTATTCGGCGACCACTGCCGGGTTGAACTCGACCTGGATCTTCACGTCGCGCGCAATCGTCAGCAGCGTGGCGCTGCGCTGTGCGACCAGCACTTTCTGCGCTTCCTGCAAGCTGTCGATGTAGCTGTAGTTGCCGTCGCCGACATCAGCCAGCTGCTCCATCAGGTGCTCGTTGTAGTTGCCGGTGCCGAAGCCGAGCGTGGTCAGCGCGATGCCGGTCTTGCGCTTCTCCTTGACCATGTCGGTCAGCGTCTCGAAGCGCGTCACGCCGACATTGAAGTCGCCATCGGTCGCCAAGAGGATGCGGTTGTTGCCGCCCTTGATGAAACCCTTCTCCGCCTGCTGGTAGGCCATCTGGATGCCCGCACCACCCGCCGTGCCGCCACCGGAAGTGAGCCGGTCAATGGCCTGTTCGATGGTCGCGCGCTGGTCGCCTGGTGTGGGTTCGAGCACCACCGCCGTGGCTCCGGCGTAGGTGACGAGGCTGATGCGGTCTTTCGCGGTGAGCTGGCGGGTGAGCAGCTTGAGCGAGGACTGCACCAGCGGCAGCTTGTCCGGGCTGTTCATCGAACCCGACACATCGACCAGAAACACCAGGTTGGAGGGCGGCACGGGGCCAGTGGGCGCATAGCCCTTGATGCCGACGCGCAGCAGCTTGGTCTTGCTATTCCACGGCGTGGTGGCGACTTCGGTGTGCACGGCAAACGGCGTGTCGAGCGATTTGGCGGGCGCGTCTTTCAGCGTGAAGTAGTTGATGAGCTCTTCCACCCGCACCGCATCCGTCGGCGGCAGCTGGCCCTGATTCAGGAAGCGCCGCACATTGCTGTAGCTGCCGGTATCGACATCGATGCTGAAGGTGGAGACGGGCTGCTCGGCCGCACGCAGCACGGGGTTGTCGGCCACGTCGGCGTAGTTCTCGCGATCCTGCGGCTGCGGTATCGGCGCAGGCAGATAGGCAAAGCCGACCGAGGGCGATGTGGCCATCATCTTGCTGGCGATGGGTGAGCGCACACGGGCGTACTCCTCCATGCGGCGTTGCGCCTGAACATTGGCGACGGCACCGGCGGCAGCGGCCTGATCCATTGCCAACACCTCCGACGCGGCCTTGGGCTCACTGACCGGGGGTGGCGCTGGCGGGGCGACGGGCAGGTTCGCCTGGTCGATCTCCGCCTGACTCGTGGGCGTCGAGGTGGTCGAGCAGGCGCTGAAAGTGAGCGCGGCGATGGCGAAAGCGGTGAGGCGAAGGGCTTGCATGGGGGTCTCCGAATCGTAGGCGTGTGCGGCTTGCCACTACTTAAACGGAGCATCGTGCGAAACGGGGTTAATGTTTTTTTGCTTGTCATTCCCGCGAAGGCGGGAATCCAAGCGTTTTCTACTTTGTCAGGGCGTGACGCTTGCCGCTCTGGATTCCCGCCTTCGCGGGAATGACAGGCTTCTAAAACGCAGGCAGCGGCGCCGGGCACCGCTGCGGCTCGATCAATGCCCACAGCGCAGGCAGGGCTTCCGCAGCACGCATTGGCAGGCGATGCCGCACCAGATAACTCACCTCGGTGCGGGCGGGGTTGATCTCCAGTGTCGGCAGCCCGGCCCTGGCCGCCTGTGCCACGGGACCGGCGATGTAGGGGAAGCCGGCACTGGTGCCGATGATCATCACGAAGTCCACGCCCTGCTCGAACACCGCTTCGAGATCACCCACCGCCTTGCGCGGCAGCGCCTCGCCGAACAGCACGATGCCGGGGCGCAGCGTGGCGGCACAGCAGGGGCAGACTGGCGGGCTATCGAGCGTCGAGGGCGCAGGTGTCGCCATCTGATAGCCGCAGGTCTCGCAGAGCAGCTCGCGCAGGTCGCCGTGGATCTCGATCAGCTTCCTCGACCCGGCCGCGTGGTGCAGGCCATCGACGTTCTGCGTGAGCAGGTTGAAGTGCGGAAAGTGCCGCTCCATCTGCGCCAGGGCACGGTGGCCGGCATTGGGCGCGCGGCCCTCGCAGGCCTGGGCGATGTGCAGCAAGTGCTTCCAGGTCACCTCCGGCCGGAGGCGCAGCATGCCGATGGACAATGCCTCTTCAATCGCCACGCCGTCGTCGGTGATGCTCTCGTCGTAGAGCCCGCCCTTGCCGCGATAGGTGGGCAGGCCCGAATCGGCGGAGATGCCCGCGCCGGTGATCGCCAGCACCTTTTTGGCCCGCGAGAGTTCACTCGCAGCGGCACGGAGCGTGCTGCGATAATCGGCATTGGCGAGCGGATCAGACATGCGATGTGGCGATAAGGCTGCATCAGGGTCCGCGAGCGTATCCGCCACACCCGACGATTTCCATGCCCCGCAAACCCGCCCATCTGCAAAAAGACACGCTCGGTGCACTGCGCAACGAAGCGTTCGCGCTGTTCGGGCGCTACGGCTACGAGGGCGTGTCGATCGGCGACATCGCCAAACGCACCAAGCTCAGCAAGGGCGCGCTGTACTGGCACTTCGAGGGCAAGGAGGCGCTGTATCTCGACTGCCTCAAGCATCTGCACGGCATCTTCAACGAGAACGTGTTCGACCCCATGCGCACCGCCAAAGACGGCGCGACGGGCATGGTGCTGATGTTCCAGGGCTTGCTGCGTTTATTCGCCGACCCGCGCCTTCTGAAGGGCGTGGCGGGCTACTGGCTGATCCCCGATACGCCCGAGACGGCGGGCATCTTCGCTACCCAGCGCGCCTTCGAGCACAGCAGTCAGGGGGTCATCGCCGAATGCCTTCGCAAGGGCGTTGCTGCCAGGCAGTTCGACTTGGGCGACGATCTCGACGACATGGCACGCGCCATCATCTCGATCATCGAGGCCATCGTGTTGCCCATGCGCCACCAGACGCCGGAGGAAATACGCCCGCAGGTGGGCGTGCTGGCGCGCACCTTGTTCCGCGCCTATGCAAAAGACGAGACGCTGAAGAAACTCGTGAGCCTGCTTTAGGTCTTTCAACGCGCTGTCACAGCCGCGCATCACACTTTTCATAATTTAAACGGAGAACACACATGGCAATGGACGTCATCGACTACAAGCTCTACGGCGAAGACATGCAGTTCGTCGAGATCGAGCTCGACCCCGGCGAAGCCGCGATCGGCGAGGCCGGCGCGATGATGTTCATGGAAGACGGCATCGCCATGGACACCATCTTCGGCGACGGCTCGATGGCGCAGAAGAGTGTGTGGGGCAAGCTGCTCGGCGCCGGCAAGCGGCTGGTCACGGGCGAGGGCTTGTTCACCACCGTGTTCACGCATCAGGGGCCGAGCGGCAAGCGCAAGGTGGCCTTCGCAGCACCCTACCCCGGCACCATCGTGCCGGTGAACCTGCCGGATGTCGGCGGCACGCTGATCTGCCAGAAGGATTCCTTCCTCTGCGCCGCCAAGGGCGTGTCGCTGGGCATCGCCTTCCAGCGCAAGCTCGGCGTGGGCCTGTTCGGCGGCGAGGGCTTCATCATGCAGAAGCTCGAAGGCGATGGCCTCGCCTTCGTCCACGCCGGCGGCACGCTCTACAAGCGCGACCTCGCACCGGGTGAAACGCTGCGCGTCGATACCGGCTGCATCGTCGCCATGCAGACTTCGGTGAGCTTCGACATTCAATACGTTGGCAAATTGAAGAGTGCGCTGTTCTCAGGCGAAGGCCTGTTCTACGCCGTGCTGCAAGGGCCCGGCACGGTGTGGCTGCAATCACTGCCGCTGTCGCGCATGGCCAACCGCATCGTCATGGCAGCCCCGGCGCTGGGTGGCCGCTCGCAGGATCAAGGCTCGCTACTCGGCGGCCTCGCCACGGGCGGCTTGCTCGGCGGCATGCTGGGCGGCGACGAATAGCGCTCAATGCAGTTCGCAAGCCTCGTCTACGGCCCCGGCCTGCCGCCCAGCGGTAGCCGCTTGGCGGTGCGACTCGACAGCTTTCACCTGACGCTCACGCTCACTGATAACCGTCCGCTCAGCGTACCGCTCACACAGGTGCGGGTCGCGGTGGGCGGCTTCAACGATACCGTGTGGCGCTTCGAGTGGAGCGACGCAGAGGGCCGCTGGGCGGTGACGCTCGATGACGTCGCCACGCAACAAGCCCTGCTCGCAAAACCGCCCGCCGCACTGGCGCAAGCCTTGGCAAGCGTCGGCAAAAAGCAGCGCCGTACGCGCACCCGTACCCACTTGGGTATTGGCGCACTCGGCCTCTGGTTTGCGCTGCCGGTTCTGCTGCTGATCGCCTTGTTGTGGAACGCCAGCAACTTCACCGGCTGGATCGCCGCCAAGGTGCCGCTCAAGACCGAACAGAAACTCGGCGACATGGTGTGGAAGGCGCAGAAAGCGCAGCTGCGGCTGGTCGAGAACACCGCAGCCAACGAGGCCGTGGCAACCATCGGCGCCAAGCTCACGCAGGGCTCCCGCTACAGCTACCGCTGGTTCGTGGCACGCGACAACAGCATCAATGCGTTTGCCATCCCCGGCGGCACGGTGGTCGTCCACACCGGCCTGATCGAAGCGGCCAAGACCCCGGAGGAACTGGCAGGCGTATTGGCGCACGAGGTGCAGCACATCGAACAGCGCCACTCGCTGCGGGCGATGGCGCAATCGCTCGGCACGATGGCCGGACTCGGCATGGTATTCGGCGATGTGTCGGGCATTGCACAGATTGCCGCGAGCCTGTCGCAGCTTTCGTATTCGCGCGATGCCGAACGGGAGGCCGATGCGCGGGGACTGGCCGTGCTCAAGGCCGCCGCCATCGATCCGCAAGGCATGGTGCGCATGTTCGAGACGCTGGGTAAAGAAAGCGAGGGCCTCAACCCGCCAGCGATGCTCTCGTCGCACCCCGCCACTGCCGAACGCATCGCACGGCTCAAGACCGCCATTGCCGAGGCCGGTAGCTGGCCGGTGCAGCCTTTGGCGCTCGACTGGGCGGCGGTGCAGGCGAGCGTCCGGTAGAGACGGTCTGATGCGAATGCATACACATCAAGCTGTCATTCCCGCGCAGGCGGGAATCTAGGCATCCGTTCCATTACCCGCTGCGTGGCACTTTGCACGACCTGGATTCCCGCCTTCGCGGAATGACGAAACGGCGCTAAGTTAGGCCGACAAGAACAAACGATGAGGAGACCGCGTGGCCGCAACCGGCGACAGCGCAGTGCCGAAGCCCGGCATGGGCGAAGCCGTTCTGCGCGCGGTGATTCCGCTCATCTACGCGCGTCGCGGCTTGAGCTTTGCGGTGCTCACACTGCTCACAGTGCTGCTCGGCTGGCAGGCCACACAGCTCAAGCCGGATGCCGGCTTCGAGAAGCAGATCCCGCTTGCGCACCCTTACATGAAGGTGTTCAAGGAATACGAGCAGGCTTTTGGCGGCGCCAATCTGATCTCGGTCGTGCTGATGAAAAAGGACGGCCAAATCTATGAGCCAACGTTTCTGGATCGCTTCAAGAAGCTCACCGACGCCACGTTCTTTCTGCCGGGGGTGGACCGCACGCGCGTTTCCTCCCTGTTCACGCCCGACCTCACCTATTTCGAGATCGTCGAAGGCGGCATCAACCTCGGCAACGTCGTGCCGCGCAACTTCACGCCGTCACCGGAAGCGATGCGGCAGGTGAAGGATCACGTCGAGAAAGCCGGCATCGTCGGCCGCTACGTGGCGACGGGGCAGGACGGCGCGATGATCGTCGCCGAGCTGCTCGAACATCACCCGACCACGGGCGAGAAGCTGGACTACACACGCCTGGCCGGCCAGCTCGAAGACCAGCTGCGCAACCGCATCCAGTCGCCGACGATGTGGGAGTACCGCCTCAGCGCCGACAAGCCGCCCTACAAGGCGGGCGACGTGGTGTGGCGCGGCTACACCGATTACGGCTGGAAGCTGCGTTGGCAAACCTTCGAGGCCGAGCAAAAGGCGCTGAACGGCGATGCGCTGATGGTGACTGGCGACGAGGTCACACCGACCGCCGTCGCCAACCCCGACTACGCGCCGAATCTCTCCGTCCACATCATCGGCTTCGCCAAGGTGGTGGGCGATGTCACCGATGCGAGCCTCGAAGTCGTCGCCTATTTCTTCGTGGCGATGGCCTTGATCCTGCTGCTGCTGTGGTGGTTTTGCGGCAGCTTCCGGCTCTCGCTGCTGCCGCTCGCCGCCGCACTGGTGGCGGTGGTGTGGGAGCTGGGCCTGTTGAAAGTGACCGGCTTCGGGCTCGACCCTTTCGCCATCCTCGTACCCTTCCTCATTCTCTCCATCGGCGTCAGCCACGGTGTGCAGTACGTCAACGGCTGGGCCAACGAGGTGGCGGAGCACGGCCTTTCGCCGCTCGATGCGAGCCTGCAAACCTTTCGCCGTCTCGCCATCCCCGGCACGGTCGCGATCATCACCGACGTGATCGGTTTTGCCACGCTCGTCTTCATCCAGATCGACATCGTGCGCGAGATGGCGCTCAACGCGGCGATGGGCATGGCGGCGATCATCGTCACCAACAAGGTGCTGCTGCCGATCCTGCTCAGCTGGGTGAAGGTGGGCGATCTCGAAACCTTCAAGCAGCGCCACCACGCGCGGCAGACCAGCGGTGAGGTGGTGTGGCGGCGCATCGCCGTGTTCGCCACGCCGAAGGCGGCCGTGCCCTTTCTCGTCGCCTGCGTCATTGCCCTCGCCTGGGCGGTGCACATGTATCCCAAGCTCACTATCGGTGACGCGCAGATCGGCGTGCCGGAGCTGAAGGCCGATGGCCGCTACAACCGCGACTCCGCCATCGTTGTCGGCAATTTCTCCTTCGGTGTGGACATCCTGAAGGTCATCGTCGAGACCAGGGAATACGGCTGCCTCGACGGCGCGGCGATGCAGACGCTCGACGACTATGTGTGGCATATGCAGAACACACCGGGTGTCACGCTCGCCGCCGCACTGCCCACCGTCGCCCGCGAGGTGCGCGGCCTCTACAGCGAGCAGGCGCCGAAGTGGAAAGTGCTCTCGCGCAACAAGGAGGTGCTCGCCTCGCTGGTCGGCCGCGCACCGAGTTCACTCGGCATGGCCAATCTCGATTGCTCGCGCATGCCGGTTTTCATCTTCACCAGCGACCACAAGGCGACGACGCTGGCGCGGGTGATCGATGCCACCAAGGTCTTCGAGCCACGCGCGCAGGAGGCTGGCCTACACCTCGCACTCGCCAGCGGCAACGCCGGCGTGATGGCCGCCACCAACGAGGAGATCAAGGCGCGCGAATGGGTGGTGATCGTCTGGGTGCACCTCACCCTGCTGATCTTCGTCTGGCTGTCGTTCCGCAGCCTCGCGAGCGTGATCTGCATCATCACCCCGCTGGTGCTGTGCTCGCTGCTCACCTACGGCTTCATGGCGCTGGTCGGCATCGGCATGAAGGCGGCGACGCTGCCGGTGGCCGCCTTCGGGGTGGGCATTGGGGTGGACGACGGCATCTATCTCTGGGGGGTGCTCGCCTATTACCTGGGGCGCGACTTCACGCTGGCCGAGGCCTACAAACAGGCGCTGCGCACCACCGGCAAGGCGGTGCTGTTCACCTCGCTCACGCTCATTGTCAGCGTGGCGATGTGGCTGTTCTCGGGCTTGCAGTTCCAGGCCGACATGGGCCTGCTGCTGGTGTTCATGTTCACGGCCAATCTTCTGGGTGCACTGCTGATGCTGCCCGCGCTGGCCTGGCTGTGCTCGCGGTTCATGCCGATGAAACCTCATGGCGGCATGGCGATCCAATGAAAGCGGTCCGGTCTTAAGGAGACCTCCATGAAACGATTACTGATTGCCGCATTCGGTCTACTGCTGAGTGCGAGCGCCGCCGCCAAGGTGAGCAGCGATGAAGCCGCCAAGCTCGGCACCACGCTGACCCCGATGGGTGCGGAGAAAGCCGGCAACAAGGCCGGCACCATCCCGGCCTGGGAAGGTGGACTGGTGCAGGAGAACCTGCCCCGTGGCGCCAACCCTTTCGCGGCCGACAAGCCGCTGTACACCATCAGCGCCAGCAACCTGAAGCAATACGACGACCTGCTGACGGAAGGCCAGAAACAGCTGTTCCGAACCTTCCCCGAATACAAGATGCCGGTGTATCCCACCCGCCGCAGCGCCAGCTATCCCCAGTGGTTTCTCGATGCCACGCAGAAGAACGCAACCGCCGTGGAGCTGACCAATTCCGGTTACGGGTTCTCGGGTGCTGCGCAGGGCTATCCCTTTCCCATCCCCAAGAACGGCACCGAGGTGATGTGGAATCACATCATGCGCTACAGCACCAAAGGGCTTAAGGGCTATGGCGTCGTCATCCCCACGCAGGCCGACGGCAGCTGGGCGCCGGAGCGAAACTACATCGAGCTGACCTACATCTACAACAACCCCAAGACCACGCTCGCCACGCTGGACAACCAGAATCTCTACCTGATGGTGAAGACCCTCTCGCCGCCCAACAAGGCCGGCACGGCGGATCTGGTGCGGGTGCCGATCGACCGCATCGCCGAGCAGACCGGCGTCTGGGAGTTCAACCCTGCCCTGCAGCGTGTGCGGCGCATCGGCGAGGTGGGCTACGACAACCCGCTGTTCGATGGCCTGATGACCCACGACCAGCTCGACATGTTCAACGGCCCGCTCGACCGCTACACCATCAAGCTGGTGGGCAAGAAGGAAGTGCTGATGCCCTACAACAGCTACAAGCTCTACGACCCCAAGCTCAAGTACAAGGAAATAATTCAAAAGGGTCACATCAACCAGGACCTCACGCGCTACGAGCTGCACCGCGCCTGGGTGATCGAGGCCGAGGTGAAGCAGGGTTTCAACCACCGCTACCAGAAGCGCACCTTCTATCTCGACGAGGATTCCTGGATCGTCCACCTGCAGGACATGTACGACGAACGTGGGCAGTTCTGGCGCACGGCGGAGTCGCATTCCATCAACTTCGCCAACGTGCCCGTGGTGGTCAACGGCGTGCAGGTGCATTACGACCTGCAATCGCGCCGCTACGTTGCCATCAACCTCACCAACGAGGAGCCTAGGCTGGTCGAGTACGACTGGGAGAAAGACCCGAAGTACTTCACCCCGCAGCAGCTGCAAAAGTTCGGTGCCGAAGGCAAGGGCGGGCGCTGACAAGACACCCGCGGTTCAGTACGCGCTCACTATTCTTCGACCACCGCCCTTCACCGCAGAAACCGCCCATGACCGAAGCCCATTCAGACGCGCTGGTTTTTTTCGGTGCGACCGGTGATCTCGCCTACAAAAAAATCTTCCCCGCGCTGCAGGCCCTGATGAAACGGGGCGAGCTCGACATCCCCATCATCGCGATGGGCCGGTCGAGCTGGACGCTGGAGAAGCTGAAAGCGCGCGTGCGCGACAGCCTCGAACACCACGGCGGCGTCGACGAAGCCGCGTTCGCCAAGCTGTGTGCGCAGTTGCAGTACGTGCACGGCGATTACCAGGACCCCGAAACCTACAGCCGCATCAAGCAGGCACTCGGCGATGCCAAACATCCGCTGCACTACCTGGCAATCCCGCCCAGCGTGTTCGTCGAAGTCGTGCAGGGACTCTCGAAGGCCGACTGCGCGAAGGGTGCCCGCGTGGTGGTCGAGAAGCCCTTTGGCCGTGATCTCGCCTCGGCACAGGCGCTGTCGGCGACGCTGCACGAGGTGTTCGACGAGGCGGCGATCTTCCGCATCGACCACTATCTGGGCAAGGAGGCGGTGCAGAACCTGCTGTATTTCCGCTTCGCCAACACCTTTCTCGAACCGGTCTGGAACCGGCAATACATCGACAACGTGCAGATCACGATGTCGGAGAGCTTCGGCATCCAGGGGCGCGGGGCGCTGTACGACGAAGTGGGCGCGCTGCGCGACGTGGTGCAGAACCATCTGCTGCAGGTGATCGCGCTGCTGGCGATGGACGCGCCGGTGCGCCACGACCCGGACTCCATGCGCACCGAGAAGCTGCGCATCTTCCGCGCCATGCGGCCACTCGCCCCCGAGAACGTGGTGCGCGGGCAGTTCAAGGGCTATCGCAACGAAGAGGGCGTGGCGAAGAACTCGCAGGTGGAAACCTTTGCCGCGGTCTGTCTCTACATCGACACCCTGCGCTGGGCGGGCGTGCCGTTTTACCTGCGCGCCGGCAAGTCGCTGCCGATCACCGCGACGGAGGTGGTGGTCAATCTCAAGAGCCCGCCGCTGGCGGTGTTCGACGACGTGGGGCCGGCCACCTCGAACGTGTTCCGTTTCAGGCTGAGCCCCGAGGTGGTGATTTCGACCGGCGCACGCGTGAAGCAGTTGGGCGAGGAGATGCGCGGCGAGCCGGTGGAACTGATCGCGCGCCGTCAGACCAAGACCGAACAGATGCCCTACGAGCGGCTGCTGCTGGATGCGATGGAGGGAGAGTCCACGCTGTTCACCCGCGACGACAGCGTGGAGGCGGCCTGGCGCGTCATCGACCCGGTGCTGGGCGAGGTGGTGCCGGTCATCGAGTACGAGTCCGGTAGCTGGGGGCCGGCGGCGGCGGCCGGCATCCTGCAAAGCGACGATGGCTGGCACGACCCCAAGCCGGAGGCTGCCGCGGCATGCTGAAACCGGCGCCGCTGGTCGTTCTGCTCGATGTCGACAACACGCTGTTCGACAACGACCGCTTCGCCGACGACCTGCGCCAGCGCCTGACCCGGGATTTCGGCCGCCAGGGCTGCGCGCGGCACTGGGCGATCTACGAGGCGCGTCGCGACACGTTGGGCAGCGGTGGCGTGACAAGCACGTCGACGCCGGCAGGCGGGCTGACGGCGGCGGCCGGCAGCAGCGCACCGCGGCGCCACTCGGCAACGGCGCGCTGCTTGCCCTCGCCCGCCACCAGAAACAGCATTTCGCGCGTGCGCCCGAGCCTCGCGGCGCTGAGCGATACGCGTTCCGGCGGCGGCTTGGGCGAATCGAACACTGCCAGCACGTCCGGCGCCGTGGCCGACTCGCCCCAATCGTGGCCGGGGAACAGGCTGGCCGTGTGGCCATCTTCCCCGAGACCCATCAGCACCAGATCGAAATCGCCGAGCTCCCGCAGCCGTTCGGCGTAACGGCTGGCGGCTGCGAGCGCACCGGCTTCTGCGGGTACCGGGTGGATCTGCTCGCGCGGCACCGGCACCCGGTCAAGCCAGACCTCGCAGACCATGCGGCTGTTGCGCTCGGCGTCGGCGACGGGCAGGCAGCGCTCGTCGCCGAAATAGAAGTGCCAGCGCGACCAGTCGGCCTGCGCCTTCGCCATGCGCACGTAGACCTGCTTCGGTGTGTTGCCGCCGGTGAGCACGAGCAGAAACTGCCCCCGCGCCTCGATCGCCTTGCCTGCGGCCCGCAGAATGCGCTCGCAGGCGGCGGCGGCCAGCGCCTCGTCATCGGCGACGCTGATCCAGCGTGTCGGCACCCGGCTCGCCGCCACGGCTCACTCCTTGGTGATGGCGTGCCCGCCGAACTGGTTGCGCATCGCCGCCAGCAGCTTGTCTGCGTAGGAATCGGTGTCGCGCGAACGCAACCGCTGCAGCAGCGACAGCGTGATGACCGGGGCTGGCACGTTGAGGTCGATGGCCTCGGCCACTGTCCAGCGGCCCTCGCCGGAGTCATCGACGCGCGGCGCGATGCCGGTCATCTTGGGGTTCTTTTCCAGCGCCGCGGCCGTGAGATCGAGCAGCCAGGAACGCACCACGCTGCCGGTGCGCCAGATTTCGGCCACCTGATGCAGGTCGAGCGCGAAATCCTGCTTGTGTTCGAGAATCGAGAAGCCCTCGGCATAGGCCTGCATCATTCCGTATTCGATGCCGTTGTGGATCATCTTGGTGAAATGCCCCGAGCCGCTCGGCCCGACGTGGCCCCATCCCTTGTCCTTGGCCGGTGCCAGCGTCTCGAAGATCGGCTTGAGATGATCCACCGCCGCCTTTTCGCCGCCGATCATCATGCTGTACCCCTCGGCCAGGCCCCAGATGCCGCCGCTGGTGCCGCAATCGACGTAGCGGATGCCTTTTTCGGCCAGCGCTAGGCCGCGTCGCTGGGTGTCCTTGTAATTGGAATTGCCGCCGTCGATGACGGTGTCGCCTGCTGCCAGCAACGGCAGCAGCTTGTCGATGGTACTGTCGGTGATCAGCCCCGCGGGCACCATCAGCCACAGCACCCGCGGCGCCGGCAATGCCGCGACCAGCGCTTCGAGCGACTCGGCCGGCTGAACGCCCTTGCTTTCGATGCTCTTGCGCACCTCCGCATTGGGGTCGAAGCCTGAGACCCGATGCCCGCCCTGAGCCAGCCGCTGCGCCATGTTGGCGCCCATGCGGCCCAAGCCAATCATGCCAAGTTCCATTGTCAGCTCCGCCAGTTGGTGTGCAATGACCGCCACCTTAAACGAACCCAGCCGAACCCCGCTTTCCGAACGCACAAAACAATTAAAGGCGGCCTGCAAGGCAGCCTCGGATACGACGCGCTGCATTCATTGCAGATGATCCGCATAATCCGTAATATGCGGATTAAAGGAGGTTGCCATGCAGACATTTAATAGCACCGAGGTTGCCAAGCGCTTTGGGGCCATTGCTCAGCTTGCTCAGAGGGAGCCTGTGAGCGTGCAGTCTCACGGCCGTGAACAGGTGGTGATGCTCTCGCCGACCGAGTATGCGCGACTTCGTCGTCTGGATCGGCGTGTCTACAGCGCAGATGCTTTGCCAGCGAGTCTGCGACAGGCGATTGCCGCCGCACAGCCGAGCGCTGCGGCTCGTGGCTTTGACCATGAAGTGAGCCGTCGCTGAGCGTGGCGGACTATCCGCTGCCCATACCAGGGCTCGTCATTCGCTATTCCTACCTTTGGAAACGTGAGGCCGACCTTGGGCGCGTCGAGGGACAGAAAGATCGGCCCTGCGTTGTGGTGATCTGCATCGAAGATATTGAAGGCGAGCAGGTGGTCACGGTGGCACCCATCACACATAGCCCACCGACTGACCTTTCCAGAGCTATTCAACTCACCTCAGCCACACGCCGCCGCTTGGGCTTGGATGAGGAGACGAACTGGGTTGTTGCCTCTGAAGTGAATTCATTCTGTTGGCCGGGCCCAGATATGACGCCAACTCCCACCGGTGAGTACGCCTACGGCGAACTGCCCGCTGTAGTCTTCGAGGCCTTGAAGCAGAAGCTGCTATCAGGATCGACCACGGTGGCCGCAGTTCAAAGAACCGAATAACAGAGGCTGGTCGGTTCGAATTGTTGGCGGCGGCGGCGATGGTCACGATGCGCCGTGGGAAGAAGTTTCAGCCGGTCTAACCCTGCCCTGAGTTTTGTTAGAGTTTTGACATGCAACGAAAAAAGCCACCCTTACAGGTGGCCATTTTTTCCTTGAAGCATCTGATTACCAAAGTAAAAACTTTGGTAGGCGCGATTGGAATCGAACCAACGACCCCCACCATGTCAAGGTGGTGCTCT
>JAUSQI010000108.1 GCA_030652575.1 Stagnimonas sp. | reverse complement strand
CCGCGCCAGCGCGGCAGCAGCGAGGCGTGGATGTTGAGGCAGCCGCGTGCGGGGATATCCAGCACCGCCTGCGGCAGGATCAGCCCGTAGGCGACCACCACCATCAGTTCGGGTGCCAAGGCGCGCAGCTCGTCGATGGCTTCGGGCTGTTTGCGAAACGATTCCGGCTTGAACACGGGCAAATCGAGCGCGACGGCGCGTGCGGCGACGGGCGAGGCGGTGAGCCGCTGGCCGCGACCGGCGGGACGGTCAGGCTGGGTGTAGACGCCGACGATGTCGTGGCCGGCGGCATGCAGCGCGTTGAGGGCGGCCACCGAGAACTCGGGCGTCCCGGCAAAAACGATTTTCATGGGAGCAATCCCATTGCGAGCGGCATCAATCGCCGCGCTTTTCGGCCTTGAGCCGTTTTTTCTTGAAGCGCTCGCGCTTCAGGGGCGAGAGCAGGTCGATGTAGAGCTTGCCGTCCAGATGGTCGATCTCGTGCTGGATGGCTTGGGCAAGCAGGCCTTCGGCTTCCAGCTCGTAGGGCTTGCCGTCGGCGTCCAGCGCCTTGAGGCGCAGGCGGTTGAAGCGCTGCACCTTGTCCTTGTAGTCGGGCACCGAGAGGCAGCCTTCTTCCATCTCCTGCTTGTCGGCAGGGTCGAGGATTTCGGGGTTGACGAGCACCAGCTTCTGCGCGCCGGTTTCTTCGTTGCCGCAGTCCATCACCGCAACGCGCAGCGGCACGGCGACCTGGGTCGCGGCAAGGCCCACGCCGGGAGCGTCGTACATGGTGTCGAACATGTCGTCGATCAGCGTGCGCAGGCGTGCGTCGAATACGGTGACGGGCTTGGCCTTGATGCGAAGACGGGGATCGGGATCGTGGAGGATGGTGAGCAGGGCCACGGCGGGGCTCCTTTGAAGATACGAAACGACTTGCGCAATCACTTGCACTTTGGGCGGCAACTGTTTGACGATCAAGGCACTTATGCCACAATCGACCGACGCTGCTAAGGGAGCCGCAAGATGACGCAGTATAAAGCTGTCGGGCCGTATTCGCTGCCTGTGGGACTGCGTTTATGCGCTGTGGCAATGGCAGCGTTACTCACGGCCTGCGTCACTGCCCCGGCCGCCACCGAAACCGCATCGACGCCGGTGATGACCACCACGCCCGATCCGCAGGCCAACGTGCCGCTCAACGCGCAGCCGGTGCAAGACCTCAATCAGGCGCAGGCGGGTGCGACCGGCTACGGCCTGCGTGACGATGCGCCGCTGCGCTACGTGGTGAAAAAAGGCGACACGCTCTGGGGCATCGCCAACCGCTATCTGGCCGATGCCTGGCAGTGGCCCGAGCTGTGGTACGTCAACGGCAAGCTCGCCAACCCGCACAAGATCTACCCCGGCGATGTGCTGGAGCTCTACAACGTCAACGGCCGCACCGTGCTGGCGCGGGGAGAAGACCTGGAGCGGCTGTCGCCGCAGATCCGCGAATCGCAGCTGGGCGACGGCTTGCAGGCGATCCCGATCGACGCGATCCGCAACTTCCTGAAAGGCCCGCGCGTCGTCGATCTCGACACCATCAACCGCGCGCCGTACATCTTGGCGTTTGCCGACGAGCACATCATCGGCGGTGCCAACATGGCGGTGTTCATCAAGAAGCTGCCGGCCGCGAGCGCGCCCAATTTTTCCACCGTGCGGCGCGGCATCATCTACAAGGACCCCGACACCGGCGAAGTGCTCGGCTACGAGGTCATCCCCTCGGGCGAGGTCGAGATCAAGACCTTCGGCACACCGGCCGAGGGCATGCTGACGCAGTCCCGCCGCGAGATTCTGCCCGGCGACCTGCTGATGCCGCCGGAGGCCGAGAACTTCCAGGCCAACTTCTATCCGCATGTGCCCACGCTGCCGGTCGACGGCAAGATCATCTCGGTCTACGAGGGCGTGTCGCAGATCACCCAGTACCAGATCGTCGCGCTCAACCGCGGCAGCAAGCAGGGGCTGGAGCCGGGCCATGTGCTGCGCATCAAGCAGGCACCGCGCAAGGTGAAGGACCCCGTCACCGGCAAGCAGGAAGTGCTGCCCGCCATCGACTCCGGCCTGCTGATGGTCTTCAAGACGATGCCGGGCCTCAGCTACGGCCTCATCATGGATGCCAACCGCTCGATCCACATCCTGGATCGCGTCGTCAATCCAGAGCCTGGCTCCATCGCACGCTAGGCCATGCTCGCCTGGCTGCGGCTGATCCGCGCCAAGGGGCTGCGCAACGCCAATGCGCTGGTGCTGCTCGAACGCTTCGGCAGCGCCGATGCCGTGTGCGCCGCCAACGCCGCGCAGTGGCTGTCGGTCGGGGCTGAGCGCGCCAAAGTGTTGCTGCCCGACGCAGACGACGCACAAGTGCAGGCCGATGCCGCCTGGCTTGCGGGCGGCGCTGATCGCCACCTCGTCACTCTGCAAGACGCCCGCTACCCCGAGCAGCTCAAGAACATCACCACGCCACCGCTCGCCCTGTTCGTGCGCGGCGACTGCGCGCTGCTGGCGCAACCGCAGCTGGCGATGGTCGGCGCGCGCTCCGCAACCCCGCAAGGGCTTGAGAACGCACGCGGCTTTGCGGCTGAACTCTCCAGGCGCGGCGTGCTCATCACCAGTGGTCTCGCCATTGGCGTGGATGGCGCGGCGCACGCCGGCGCGCTGGATGCAAAAGCGCCCACCATCGCGGTGTGTGGAACGGGCCTTGATCGCGTCTACCCCGCGCGCCACAAAGCGCTGGCGCAGGCGATTTTGGATGGCGGCGGCGCGCTGGTGTCGGAGTTTGCCCCTGGCACCGAGGCCCTGCCGCAAAACTTCCCGAGCCGCAATCGCATCATTTCGGGCCTGAGCCTCGGCGTGCTGGTCGTCGAGGCCTCGCGGGACTCCGGCTCGCTCATCACCGCCCGCCGCGCGATGGAGCAGGGCCGCGAGGTCTTCGCCATCCCCGGCAGCATCCACAACCCGCTGGCCAAGGGCTGCCATCAGCTGATCCGCGAGGGCGCAAAGCTGGTGGAGAGCGTCGATGATGTGCTGCTCGAATTGGCACCCAAGCTCGGCGCCTGGCTGCGCGAGCAAGCGCCGGTGGCTTCTGTATCGGTAGCACCCACCAGCGACGATGCCGCAACGGCCTCGCTGCTGGCCGCGCTCACCGACGCGCCGCAGTCGGTAGATGCACTCATCACGACCACCGGCCTGTCGCCCGAGCAAGTGAACACCGCACTTTTGATGCTCGAACTGGACGGCCGCGCCGGCTCGGCGGCCGGCGGTGGATTCATGCGCTTGCAACGCCGCTGATCTACAGGTAGTGTCGATTCAAGTTGCTCCTCACAACCGATAGGGGTTCGGCCATGAAGGAAACGGTGCTGGATGTGCTGATGTTCTTGTTCGAGAACTATCACGACACCGAGGTTCACGACGCGGAGTATCAAGACACTCTGCGGGACGAACTCTCCGCCGCAGGTTTCCCCGTCGAGGAAATCAATTACGCCTTTGCCTGGCTGGGCGGCCTCGAAGAACAGCGCCAGGGCGCCCCGCAGCTCGGCACGCCGGGCGTGATCCGCATCTACGCGCCGGAGGAGATGAGCAAACTCTCCACCGAATGCCGCGGCTTCCTGTTCTATCTCGAACAGCTCGGCATCTTGACCCCAGAGTCGCGCGAACTGGTCATCGAGCGCCTGCTGGCGATCAAGGACGACGTCGATCTGGAACGTGTGAAGTGGGTTTGCCTGCTGGTTCTGGTGAGCCAGCCGGGCGAAGAAGAAGGTGCCTGGCACCTCGAAGACATGGTCTACGCGCCGGGGCCGTTTCTGCATTGAGAAAGCGATTTCCGATGCACTAATAAGGAGTGGTCGGGTTGCATTGCCCGCCACGCGAGGCTTATAAGCTCACGCCCGGTCATCCACCGGGCGTTTTCGTCTGTGCAGGAATAAATGAGCAAAAACCTCGTCATCGTCGAGTCGCCCGCCAAGGCCAAGACCATCGCCAAATACCTCGGCAAGGACTTTGAAGTCCTCGCCAGTTACGGCCACGTGCGCGATCTGGTGCCGAAAGATGGCGCCGTCGACGTCACGCGCGGCTTCGAGATGAAGTACCAGCTGATCGAGAAAAACGAGAAGCACGTCAACGCCATCATTCGCGCCGTGAAGGTGGCCGACGCCGTCTATCTCGCGACTGACCCTGATCGCGAGGGGGAGGCGATCAGCTGGCATCTGGCCGAGATTCTGAAAGAAAAGAATCTGCTCAAGAACAAGCCCATTCGGCGCGTGGTGTTCCACGAAATCACCAAGACGGCGGTGCAGGACGCCATCGCCAACCCGCGCGATGTGGCCCAGCCGCTGGTCAACGCCCAGCAGGCGCGCCGCGCGCTGGACTATCTCGTCGGCTTCAATCTTTCGCCCTTGCTCTGGCGCAAGGTGCAGCCCGGCTTGAGTGCGGGCCGCGTGCAAAGCCCCGCGCTGCGTCTGATCTGCGAGCGCGAAGAAGAGATCAAAGCCTTTCTGCCGCAGGAGTACTGGACGGTCGAAGCCCGCAGCGACAAGGCCGGCACCCTGTTCACCAGCAAGTTGGTGGAACTCGATGGCAAGAAGGTCGAGCAGTTCACGCTGAAGGAAGGCGACAGCTCCACCGCCGCCGTCGCGCGCATCACACAGGCCGCCAACGGCGTGCTGAAGGTGGCCAGCGTCGAAAAGAAACAGCGCCGCCGCAACCCGGCGCCGCCGTTCACCACCTCGACGCTGCAACAGGACAGCAACCGCAAGCTCGGCTTCACGTCGCAGCGCACCATGCGCACTGCGCAGCAGTTGTATGAAGGTGTCGATATCGCGGGCGAGACGATTGGCCTGATCAGCTACATGCGTACCGACAGCGTGAGCCTGGCGCAGGAAGCCCTGCAGGAAATCCGCCGCGTCATCGAAAACCAGTACGGCAAGAAGGCCCTGCCGGAGGAGATGCGCTACTACAAGAGCAAGAGCAAGAACGCGCAGGAAGCCCATGAAGCCGTGCGCCCCACCAGCGCCATGCGCCTGCCCGTGCAAGTGGCGCCCTATCTCACGCCCGACCAGGCCAAGCTCTATGAGCTGATCTGGAAGCGCACCGTCGCCTGCCAGATGGCGCAGGCGGTGTTCGATACGGTTACCGCCGAACTCAAGGCCGGGCCACATGGGTTCCGCGCCAACGGCAGCGTGCTGATCGAGCCCGGCTTCATCGCCGTCTACATGCAGGGCAAGGATGAGCCCGACGACGAGGACGACGAAAAGCGCCTGCCGCCGCTCGAAGTCGGCGAGAACGTGCGCCTGGTCGACATCACACCCGAGCAGCACTTCACCCAGCCGCCGCCGCGCTTCACCGAAGCCAGCCTGGTGAAGACGCTGGAGGAATACGACATCGGTCGTCCCTCAACTTACGCCAGCATCATCAGCGTGCTGCAAGCGCGCGAGTACGTGCGGCTCGACGGCAAGGCCTTCATCCCCAGCGATGTGGGCATGATCGTCAATCGCTTTCTCACCGATCACTTCAAGCAGTACGTGGACTACGCCTTCACCGCCGGCATGGAGGACGAGCTCGACGCCGTCAGCCGTGGCGAGGCCGAATGGGTGCCGTTGCTCGCCAAGTTCTGGCAAGGCTTCAAGCCGCAGATCGACGAGAAGATGGAAATGAAGCGGCAGGACATGGTGCAGGACGCCCGCGTCATCGGCACCGATCCGGTCAGCGGCAAGCCCATCTCCGCGCGTCTCGGCCGCTACGGGCCCTTCGTGCAGATCGGCCTCGCCGACAAGGACAACCCGGACGCCGAGAAGCCCAAGTTCGCTTCGCTCAAGGCCACCCAGCGCATCGACACCATCACGCTGCAGGAGGCACTCGACCTCTTCAAGCTGCCGCGCATGCTGGGCCACCTGCCCAATGGCGACGAGGTGGCGGTGAACGTTGGCCGCTTCGGCCCCTACGCACGCCACGGCAGCCAGTTCGTCAGCCTGAAGAAAGACGACGATGTGATGACCATCGAGCTGCCGCGCGTGATCGAGCTGATCGAACAGAAGGCGGCGGCACTCGATGCGGCGACGCTGGTGACGTTTGGAGATACCGGCATCCGCATCATCAAGGGTCGTTTCGGGGCCTACATCACCGATGGCACGCGCAAGGCGAATCTGCCAAAGAAGCGCGAGCCGGAAGACGTCACCGTGTTCGAGGCCGAGGCATACCTGGCCGAAGCCGAGGCGGCCAAGAAGCCGGTGAAGAAGGGCAAGGGGGCGGCGAAGGCCAAAACGCCGAAGACCGAAAAGCCGGCGAGTGCGACGGCCAAAAAGCCGGCCAAGAAAGCGACTGCGAAGAAGGCAACGGCCAAAAAGCCCGCCAAGAAAGCCGTAAAAACATGATCCGAGAGGGTTGGCCAAATGAAGATGGGATGCGGCAGGAGCAAGTCCCGACGAGAAAAACAATGTGTTTCGCCCATTAGGCGAAGCCGTACACAAGCCTGCTGAGGTTGCGTTTGCCGGTACCTCTCATGGGGTCCAAGGTCGAAGGCCCGATGAAAGCCAGTGGCGCGTTGCGCCTTTGCTGAACCCCTGTTAGTCCTATGGAATTAGGCAACTGGGTCACCGGTGCACTTACCATGCGGGTAATCCCCAAGGTCCAGACGACG
Organism: Stagnimonas sp.; assembly: GCA_030652575.1. Taxonomy (GTDB): domain Bacteria; phylum Pseudomonadota; class Gammaproteobacteria; order Nevskiales; family Nevskiaceae; genus Stagnimonas. Next base: position 36,464 of record JAUSQI010000108.1, on the reverse strand, counting down.
GCAGCAGTGATATGAGCAATCCCGATCCAATCGCAACAGACAACGACCCGACCGAAACCCAGGAGTGGCTGGACGCGCTGGCGTCCGTGCTCAAGTCGCAAGGCCCTGAGCGTGCGCACTTCCTGCTGGATGCGCTGACGGAGAAAGCGCGGCGCAGCGGCGCGCACATCCCGTTCTCGGCCAACACGGCGTATGTGAATACGATCCCGACCGATCAGGAAGAGCGCTCGCCGGGCGATCACGCGCTGGAATGGAAAATCCGCTCGATCATCCGCTGGAATGCGATGGCGATGGTGGTGAACTCCAACCGCGAGCACGCCGGCATTGGCGGCCATATCGCGACGTTCCAGTCCTCCGCCACGCTCTACGACGTGGGCTTCAACCATTTCTGGAAAGGCCCCGATCACAAGGACGGCGCCGATCTCATCTACATCCAGGGCCACAACACGCCGGGCATTTACGCGCGTTCGTTCCTCGAAGGCCGCTTCAGCGAGGCCGAGATGCACCGCTTCCGCATGGAGGCGCTCGAACCCGGTCTGTCGAGCTATCCGCATCCGCAGCTGATGCCGGACTACTGGCAGTTCGCCAGCGTCTCGATGGGCCTGGGCCCGATCCAGGCGATCTATCAGGCGCGCCTGATGAAGTACCTGCACCACCGCGGCCTCGCCGACACCGAGACCCGCAAGGTCTGGTGCTTCTGCGGCGACGGCGAGATGGACGAGCCGGAGTCGCTCGGTGCCATCGGCATTGCCGCGCGCGAGAAGCTCGACAACCTGGTGTTCGTCGTCAACTGCAACCTGCAGCGGCTCGATGGCCCGGTGCGCGGCAACAGCAAGATCATCCAGGAACTCGAAGGCACCTTCCGCGGTGCGGGCTGGAACGTCATCAAGGTGATCTGGGGCAGCGCATGGGACCCGCTGATCGCGGCCGACCAGAGCGGCAAGCTGTTGCAGGCGATGATGGAAACCGTCGACGGCGAGTACCAGAACTTCAAGGCCAAGGGCGGCGCGTACACGCGCGAACATTTCTTCGGCAAATACCCCGAGCTCACGGCGCTGGTCGCGACCTGGAGCGACGAGCAGATTGCCCAGCTCAATCGCGGCGGGCACGACCCGCACAAGGTCTATGCGGCGTACTCGGCCGCGAGCCAGCACGAAGGCACGCCGACCGTCATCCTCGCCAAGACCGTGAAGGGCTACGGCATGGGCGAGGCGGGCGAAGGCCAGAACGTCACGCACTCGCAGAAGAAGATGGGCGAGGAAGCACTCAAGGCCTTCCGCGATCGCTTCAAGGTGCCGATCTCCGACGACCAGATTGCTTCGACGCCGTTCTATCGCCCAGCCGAAGACTCGGCAGAAATCCAGTATCTGAAGGCGCGGCGCGATGCCTTGGGCGGCCCGCTGCCGGCGCGCCGCGTGGTGGAAGAAACGCTCGAAATTCCGCCCCTGCAAACCTTCGAGAAAATCGTGGTCGGCAGCGGCGAGCGCGAGATCAGCACGACGATGGCCTTCGTGCAGATTTTGCAGACGCTCTGCCGCGACAAGAACATCGGCAAGCGCGTGGTGCCCATCATCCCGGACGAGGCGCGTACCTTCGGCATGGAGGGCATGTTCCGCTCGCTCGGCATCTATTCGATCGTCGGGCAGAAGTACAACCCCGAAGACGCCGGCCAGCTGGCCTATTACAAGGAAGACATCCAGGGCCAGATTCTCGAAGAAGGCATCACCGAAGCGGGCGCGATGTCGAGTTGGAATGCGGCGGCCACGAGCTACGCCAATCACGGTGTGGCGCTGTTGCCGTTCTACATCTTCTATTCGATGTTCGGCTTTCAGCGCACCGCCGATCTCGCCTGGGCGGCGGGCGACATGCGCGCGCGGGGTTTCCTGCTGGGTGCCACCGCCGGCCGCACCACGCTCAACGGCGAGGGCTTGCAGCATCAGGATGGCCACAGCCACACCTTTGCGAGTGTCATCCCCAACTGCCGCACCTACGACCCCGCCTTCGGCTACGAGCTGGCGGTGCTGATCCAGCACGGTATGAAAGAGATGTATGCCGAGCACCAGGACGTCTACTACTACCTCTCGCTCTACAACGAGAACTACCAGCAGCTGGCGATGCCGGCCGGTGTCGAGAGCGGCATCGTACGCGGCATGTATCTGTTGAAGAGCGACGAGTTCACTGGCGCGCCGCATGTGCAGCTGCTTGGCAGTGGCGCGCTGCTGCGCGAGGTGATTGCGGCGGCGGATTTGCTGCGTGAAGAATGGGGCGTGACCAGCGACGTCTGGAGCGTGCCGAGCTTCACCGAGCTGGCCCGTGACGGTGCCGCCGTCGAGCGCTGGAACCTGCTGCACCCCGAGCAACCGGCCCGCAAGAGCTACATCGCGGAATGCCTCGGCGGCATGATCGGCCCTGCCATCGCCTCCAGCGACTGGATTCGCGCCTGGCCCGAGCAGATTCGCCCCTGGGTGCCGATGCCCTACCACGTGCTCGGTACCGATGGCTTCGGCCGCAGCGACAACCGCCCGGCGCTGCGAGACTTTTTCGAGGTCGATCGCCGCTGGGTGACGGTAAAGGCGCTCAAGGCGCTCGCCGATCTCGGCACCATTCCGCAGGAGCGTGTGGCGCAGGCGATCAAGATCTACGGCATCAAGCCGGAGCGCACCGCTCCGTGGCAGGTGTAAGTCATGGCCAATCTCATCGATGTGAAAGTGCCCGACCTCGGCGACAGCCACGATGTACCGATCATCGAAATCCTGGTGAAGGATGGCGAGCAGATCGGCAAGGACAGCGTGCTGCTGGTGCTGGAAAGCGACAAGGCGACGATGGAAGTGCCCTCGCCTGCGGGCGGCACCGTGCGCAACCTCAAGGTGAAAATCGGCGACAAGCTCTCGGCTGGTGCAGTGATCTGCCAGCTTGAGGCCGAGGGTGCTGCAGCCGAAGCACCCAAAGCAGAAAAGCCCGCTGCACCGGCGCCCGCTGCAAAGGCAGCGGCCCCTCAGGCCAAGACCGTACCGGCCGCGGCTGAAGCGAGCAAGCCAGCCACCGCCGACAAACCCATCGCGAGCAGCACGCAAAAAGTGGTCGTGCCCGACATCGGCGACTACCAGAACGTGCCGGTGATCGAGGTGTTGGTGGCCGAGGGCGACACGGTCGCCAAGGACGCGCCGATGATCGTGCTCGAATCCGACAAGGCGACGATGGAAGTGCCGGCCCCGGCCGCCGGCATCGTGCGCGGCTTCAAGATCAAGGCCGGCGACAAGCTCAATCCCGGCGACTTCATCTGCGAGCTCGAAGTGGCCGGCGGCAGCGCGAAGTCCGATGCAGCGGCAACGCCCGCTGCGGCACCGAGTGCCAAAGCCGAGGTCGCGAAAGACCCGGAGACAAAGCCCGATGCCGGTGCGCCGCCTGCGGTCGCCAAGGAGCCGCCGCCGCCCGCGGCAGCGCCAGCGGCGGGCGACAGCAGCGCCCATGCTGGCCCGGCAACGCGCAAGTTTGCGCGCGAACTGGGTGTCGATGTCAGCTTGGTCAAAGGCACTGGCCTGAAGGATCGCGTCACCATCGAAGACGTGCAGGCCTTCGTGAAGTCGCGCATGAGTAGCGGCGCAGCGAAACCGAGTTCGGCGGGTGCCACCAGTGGTGCTGGCATCCCGCCCATCCCCGCCGTCGATTTCAGCCAGTTCGGCGCCATCGAGACCAAGCCACTGGCGCGCATCCGCAAGCTGAGTGCGGCGCATCTGTCGCGTGCCTGGCTCAACGTGCCGCACGTGACGCAGTTCGACGAGGCCGACATCACCGACCTCGAGAGCTTCCGCAAGTCGGCGAGCGAAGACGGCGGCGTGAAGCTGACACTGCTGCCCTTTTTGATGAAGGCGATTGCCACTGCGATGCGGCAGTTCCCCGAGTTCAACAGCTCGCTCGCACCCGATGGCGAGAACCTCATCCTCAAGCAGTACTGCCACCTGGGCTTTGCCGCCGACACGCCGAATGGCCTGGTGGTGCCGGTGGTGCGCGATGTCTGGACCAAGGGCGTCGCACAACTCGCCACCGACTGCGGCGAGCTCGCCAAGAAGGCGCGCGACGGCAAGCTGAAGCCGGATGAAATGCGCGGTGGCTGCATGAGCATTTCCAGCCTCGGCGGCCTGGGCGTGACCGGCGGCTTCACGCCGATCGTCAACGCCCCGGAGGTTGCCATCCTCGGTGTGAGCAAGGCGACGATGAAGCCGGTGTGGGACGGCAAGGCCTTTGCACCGCGCCTGATGCTGCCGCTGTCGCTGAGCTACGACCATCGCGTGATCGATGGTGCTCAGGCGGCTCGGTTTACGGTGGTGCTGGTCAAGCTGCTGTCTGATCTGCGGCGCTTGACGCTGTAGTGCCCCTGCCATCACTCATTGTCTGGAGCCCAACATGAAAACCTTCACACTGCTGCTACCGCTGGTGAGCCTTGCCGCTTGCGCTGCACCCACCGCCACACCGGAGTCGTCCGTGCCGACAGCCTCTGCCGCCGTATCTGGCTTCGTCACCGATGTCGCCGCCTTCGACCAGTTCATCGCCACCACGCCAACACCCGCGCAGTTTCGCGCGCGCTATCCGGGTGTCACGCTGGTGCTGCCAGGCGACATGGCCACCAAGGAGTTGCGCATGAACAAATCGCGTTACTTCGGCGAGTTGGATGGTGCAGGCCGCATCACCGGCGGCAAGTTTCAGTAAGCCGACAGGGGTCGGGGGTTTATAGTGGCGGCCTACGCAATATGGGCAACACGCCAGGACGACACCAATGGCCTCAAAAGCCGTGACCAAAACCACCGCCACCCGCACGGGCAAGACCATTGGCAAGGCGATTGCCAAAACCTACGGCGTGCCCAAGCGCAAGGCGGCTGTCAAGCCTAAAGCGGCTGCGAAGAAGGCAGCGAGCAAGCCTGCTGCCAAGGTCGTCAAAAAGCCGACCGCCGTGGCCAAGAAAAAAGCCAAGCTTGTGGCGAGCAAAGTCGCCAAGCCGAAAGTTGCCCTGCGCAAGGTGACAACAGCCAAGGCCAAGAAGCCAGTCGTGGTCGCCAAGCGCAAGCTGGTGGCCAAGGCCGTTGCCAAGAAGGCACCTGCCAAGAAGCTGGCTGCGGTGCGCGGCGCTAAATCGGCCAAGCCCGTGCTCAAGGCGGCAAAGCCTGCGGTCAAGAAAGTTGTGAAAGTGGTGGCGAAGAAAGCCGCTGCAAAAAAGCCTCTGGTCGTGACCCGCAGCAAGGTCGCTGCCAAGGCAGCGGCCAAGCCCGTTGCCAAGAAAGCCGCCGCCAAAAAGCCGGTTGCTGCGTCGCGCAAGGTCGCGCCCAAGCGTGCGGTGACGCCCGCCGCCAAGCCGGTCGCGAAAAAGAAAAAGCCAGCACCCAAACCGCAGGTGTTCCCCGCACCCAAGAAGAAAACGGTTTGGGATCTGCGCGTCAAGAAACCGAAGCCGGTCAAGGCGAAGCCAGCCGGCCCGGCGAAGCCGAAACCCTCAAAGCGCAGGGGTCTGATCAAGTATGTGAAGGCGCTCAAGTACGCCCTCAAGGTCAAGAAGCCGCCCGGCCCGGTCGTCGAGCAAGTGCTGCGCGCGGACTACGGCGAAGGCTTGCGCGGCAACAAGGATGCCGAGCGCCTGCTGGGTGTGTCGCGCCAGGTGCATTGATTTTCAGATGACGGCGACGCTGCCTTTTCACACGCTGGATGTCTTCACCGACACTGCCTTCGCGGGCAATCCGCTGGCGGTGGTGCTGGAGGCTGATGGCTTGAACAGCGCGCAGATGCAGCAGCTCGCGCGCGAGTTCAACTTGAGCGAGACGGTGTTTGTACTTAAAGGCACGCGCACCGATGCGGATGTGCGCGTGCGCATCTTCACGCCCGCCACCGAGTTGCCTTTTGCGGGGCATCCGACTGTCGGTACGGCTTGCCTGCTTGCCGACCTCGGCTGGTTGCCACCAGAGGCAACGGGCATCGTGCTGGAAGAAAACGTCGGCCTCGTGCCGGTGCGGCTGGTGCGCGAAGACGGTCAAGCCTGGTTCGGCGAACTCACCACCGCCAAGTCGCCAGAGACACGCGACACCGACTTTGATGTGGGCGCGTTGCCTGCCGTGCTCGGCATCGACGCTGCCGCCATCACCAGCGTGCGGCTCGCGTCCTGCGGTAACCCCTTCGTGGTCGTCACGGTGCGTCAACCGGAAGTGCTGCAAGGCATCGACTTCGATGCCACCGCCGCACGCCGCCTGCTCGCCAACAGCTGGGGCCATGCGATCTACATCGTTGCGAAAGGCTACGAGGGCGAGTGGCGCACGCGGATGTTCGCGCCCGACCTTGGCGTGACCGAAGACCCCGCCACCGGCAGTGCCGCCGTTGCCTTTGCCGGGGCCTTGGCACTCGATGCACTCGCCCGCGGCGAGCACGGTGAGTTCGCCTGGACGCTGCATCAAGGTGTGGAGATGGGCCGCCCCAGCCTGCTGCAAGCCAGCGCCTCCATCGCTGAGGGCAAGGTCGTAGCGGTGCGCGTCGGCGGCCACGCTGTGCGCGTGAGCGAAGGCCGCATCCGCATCCCGCAGTAAAGCGCGATGGCCGATCTCTTCGGCGACGACGACGCGCCACCGCCAACACCCAAGCCAGCCCGCGCTCCGCGAAAACCGACAGGCCCCATCGGCCCTGCCCCACTGAGTGCCGAGCTGGCGGCACTCGCGGCGCGCACGTCGAGCAAGCTCTATCTCGGCACCTCGTCCTGGTATTTCCCAGGCTGGGCAGGTTTCGTCTACAACCGCGCCGCACCCGAAGCCAAGGTTTCGCGCGAGGGCTTGCGCGCCTACGCGCAGCACCCCTTGCTGCGCTCGGTGAGCATTGACCGCGCCTTTTACCAGCCTCTCAACATCGGTGACTACGCCCGCTATACCGCCCAAGTGGGCGAGGCTTTCCGCTTCACCGTGAAGGCGTATCGCGGCCTCACCGACCCGCAGATGGAGGGCGCGCCCAACCCGCTGTTTCTCGATGCCGACTACGCGCGCGAGGCCATCCTCAAACCGTTTCTCGAAGGCTGTGGTGTGAAGGCCGGTGTATGGGTGATGCAGTTTTCTCCCGACTTGCCACGTCGTGCGCGCTTCTCGCCGGCTGACTTTGCAGAGCGCCTCGGCGCGTTTCTACAGCGGTTGCAAAGCCCCATCCCGGTCGCGGTCGAAATCCGCGACTGCGAGCTGCTCACGCCCGGCTACTTCGCGGCACTCAAGGCCAATGCCGCGGTGCATTGCGTCAATGTGCATCCCACCGGCCTCTCCGTGATCGAGCAGGTGAAGCGCATCGGCCATCGCCCTGAACCCTTGGTGATTCGCTGGATGCTGCAAGCCGGCTTTGCGTACGAAGAAGCGCGGGAAAAATACAGGCCCTTCGACAAGCTGGTGGACGAAGACCCCGCGACCCGCGCGGCGGTCGCCAAACTCGCCAGGCGTGCGCTCGATGCCGGTGGCACCGTCTACGTCATCGCCAACAACAAGGCCGAGGGCAGCGCGCCGCTCACCTTGTTCAAGCTGGCGGCAGTAATTGCCGGAGAAATGCGATGAAACTCACTCGTGGCCCCAGGCCACCGAAGACCACGGCCGATGCCTTCATGAAGGCCCGGCGCGACATTCTCGAAACCATCCAGCGCATCCCGCGCGGCAAGGTGGCGAGCTACTCCGGCGTGGCGTTTGCAGCGGGCTGGCCGGGTCGCGCAAGACTGGTCGCCAGAGTGCTCAGCGACGTGCCACCCGAATATGAAGGGCTACCGTGGCAACGCGTCATCAATGCCCAAGGCAAGATCGCCATCCCCAAGAGCAGCCCCGGTCACTTGAAGCAGCAGCGGCTGCTCAAGGCGGAGGGCGTGGTGATCCTGAATGGCAAGATCAGCTTCGCCGCCCACGGCTGGAAGCCCGGCGATGCGAGCCCGCTGCTCGATTAACTCAGGCGAACACGACCACGGCCTGCCGCGACAGCGCCACCGGCTGGTTGTCGGGTGCGACCACGATGGCGGTCTGGGCGACGTAGCCGTCCTGCGCCTGATGGATGTCGCTGTCGATGCGCCAGAAGTTATGGCCCGTGCCGAACGCGGTGTCGTCGCTATGCACGGGTGCGGCGCGCAGCAGCTCCAGCGTCCAGGTCAGCGAGCTGGCGGCCTTGGGTGTTTTCATCATCGAGACGGCCGGCGAAGGCACGGCATCGGCAAGGCCGACCAGTGCGTACTCGGCCTCGAACGCGCTGCTGCCTGTGGGGGCGCGGTGCTTGAGCCAGATGCGGGTGAAGGGATCGCTGCTGCCGGAGAACGGAAAGCCACCCGCCGCCCAGCGCCAGACGAAGTGCTGGGTGAAATTGGGTGCGACGCCGGCGAAAAACGGCAGATCCTTGAGCCCGTCTGGCCCACGTGGTGCCTCGCGTATGGCCACCGGGATCTGAATCGCCGACTCCCGTGCCGCACCGAAGATGCCGACCACGAGACAGAGCGTGTCTTCGCCCTGCATCAGGCGCGCTTCGACATGCGTCACCGATTTGCCCGCGCGCAGCAGTCGGGCCGTGACGGTGACTTGGCCGCCGCCGACGGGAGCAATGAAGGTGGTTTGCAGCACCCGCAGCGGCGCGGCTACTGCCGTGAGCTGGCGCATGGCGATGAGTGCGAAGGCGGCCTGCAAGCCGCCAAAGGACGAACGCCCCTGCAGCCAGTCGTCCGTGATGGTGAAAGTGAGCGCATCCGCACTCTGGCGGGTGGGCGTGATGATTTCCGCGAAGGAAGTGGCGGACATTGCAGACTCCACAAACTGATTGGTATGCAGCCTAGCGCAAGCCTCCGGCGATTGGAAAGCGCACATGAAAAGGCCGGGAGTTCCGGCCTTTGAATGCAGCATGGTGATGCCGTGTGATCACCAGATCGAGACGCGCTCCGCCTCGGGCTTGAACAGCTTGTCGCCCGCCTTCAAGTCGTACGCCTTGTAGAACGCCGGCACGTTCACCACCACGCCATTGACGCGGTACTCGGCGGGCGCGTGCGGGTCGCTCTTGAGCTGTGTCACCAGCGCCTCGTCGCGCACCTTGGTCATCCACGAGGCGGCATAGCCCGCGAAGAAACGCTCGTCGCCGTTCTTGCCATCGAGCACCGGCGAGGACTTGCCGTCGAGCGAAATCTGCCAGGCCTTGTAGGCCATGATGATGCCGCCAAGATCAGCGATGTTCTCGCCCAGTGTCAGCTCGCCATTGATGTGCTGGCCCTTCACCGGCTCATAGGCATCGAACTGTTTGGCGAGCTGCTTCGCCTTGGCCTCGAAGCGCTTGCGGTCGTCGGCCGTCCACCAGTTGTTGAGGTTGCCGTTGCCGTCGAACTGGCTGCCCTCGTCGTCGAAGCCGTGCGTCACCTCATGGCCGATGACGCCGCCGATCGCGCCGTAGTTCACCGCATCGTCCGCACTCGCATCGAAGTACGGTGCTTGCAGGATTGCAGCCGGAAAGCAGATCTCGTTCTGCTGCGGATCGTAGTAGGCGTTGATGGTCTGCGGCGTCATCTGCCACTCGGTCTTGTCCACCGGCTGGCCGAGCTTGCCGAAGTTGTGGCGCAGCTCGAACCGATTGGCGTTCTGCAGGCTGCCGATCAGATCACCGGGCTTGATCTCGAGCGCGGTGTAATCGCGCCACTGGTCGGGGTAGCCGACCTTCACCGTGAACTTGGCGAGTTTTTCCTTGGCCTTGATGCGCGTCTCGGGGCTCATCCAGTCGAGCGTGTCGATCTTGAGCGCGTAGGCCTTGAGCAGGTTCTGCACCAGTGCCGCGATCTTGGCCTTGGCCTCGGGTGGAAAGTGCTGGGCGACGTAGAGCTTGCCGAGTGCCTCGCCGAGATTGTTTTCCACCGTGCTGATACCGCGCTTCCAACGCGGCAGCGGCTGCTCGACACCCGTGAGTGCGCGGCGGAGTGCAAAGCGTGCATCGAAGAAGGGCTGACTCAGGTACGGCGCATAGGCTTCGAGCACGCGCAGCTTGGCGTAGGCCTTGAGCGTGCCGAGGTCGCTGCTCTGCGCAAGCTTGGCAAAGCCCTTGAGGTAACTCGGCTGGCTGACCACGACGGCATCGACGTTGAGATCAAGGCCCTTGAGCCATGCGGCCCAGTCGTAGCCGGGCGCTTCCTTGGCGAGTGCTTTGAGCGTACGCGGGTTGTAGGTCTTTACCGGATCGCGGTTCTGCACCTTGGTCCAATGCACGCGTGCGAGTGCGGTCTCGAAGGCCATCACCTGTTTGGCGAGTGCCGCGGGATTTTTCTCGCCGGCGAGCGTGAACAGCTCGGTTGCGTAGCTGCGATAAGCCGCGCGCAGCTTGACGAAGCGCGCGCCCTTGTCGAGATAGAAATCGCGATCCGGCAGGCCGAGGCCCGACTGATACAGATCGAGCGAATAGCGGCTGACATCCTTCGCATCCGGGTGCACGTAGGCGCCCACCGGGGTGTTGCCGCCTTGCAGCATCAGCTGCGTGAACAGCGCGGGCAGTTCGCTGCGTGATTGCACGGCGTCGATTTCGGCCAGCAGTGGCTGCACGGGTGCGGCACCCAGCGCGTTGAGGTGCGCCTCGTCCATGTAGGCGGCGTAGAGGTCGCCGATCTTCTTCGCTTCGCCCGGCGCCCCACTCGCCGCGGCGTTCTCGACCAGGGCTTTCAGCCAATCCTGATTGCGGTCGTCGAGCAGGCCGTCGATGCCATAGCTGGTCTTGTCGGCGGGGATCGCGGTTTTGCTGAGCCAGCCACCGTTGACGTGGCGGAACAGGTCATCCTGCGGCCGCACCGCCGGGTCGAAATTTTGCAGCAGCACACCCGAGCTGGGTGCTGCGAATGCAGCCGAAGTGCAAAGGCAGACGCTCGCCAGCATGAGGCGACGTGTGGTGAAAGACATAAAGGTTTCTCCAATGGAAAAGGCCGGCTTTTCAGCCGGCCTCTAAAGTTTCAACTCACCAGATCGTGATGCGATCCGCTTCGGGCTTGAACATCTTGTCGCCCTCTTTCACGCCGAAGGCGCTGTAGAAGGCCGGGATGTTGACCGGCGTGCCGTTGGCGCGCTGCTCGCTGGGCGAGTGCGGGTCGGTCTTCAGGCGCGTCAGCAGGTTCTCTTCGCGGTACTTGCGCGACCACACCTGGCTCCAGCCGTAGAAGAAGCGCTGATCGCCGGTGAGGCCATCGATCACCGGGGCCTCCTTGCCGCCCAGCGACAGCACATAGGCCTTGTGCGAAACGGTGAGGCCGCCGAGGTCGCCGATGTTTTCGCCGAGCGTGAACTTGCCGTTGACGAAATAGCCCTTCACCGGCTCGTACTGGTCGTACTGCGCGGCGAGTTTTGCGCCGAGCGCATCGAACTTCACGCGGTCCTCTTTCGTCCACCACATGTTGAGGTTGCCGTCGCCGTCGTACTGGCTGCCCTGGTCGTCGAAGCCGTGGCTGATCTCGTGGCCGATCACCGCGCCGATGCCGCCGTAGTTGGCCGCATCGTCGGCATTCACGTCGAAGAACGGTGGTTGCAGGATGGCGGCGGGGAAGACGATCTCGTTCATCTCCGGGTTGTAGTAGGCGTTGACGGTTTGCGGCGTCATGCCCCACTCGTTGCGGTCGATCGGCTTGCCGAGCTTGTTCAAGTTGCGCTGGTAATCAAACGCCGTCGCGCGGGCGAGGTTGCCGGCCAGATCACCCGCCTTCACTTCCAGCGTCGAGTAATCGCGCCACTGGTTGGGGTAGCCGATTTTCACGCTGAACTTGCCGAGTTTCTCCAGCGCCTTCTTCTTGCTCTCGTCGCTCATCCAGGTCAGCGAGTGGATGCTGCCCTCGTAGGCTTTCAGCAGGTTGGCCACCAGCGCCTCCATGCGCGCCTTGTTCTCGGCGGGGAAGTACTTGGCGACGTAGATCTTGCCCAGTGCCTCGCCCAGCGCGCCTTCGGCGGCTTCGACGCCGCGCTTCCAGCGCGGGCGGATTTCCTGGATGCCGTTGAGGGTCTTGCCGAAGAAGGCGAAGTTCTCGTCGACGAAGGGTTTGTTGAGGTACGGCGCCGCGCTGTTGAGCACCTGCCATTTGAAGTAGAGCTTCCAGATATCGAGCGACGTCGCCTTGATCTCCTTGCCGAGGCCGGTGATGTAGCTGGGCTGGCTGACGATGATTGCGGGCAGGCTGTCGAAGCCCACACCTTTCAGATACACCGGCCAGTCGATTTCAGCCGTCAGTTTTTTGAGTGCGGCGGCATCGAGCTTGTTGTAGCCCTTCACCGGGTCGCGATTCTCCACCTTGTCCCACTGCGATTTCGCCAGGCGGGTTTCCAGCGCGAGGATGTCCTTGGCCGCCTTGTTGGCGTCCTTGATGCCGGCCAGCGTCAGCATCTTCTCGATGTGCGCCACATAGCCGTCGCGGATGCTCTTGAACTTGGCGTCGTTGAGCAGGTAATAGTCGCGGTCCGGCAGGCCGAGGCCGTACTGGTAGAGATCGCCGATGTACTGGGTGGCGTTCTTGTTGTCCTGATGCACGTAGGGCACCAGCGGCATCTTGTAACCCTCGCGCACCAGGCTGGCGATCAAGGCCGAAATGCCAGCCTTGTCGGTCAGCGCATCCACTTGCGCAAAGGTCGCTTCCAGCGGCTTGGTGCCCAGCTCTTCGAGCTTGGCCTCATCCATGAAGGCGTTGTAGAAGTCGCGGATTTTCTGCTCTTCGCTGCCGACGGCCACTTCCTTCCTGGCGGCCATCTCTTCGATCACGCTCTTGAGCTGCGCTTCGGCATCGTCATCGAGCTTGGTGAACGAGCCGTAGTTGGATTTGTCGGCGGGGATCTGAAAAGTATCCAGCCACTTGCCGTTGACGGCGCGGAAGAGGTCGTCCTGTGCACGTGTGGCGGCGTCGAAATGGCTCTTGTCGATGCCGGACACCACGGGTTTGGGGGCGGGTGCCACCGCAGCGGCCGGGGTCACATCGGCAGACGGGGCCTGCTCCTTTTTGCCGCAGGCGGCGAGGGCGGCAAGTGCAAGCGCGCCGGAGGCAGAGAGCGCGAAAGCGCGCAGGGCAAAACGGTTCATGAAAGTCTCCGTGGATCAGCGCAAGGGGTTCGGCGTCGAGTAACGCGAGCGTTATGGACACCGCAAAGTGCCAAAACGTTTATGCCGTCGGGCGGCTCGCATAAACTTTGCCACCGCCATCGAGTCCGCCATGTTCGAACTGAACACCGACACCTCCAGCAGCAAATCAGAAACCTACGCCCTGCTGCTGCAACAGGCCGAGGCGCTGCTGCATGGCGAGCGCGACCGCATCGCCAACGCCGCCAATCTCGCCAGTCTCATCTGGCACTCGCTGCCGGGCCTCAACTGGGCGGGTTTTTACCTGTTCGACGGCACCGAGCTGGTGCTGGGCCCGTTCATGGGCAAGCCGGCTTGCGTGCGTATCGCGCTTGGCAAGGGCGTGTGCGGCACGGCGGCATCCACCCGCACGACGCAGGTGGTGGAAGACGTGCACGCCTTCCCCGGTCACATCGCCTGCGACGCGGCCAGCAATTCCGAGATCGTTGTGCCCCTGGTGCGCGATGGCGCGCTGCTGGGCGTGCTCGATCTCGACAGCCCCCAACCCGGTCGCTTCGACGCTGAAGACCAGAGCGCGCTGGAGCAGATCGCGGCGCTCTGGGTGCAATCGCTGGGACGACTGGATTAAAAGGGCAAGCCGCCGTAGTAGAGCTTTTCCGCCGCGATCACGGGTGGCAGCGTCAGCGGGCAGGCTTCGGCGAGGTAGGTGCGCACCGGCCAGGTGGGTGAGAGGGCGGGTGCCTCGTTGCCCGCCGTGTAGCCATGCTCCCAGCTGCCCCAGGCGGCCTGGCGGCAGATGGAATCCGCAATCATCCAGGCCTTCTGGTCAGCGTCCTGTTCGGCAAACCACTCGCCGGTGGCAAAGCCGGTGATGCGAGCCAGTTCGGCTTCGTAGTTTTCATCGCCCTTGAGCTTGCCGAACAGGCTGCCGTGGCCCTCGGCGAGAAACTCCAGTTCCTTCTGGTTGGCGCTCATCGGGATTTCGACATAGAGCCCCAACAGGCTGCTGCCGATGTTGGTGCCGGTGACGGTGTACTGCGCCGAGCGGAACAGTGCCGCCGTCAGCTCGTGCACGGTGAGCTGGCCATCGGCTAGTGCGCAATCCGAGTTGGCGGCCCCGCAGGGCAGCAGGCCAGCGGCAATGACGCCATCCGCCTGCATGCGGCTGGCACCCGGTAGTTGCTTTCGCAGGCGATGCAGGGCTTCGCCATACATCCCTGCCATCACCGGTGCGGCGTTGGAGGTGCCACCAAACGGGCCGCTGGCCGTGACGCTGCCATCGCCGCCAGTGGCGGAGGGATAGCCGTCGCCATAGCTGGAGATATCCGCCGGCTTGCCGTGGCCGAAGTAGCTGCTGTCGTCTTCGGGCGAGATGGCACCGACGCTGATGATCCAGTCCGGGCCTTTCTGACTGGAGAGCAGCGTGGTGTGCGGCGCGCCAAAGTCGTTGGCGAGACCATTGCCGGCCGAGAACACAATGGCCTGACCGCGCTCGACGGTGGTGCGCTGCAACTCGGTGTCGCTTGCGGCGTAGACCAGATCACGCACCGGGCCGCCGATTACGCTGGCCCCCCAGGAGTTGGTTTGCAGGTCGATCCAGTCTTGCTGTGACACCCAGGCGTTGGCCTGCTCTGCGGTGCCATGCACATAGACGATCAGGCAGTTGGGGCAGCTGCCGTGGATGTTGCCGGCGGCGACGCTTGAGGTGCCGATGCCGTGGCTGTCGACCGCGAAAGTGTCGATGGGGCCGGTGGATGGGCCGAGCAGCTGGCCGAGCACCGGGTCGACCAGAAAGCCGGGCGAGAAGGCGACGTGGCCGATGACCTTGGTGCCGGGCATCCAGTAATAGTTGACCGCGTCGTTGCTGCTGCCTTCGGAGTAATTGATCTTGGCCCACTCGGCGGCATCCGCCGTGTGCAGCTCGGCCGTGGAACGTGTGGGATCCGTGGCATCCAGCGTGAGGTTGAGCGCCTGATAGCTCTTGAAAGCCGCGGCACCGGGGTGACCCGGCAGCCAGGTGGCGGGGTCCTGATCCAAAGGCAGGGCTGCATCGGTTCCGGCCTGGGGCATCTTGGCGGCGAGATAGTCCCAGTGATAGGGGTTGATGTTGGAGTCGATCACCGCGATCACCACCACGTCATCGAAGGCCTTGGCGGTTGGTGTGGGCGGCGGGACGACAACTGGCGGGACCACGACCGGTGGCGTGATTACCGGCGGCGTGACCGGTGTTGTCGGTGTTATTGCGGCCACAGGCTCTTGCGGATTGCTGCACGCGCTCAAGGCGGACCACAGCAGGCCTGCGAACAGGGCGGACGTCGCAGACGTGCGGTTGGTGACGACAGACATGAAAACTCCCGGGATTCGATCAGTAGCGCCAAAGCGCCGATGGCAGGCCGTGAAGCAAGACCTCTGCCATCCGTAACGAACGAAGTCATTCCCGGTTTACGCGACTTCCCGAATCAGAGGGTGTGGTCGCCTGCCGCAGAAGAATGTCTGCAAAGTCGATTAAATCTTTATATGGCGTCAATTTTGCGTGATCCACGCAGAGCAGAACATGCCGTGAGTGTGATGTGAGCAATGTGGCTCCCAACAAATCTTCGTAGCCAGGGAGGCTGGTAATGGGGTCAAATAATTTCTTTCGGTCCGCGCTGGGCCGTTTTTCTTCGCTCCCCAAGACCGGCGTCGTGGCGCTGCTATCACTTGCTGGCGTGCTCTGGGTGCAAGGCTCGCAGCAGGGCGCAGACGCTGGCATCTGCCCGGCGGGCTACGTGGAGCGCGATCCGCTGGCGGTCTCGCTGCAGCTCAATCCAGCCTATGCCCTCGAACACAGCGAGCGCATCCATGCCGAGTTTGGGAGTTCGCTCTGTGTTTCGGCACGCCTGCCGGAATCGACGGTCGAGGTCGCCCTCAGCCGTCGCGACCTGGCTGACCTGAAGAACCTGCCCACCGGCATGATGCGCCGCGCCGTTGCGCAAAAGGATGCCTTGCTGGCCAACAAGGCCAGCGTGCCGAATGCCGAGGGCGAATGGCAGGACTACGGCCAGGGCCCGCAGCTTGGCGATCCCGACTACAACAGTGCCAATGCGGTGATGGGCCATCCGGAGGTCATGGGGCGCGTCGACAACTTTGCCTACGACCCGGAGGCCAAACGCCTGTTCGCGGCGGTTGCCAACGGCGGCATCTGGTACACCGAGACGGTGGACGGAGACCTGGCCACCCTCGGCGATCTCTGGAAGCCGATCGGCGATGGCCTGCCGACCTTGGTCAACAGCGGCGTCGCCTGGACTCCCGCCGCTGGGGGGAGGGTGCTGGCGCTGACCGGCGAGCACACCATGGGCGGCAACTCCTACGTCGGCCTCGGCGCCTACTGGAGCGACGATCTCGGCCAGACTTGGAATCATGCCGCCGGCGTGCCGGATGGCGCCTTCGCCTTCGAGCTGGCGGTCGACCAATCGCAACCCGGCATCATCTACGCAGCCACCAGCAAGGGTCTGTTCCGCTCCGCGGACGCGGGTGAGAGCTTCGTCAACGTCAAGCTGCCAGTGTCGGCGGAGTGCGCGGGTGTCGAGACGCTCGGCCCCTGCCAGTTCGCCAACTTCGTCACGGATGTGGTGGTGAAAAAGCCGGGTGGCAGCACCGGTATCGAGTGTGGCGCCGACGGTTGTCCGGTGTTGGCGGCGGTGGGTTTCCGCGCCGGTGCGGCGCCGTACCCGGATGGCACCCCGCAGTCGCCGGGCAACGGCCTCTACCGCTCCGACTCAGGCAAGGCCGAGAGCTTTGCGCGAGTTGGCACCCCGACGCCGACCGGCCTGCTGCCGCTGGGCTTTGCGCCCAACGAGCGTGTTGGCCGCATCGAGCTGGGCAACGCCATCGGCGACGCCCAGAACCATGACTACGTCTATGCCATCGTTCAGGACGCGGTGCTGCTCAATGGCGGCTTCCCGCTCATCGACATCGACGTAGGCGAACTGCCGGCCGACCTGGGTTCGATCTGCGCCCTGCTCCTGGGAGGCATTCCGGACGGGGGCATCGGCCTCAATCCGCTGGTGCTGACCACGTGCGAGCTGCTGGGGCTGGTGAGCATCAGCGCGACCAATCTCAACGGCGTCTACGCCTCCTCGGACTTCGGCGACAGCTGGACGCGCATCATCGACGATCTCAGTCTGATCGCTAATGCGCCGGCGTCCGGCTCCTCGCTGGTGGTGCCGATTCCCCTCGGCGTCGGGCCGGGCATCCAGGCCTGGTACAACATGTGGATCAAGCCGGATCCGACCCAGCAGCTGGCGGGCATTCCCACCCGGCTGACCTTCGGCCTCGAAGAACTCTGGAAGAACCGGCTGCCGCTGCCGCCGCTGGGTCTGGTCGAGAGCACGCCGGTGGGCCTGGATGTGTTCGGCACCTACTTTGCGGGTGATACCTGTCTATTCTTGGTCGGCTCGCCGACGCTGCCTGTGAGCATCCCGGTGCCGGTCTGCCCGACCTACGACGGCCTCGTCAACGGCACCACCACCCACCCGGACCAGCAGGACGGCATCTACATCCCGGACGACGCGGGCGGTGTCTGGTTGTTCGTCGGCAACGACGGCGGCGTCTACAAGCAGCACTCCAGTGGCCCGCTCGACGACTTCGTCAACAACCAGTGGCAGAACGGCGCCAACCACGGCTTCTACACCCTGATGCACTACGGCATCGCGGCCGCCAAGGACGGCACCGTCTACTACGGCAACCAGGACAACGCCTCTGGCAAGATCGAGCCCGATACCCGCCGGCAGGTGGGCATCTGGGTCGGTGACGGCATGTGGGCGGCGGTCGACCCCGATAATTCGCAGACCGCCTATGTGGCGACGCCGGGCCTGTCCATCGTCCGCAGCCTCGACGGTGGCAAGACCGCAGCCAGCATCTACACCTCGGCGGACTTCGGCACCGGCCACTTTTTGTCGCCCTGGATGATGGACCCGCTGGACGCCAACCACCTGGTCGGCGCCGGCACCAAGGTGGCGGTCACCACCAATGCGGCGACCGACGCGACCTGGACCACCGTGTTTGATCTCGGGGTCGACGAGGCCACGGGTGCTGCCCATCAAGCACGCAGCCGCTCGCTGGACGTGCGCGGCGATGCCATCTATGTCGGCTTCTGCGGCCCCTGCCAACTGGCAGGTGCGGCGGGTCAGTTCCAGCGTGGCATCGCCACCAATGTCGGTGGCGAGTTGCCCCCGGCCAAGGGCAGCGCCGATGGCTGGCACATCGCCAAGGCCGAAGGGCTACCGAATCGCTACGTCTACAACATCCATATCGACCCGCAGGACCCGAAGACCATTTACGTCGCGCTGGGCGGCTATTCGACCGCACGCTGGGCGCCGCCGGGCCAGTATCTGGACGAGAACCCAGACATCGGCACCGGCAGCCTCTACAAGTCCACCGATGCCGGCGAGAGCTTCACCAGCATCAGCGGTGACCTGCCGCAGACGGTAGCCAGTGCGGTGGTGCGGCGTGGCGAGCAGCTGATTGTCGGCACCGATCTCGGGGTGTTTATCTCCAGCGATCTGAGCGGCAAGGCCTGGGCGCCGCTCGGCGATCTGCCCAGCGTGCCGGTGAACCAGCTCGTGCTGAAGCCGGGCGACGACAAGCAGTTGTTTGCCGGCACCTTCGGACGTGGCGTGCAGCTCTATACCTTCAAAGCGGATGGCGATACGCCCCCACAGGGTCCGGGCAGCGGCGAAACGCCTGGCAGCTCAATTTCCGGAGGCCGCTTTGGCGGGGGTAGCTTCGGCGGTGCGACGCTGCTGATGCTGATCGCTCTGGCGGGGCTAGGGCGGCGGCCTACTTCTTTGCAGCGCCCCAGATTTCCTCAAGACGCGCGTCGCGGCCACAGCCGTAGCGGTAGTACTTGTACTTGAGCGAATTGGTCTTGTAATAGTCCTGGTGATAAGCCTCGGCGGGCCAGAACGTGTCGGCGCGGACGATCTCGGTATAGACATTCGGCACGCGAGCGCTCTTCACCAGGGCGGCCTTGCTGGCCTCAGCCACTTGCATCTGTGCGTCGTTGAGCGGGTAGATGCCGCTGCGGTATTGCGGCCCGTGGTCACAGAACTGCTGGTTCTGCACGGTGGGGTCGATGGTGGGCCAGAACTTTTCGACCAACTGCGCGTAGCTGATCTTGGTGGGGTCGAAAGTCACTTCCACCGCCTCCGTATGACCCGTGCGACCACTCGACACCTGCTCGTAGGTAGGCTTGGCGACGGTGCCGCCGATGTAGCCGGAGACGGCGGAGATCACGCCCGGAATCTTCTCCATGTCCGATTCCGTGCACCAGAAGCAGCCGCCAGCGACGATGGCCTTTTCGGTTTTAGGGGGTGGCGACGCGGCCTCTGCGAGCAGCGGCAATAGGGAAACGAGTGCAGTTATCAGGATACGCATTCCATCAACCTCTCAGTGCAGGCAGGGCTTCGCCCTTGGGGATGAATCGCAAAGCCACACCATTGTTGCAATAGCGCAGGCCAGTGGGTGCCGGGCCGTCGTCGAATACATGCCCCTGGTGGCCGCCGCAATGGGCGCAGTGGTATTCGGTGCGGGTCGAGAAAAACGTGTTGTCGATCTTGGTGCCCAGCGCCGCATCACGCGGTTTCCAGAAACTCGGCCAGCCGGTGCCGCTCTCGAATTTCTTGTCGCTGTCGAACAGCGGGTTGTAGCAGGCGGCACAGACGAAAACACCCTCGCGCTTTTCCTTGTTGAGCGGGCTGGTGCCAGCGCGTTCGGTGGCTTCCTCGAACAGCACGCGGTAGCTCTCGGGCGGCAGCAATTTTTCCCAATCCGCATGGCTGAGCTTGCTGACGACGGCGGTGTTGTTCGTGCTGGCGTCCTTGGCCTCGGCGCAGCCCACGAAGGCGGCCACGGGGGCCAGGCCGAAGAGTTTGAGTAGCGAGCGACGGGTCATGGCGATGCACCTTGAGGACGTGTAGGACTGAATCTGACACGTTAGTTACGGATTGGTGCTTAAAGCATGATGAATAGCAGCCATGCGGTTAGGGCATGAGTGGTGGCAGTGTGAGGCAGGCAAACCCTGCGCGCTGCTCGCTGCCGGCGCAAAAGCGCTGGCCATCGGCGGTAAAAGCGCCGGCTTCGGTCTGCTTCCATTGCGGCAGCTTGATGCGCTGCGGCACGCGGGCAAAGGCCGCTGCCCAGCTCTCGTCCGCCGTGCGGCGGTAGCGATGCGCATCCTTGTAGGTGGTGACGATCGCGCTCAGGCCGTCGGGGGCGATATCCAGCGCCGTGGGCCAGTCGCGCAGCAGGCCGTAGACCGGGTCGTCCGCCAGATCCACCGCCGTGGGTACGGGCAGGTGCAGCACGGGGCCGAGTTTTTCGGCAGTGAAAATCGCACCCGGCGCGGGCGGCTTGTCGGGCATCGGCACGCGGTAAATCACCGCCGGCCGCTCGCGTTTGCTGAGGATGAGGATGTCACCGTTCAAAGGGTCGACCGCCAGCCCCTCGGCATCGCGCGGGCCATCGGGGTAGCGCAGGTTGAGCTGCCACAGCAGCGGCGCAAGGGTGCCGGTCGCACCGGGGTCGCGCACCGCATACAGCGTGATCGCCGCGCGCTTGCCAGAGTTGTCGCCGATGTCGCCGATCAGCAGCGCCGGCTGTCCGCGCCAGCGCAGGGTGGCGATGTCTTCCCAGTCGATGGCAACGGCATCGGGCACCGGCACGATGCCGCCATCGCTGCCGTCCAGCCCCACCCGGAACAGGCGCGCGGTATCGCCGCTGTCGTTATGGCCCCACAGCCAGTCGTCGGTGGCGAGCGAACGCGTGAGGCCCGACAACTCCGTGAGCTGCGCATTGGCCACGGCGGGTTCCGGCGCCGCGCGCAGATAGGTGCAGGCCGGGATCAGCAGTGCGGCCAGCAGCAGGCTTGCGCGTCGGCGCTTGCGGCCTTGCTGCCGCCAGTTGTGCAGCGTGCGGTTCAATACGCCCATGCCATCAAGCCGATTGCCAGGTAATAGGTCAGCAGTGTGACCGGCTGGCCCCACCAAGGTGCCCTGACGAACTTGCGATAGGCGAGTACGGCATCCGACACCGCGAACAGCATCGCACCGGCACAGACCCAGTTCGCCGCCGGCGACTCGCTGACGGCGGCGCGCAGCAAAGCCGCCAGTGTCATCGCCGTGAGCACGGTGAGATACATCAATACCGCCGGTTTGAGCCGACCGGTGCGAGGCAGCAACCAGCGCGCGTACGACAGCACGCCCGCCAGAAAAACGCCGCCCAGAAGCCAGACCACTAACGGCAAGGCCAGCGGCACCAGCGGCAGATCGGTGACGAACGCCGCGATGAACAACACATGCCCGAGCAGAAAGCTCGACAAACCCAGCACGAAGGCCCGCGTGCCCGCGAACATCAGCGCCACATCGCCCAACAGGCAGAACCCCAGCGCCGCCATCACCCAGGCTTGATAGCGCGGCGCGTGCGTTAGTGTGATGGCTGCGAGCGCGAGGATCAGCAGCGTCGTCAGCGGCTTGGTGAGGTAGAACCAGCGGCGGCGGACGCCGCGCCAATCACCGGCGATGGTGGCAAGGCCGCTGGCCAGTGCTGCGGCAATCAGGAGAGAGGGCATGCGCCAAGGCTAACAAAGGTGCCAGCTATTCTTTACGCTGCCGCTCTCTACTTCAGCTCAAAAATCATGCGCGTCCACTGGCTGCAACACGCGGAACACGAAGACCTCGGCTGCATCGCCCCTTGGCTGGCCGCGCGCAACCACACGGTGAGCTGCTCGCGCCTGCAGCGCGGCGAGCCCGCGCCCAAGCCGGATGCCTACGACTGGCTGATCGTCATGGGCGGGCCGATGAACATCTACGAACACGCCGCCTACCCCTGGCTGGTGGGCGAGAAACAGTCGATCCGCGCCGGCCTCAATGCCGGCAAGCGCGTGCTCGGCATCTGCCTGGGCGCGCAGCTGGTCGCCGACCAGCTCGGCGGCCCGGTAACCCGAAACGCCGAGGTGGAAGTGGGCTGGCATCCGGTCACGCTCGCGCCCGCCGCGCGCAAGGACGCCGCTTTCAAGGGCTTCCCCGACAGCTTCAACGCCTTCCACTGGCATGGCGACACCTTTGCACTGCCGCTGGGTTCGCAACCGCTGATGCAGAGTGCGGCCTGCGCCAATCAGGCCTTCAGCCACGGCGCGAACGTCGCGGGCATCCAGTTCCATCTTGAAGTCACTGCGGCCAACGCCCGCGACTGGTTTGCCACCGAACGCCCTGCAGCCAGCCGCTATGTGCAGACGCCGGAAGCGATCCTCGCCGACCTGCCCGGCTTTGCCGGCAACAACCGGCTGATGCTGAAGCTGTTGGAAAATCTCGAAGCCGGCTGAGGGTTCAAGCCAGTCGCGCCCGCAGGAACGCGCCGATCTGCTCGATTTCCTCCAGACACACCTGATGCTGCATCGGGTATTCGTGCCACTCAACCGAATAGCCCAGGCCGCGCAGGATGTCCCGCGAGTCGCGGCCCAAAGCGAAGGGCACCACCGGGTCCATCGTGCCGTGGACGATGAGAAAGGGCGTCTGGAGATTCTCGGCGTGCGCCTCGGCTTTCACCGTGCTTTCCACCGGCAGATAGCCAGAGAGGCCGACCACGCCCGCCAGTGGCGCGTGAAAGCGCAGGCCGGTGTGCAGCGCCATCGCGCAACCCTGCGAGAACCCGGCGAGCACCAATCGCGTGGAGGCGATGCCGGCCGTCATCTCGGCATCGAGAATGCCGGCGATGCGCTTGGCCGAGTCGCGGATGCCGGGCGTGTCCTGCGGCCCGGTGCGGCTGATGCCGACGATGTCGTACCAGGCGCGCATGGCGTAGCCGTTGTTGATGGTCACCGGCCTCACTGTCGCGTGCGGAAAGATGAACTTGATGCCGTGATCTTTCGGCAAGCCCAGCTCCGGCACGATGGGCACGAAGTCGTTGCCGTCCGCGCCCAGGCCGTGCAGCCAGACGACGGTGGCGGTGTGCTTGCCGGGCGGATTCAGGGTGACGGCGTCTTCGGTGCGGATCATGGGGCGGGTCGCGGCGGCAAGGTGGATGCTGATTCTGCTTGAGCCACCGCGCGGCGCGCCAACGGCCGTTAAAATGCCGCCCATGAAAACCTTGCCCGCCCTTGCCGCTGCACTGCTTCTCGCCGCCTGCGGCCAGACCGGCCCGCTGCGCCTGCCCGAGCCCAAGAAGGCCGCGTCCGCCGATGCCCCCGCGCCTGCGGCGGAAGATGCCGCCGAGCAACCCAAGACTCCTCCCAGCCCGTAAGTTTTTCGTGGATCACTTCTTCAATAAAGACGGCGCCCTGCACGCCGAAGGCCTGCCCGTCAGCCAACTGGCCCAGCGCTTCGGCACGCCGCTGTATGTCTATTCGCGCGCGACGCTGGAGCGTCACTACCGCGCCTTTGACGACGCGCTTGCCAGCGTGCCGCATCAGGTGCATTACGCAGTCAAAGCCAACAGCAATTTGGCGGTGCTGAACGTGCTGGCGCGGCTGGGTGCGGGCTTCGACATCGTCAGCGGCGGCGAACTCGCGCGCGTGCTGCGCGCCGGTGGCGAGCCGCACAAGATCGTGTTCAGCGGCGTCGGCAAGACGGTGGCCGAGATGGAGGCCGCACTCGATGCCAAGGTCGGCTGTTTCAATGTCGAGAGCGAATCCGAATTGCTGCGGCTTTCTGCCGTTGCCAGCGCACGTGGCACCACGGCGCGCATTGCATTGCGGGTGAACCCGGATGTGGACGCCAAGACGCATCCCTACATTTCCACCGGCCTCAAGAACAACAAATTCGGCGTTTCGCTCGTCGAAGCCGAACGCCTGTATCTCGATGCCGCGCGCCTGCCGGGCATCGCCATCGCCGGCATCGCCAGCCACATCGGCTCGCAGCTGCTCGACGCCACGCCGCTGGTCGATGCACTCGACCGCATGCTGGCTCTGGTGGATCGCCTGCAGGCCGCGGGCATCTGGCTGACGCACATCGATGTCGGCGGCGGCCTCGGTGTTCGCTACAAGGATGAAGTGCCGGTGGAGCCGCGCGACTGGGCCGCAACGCTGCTGCCGCATCTCGCGGGCCGCGATCTTGAAGTGCACTGCGAACCCGGCCGCGCCATTGCGGGCAATGCGGGTCTGTTGGTGATGCGCGTCGAAGTGATCAAGCACAGCGAAGAAAAAAGCTTCTGCATCGTCGATGCCGCGATGAACGATCTGCTGCGGCCGACGCTGTACCAAGCCTGGATGGACATCGTGCCGGTGCAGTCGCGCAGCGACGCAGCGGCCAGGAACTACGACGTGGTCGGCCCCGTCTGCGAAACCGGCGACTGGCTCGGCAAGGATCGCTCGCTCGCTGTGCATGAAG
Organism: Stagnimonas sp.; assembly: GCA_030652575.1. Classification (GTDB taxonomy): domain Bacteria; phylum Pseudomonadota; class Gammaproteobacteria; order Nevskiales; family Nevskiaceae; genus Stagnimonas. The sequence continues at coordinate 12,057 of JAUSQI010000108.1, read as the reverse complement.
GCGATCTGCTGGCCGTGCGTACCGCTGGTGCCTATGGCTTCACCATGAGCAGCAACTACAACTCGCGCGGCCGTGCCGCCGAGGTGATGGTGGATGGCGACGCGGTGCATCTGGTGCGCGCGCGCGAGTCGCTCGATGACTTGGTGCGTGGTGAGACCTTGCTGCCATAGGCTGGAAAGTCACGGCCTGCTGCTTACGCATCGCACCAAGCGCGCGACGGCATCGCGCAGCGAGCTGGCTGTTTGAACAGGCGCTGCTGCACGGGGCGATAATCAGTCATGACTGACTGTAATCAAACCCTGCTGCTCATCGATGCCAGCAACTGGCTGTTCCGCGCGTATCACGCGTTGCCGCCGCTCACCAACGCCAAGGGCGAGCCGACGGGCGCGATCTACGGTTTTGCCAACATGCTCAAGCGCCTGCATCGCGAGCACGACACCGCACGCATCGCGGTGGTGTTCGATGCCAGCGGCACCTCGTTCCGCAACCAGATCTTTGCCGACTACAAGGCCAATCGCAGCGAGACGCCGGAAGATTTGAAAGCGCAGTTCAAGCCCATCCTCGAAATGATCGAAGCGCAGGGTTTGCCGCTGCTGGTGGTGCCCGATGTGGAGGCCGACGATGTGATCGGCACGCTCGCCAAGCAGGGCGAGGCGGCGGGCATGGACGTGCTGATCGTCACCGGCGACAAGGACATGGCGCAGTTGGTGAACGAGCGTGTAAGCCTGCTCGACACCATGAAGAACCGCCGCATGGGGCCTGCCGGGGTGCTGGAAAAGTTTGGCGTGACGCCCGAGCAGATCATTGATTACCTCGCGCTGATGGGCGATGCCGTGGACAACATCCCCGGCGTGCCCGGCGTGGGGCCCAAGACCGCCGCGAAGCTGCTGGGCGAGCACCACACGCTGGAAGGCGTAATGGCCGCAGCGGGCGACGTGAAGGGCAAGCTCGGCGAGAACCTGCGCGCAGCACTCGACACGCTGCCGATGTGTCGTGAGCTGGCTACGATCAAGTGCGATGTGGTCTTGCCGCTCGCACTCGACGCGCTCGTGAAGCAAGCGGAAGACAAGACGGCTCTCGCGGCGTTGTATGTGCGGCTGGGGTTCAATCGTTGGGCGGAGGAGGTGGGCGGTTCGGCGGTTGCAACCGCATCGGTGCAGACGGCCGACTCTCGCACAGAGCTTAGTCATTCCCGTGAAGGCGGGAATCCAGGTTCGGTCGTTGAAACGACGGCTGCGCTGAGTGCAGAACTGGATTCCCGCGTGCGCGGGAATGACAGTCCACAAGAAATGGCTTCCGGTGTCCCTGCGCTTAAAACCAAGTCCATCCTCGTCATCGACGAAGCGTCGTTCGCCGACATGCTGGCGCAACTCGAAGCTGCCGAACTCATCTGTTTCGACACCGAAACCGACTCCATCGCCAGCAATCAGTGCGGCTTGGTGGGCCTCGCGTTTGCAGTGACGGAAGGCGAGGGCTGGTACGTGCCGGTCGCCCACAATTATCTGGGCGTACCGGCGCAGCTGCCGATGGCGGAAGTGCTCGCGCGGGTGAAGCCCGTGCTCGAAAATCCGGCCAAGAAAAAAGTCGCGCAGCACGGCAAGTTCGACTGCAACGTGCTGGTGCGGCACGGCATCAGCGTGCAGGGCTTCGCCTACGACACCATGCTCGAAAGCTACGTGCTCGATGCCGGCGGCAATCGCCACGACATGGATACGCTTGCCGAAAAATATCTGGGCGTGAAGACCATTTCGTTCGCCGATGTCGCAGGCAAGGGCAAGAGCCAGATCACCTTCAACCAGGTCTCGCTCGACAAGGCGGCGGAGTACTCCGCGGAGGATGCCGACATCACCCTGCGCCTGCACCACGCGCTGTATCCCAAGCTCGCTGAGGTGCCGGCGCTGCAAAAGGTGTTCGAGCAGCTCGAAATGCCGCTGGTGCCGGTGCTGGCCCAGATGGAACAGACTGGCGTGAAGGTGGATGCCGCACTGCTCGGCACCATCAGTGCGGAACTCGCGGTGCGCATGGGCGAGTACGTGAAGCAGGCCTACGAGGCGGCGGGTGGCGAGTTCAACATCGGCTCGCCCAAGCAGCTTGGCGAAATCCTTTACAGCAAGCTGGGTCTGCCGGTGCTGGGCAAGACGCCGAAAGGCGAGCCCTCGACCGCCGAGGATGTGCTGGAGCAGCTCGCTGAGCATCATCCGCTGCCGAAGCTCATCCTCGACTGGCGCGGGCTCTCGAAGTTGCGCAGCACTTACACCGAGTCGCTGCCGCTGGAGATCAACCCCAAGACCGGCCGCATCCACACCAGCTATCACCAGGCGGTGGCGGCGACGGGGCGGTTGTCGTCGCAAGACCCGAATCTCCAGAACATCCCGGTGCGCAATGTCGAGGGCCGTCGCATCCGCCAGGCCTTCGTCGCGGAGAAAGGCAATCTGCTCTGCTCCATCGACTATTCGCAGATCGAACTGCGCTTGATGGCGCATTTCTCCGGCGACGCCAAGCTGGTCGAGGCGTTCCAGACCGGCAAGGACATCCACCAGGCGACCGCCGCCGAGGTGTTCGGCCTGCCGCTCGAAGACGTGAGCGGCGACCAGCGTCGCGCCGCCAAGGCGATCAACTTCGGCCTCATCTATGGCATCTCCAGTTTCGGCCTGGCCAAGCAACTGGGCATCGGCCGCAGCGAGGCGCAGGCGACCATCGACCGCTTCTTCACGCGCTACCCCGGCGTGAAGCAATACATGGACGGCACCAAGGCGCAGGCCAAATCGCAGGGCTATGTCGAGACGCTGTTCGGCCGTCGCCTCTACCTGCCCAACATCGCCAGCAAGAACCAGGGCCTGCGCAGCTACGCCGAGCGCACCGCCATCAACGCGCCGCTGCAAGGTACGGCAGCCGATCTCGTCAAACTCGCCATGATCGACCTGCAGGGCTGGCTGGCACGCGAGGCGCCCACCGTGCTGATGACCATGCAGGTGCATGACGAACTGGTGTTCGAAGGTCCTCAAGACCTCTTGACGCAACTCGCGCCGCAGCTCGCCGACCAGATGGTGCGGGTGCTGCACACCCGCACGGGTGGCCGACCATCGCCGCTCGCCGTGCCTCTGGTCGCGGATTTTGGCCTCGGCTCGAACTGGGATGCGGCACATACCGCCACCGGCCACGCAAGTGCTTGATGCGGCTCATAAAGCTGGCCGATAAACGGTCGTTCAAAGGCTTTTTTGCTCGCCCGAGAGAAGCGCTAAGTAATTGATTTTCAAAGCTCTGGAAAGCGGCCGTCCGGAATCGGTGACGGCGGCGTCAAAAAAGTTTGCAACTTATTTAGGGATTCGCACGTCTATCACTTCGGAGCAGCGGCCTTCCCTTCCCTGCTCCCCGCGCCCTCCCTGCGCGGTATTTCCGGCGCTCCCATAGCCGGATGTTCGCCCGATAGCCCAAAAGGCTGTCGGGCTTTTTTATTGCCCGCTGCTGATCGCCAGGTTTGCAGACTGAACATGCGCGTGGATTGCCGCCCGCGCCTCTTCGACGCCGATATTGCTGTGCGCCGAAAACAATTGCGCGGTAAAGCCATCACCCCATTTTTGCAGCGCCGCGCGCACTTGCAGCAGGGTGGTGGTTGCCGCGCCGCGCGACAATTTGTCGGCCTTGGTCAACAGCACATGGCAGGGCCGCTCGGCGGCCTTGGCCCAGTCGAGCATCTGCTCGTCGAGATCGGTGAGCGGATGGCGGATATCCATGATGACGATGAGCAGGCGCAGGTTGAAGCGGGTTTCCAGATAGCCGCCGATCAGCTTGCCCCAGTCCTTGCGCACCGAGCCCGGCACCTTGGCAAAGCCGTAGCCGGGCAAGTCGATCAGACGCGCGCCGGGCACATCGAACAGGTTGATGAGCTGCGTGCGGCCGGGCGTCTTCGAGACCCGAGCGAGCGCCTTCTTGTTGCACAACGTGTTGAGCGCCGAGGACTTGCCGGAGTTGGAGCGGCCAACAAAGGCCAGCTCGGGTGTCTCGTCCTGTGGCAATTGATCGAGCTTGGCGGCCGACATCACGAAGGTGGCCTGCACAAAGGGGTTGAGCGGCGTGGCTGCCAGTGAGCGGGCGGCGGCGGGGGGGCTGTCAGACAATGTTTTGGACACGGGAACTCGTTGGGGTTTGCGCCGTGGGGGACGGCCAAAAACAGCAAAGTGCTGGGTTACAATGACGGTATTTTCTGCCCGCCGCACAGCCAGCGAAATGCCTTGATGCAAGGCTTTCGGGGTGCTGTGCACCAATGGAGTCTACTCAAAGTGATTAAGCGCGCCCTTCTTGCCTGTGCCTTGTTGGCACCGCTCGTGAGTTTTGCTGAAGGCGCATCCGCCGATCCGTTCACCCAAGGTGATGCGACTGCGGGTGCCACCAAGAGCGCGCCCTGCGTGGCCTGCCACGGGGTTGGCGGCAACGGCATCATCAATCCGGAGTGGCCCAAGCTGGCGGGCCAGCACTCGGCCTACATCGCCGAGCAGCTCAAGCAGTTCAAGAGTGGCGAGCGCAGAAATGCGGTGATGGCTGGGCAGGCTGCGTTGCTGTCTGACCAGGACATGGCCGATATCGCCGCGAGCTTCGCCGCACTCAAGGCCGTGCCCGGTGTTGCCAGCAAGGACGCCATCGCCATCGCGCAGAAAATCTATCGTGCCGGCGACGCCACCCGAGGCCTGCCTGCCTGCGCCAGTTGCCACGGCCCCACGGGTGCGGGCAACCCGGCGGCGTTTTACCCGCACATCGGCGGCCAGAATGCCGCCTACACCACGCTGCAGCTCAACAGCTACAAGAAGGGCAAGGATGGGGAACGCGGCGGCAGCAAGCACGCTCTAATCATGAGCGCCGTGGCTGCCAAGCTCACCGACGCCGAGATTGCCGCGCTCTCTTCCTACGTCGCTGGCCTGCAATAAGTTCTAAGGATTGATGCACATGAAAAACTGGTTACGCGGGCTGTTTCTGGCCTTGTCGCTGTCGCCCCTGGCATGCAGCGCCCAAGCCACCGGCAACTACACCGAAGGCAAGGAATACAAGAAGGTTCGTGAGGTCGTCGCACCCGCTGACCTCAAGAAAGTCACGGTCGAGGAGTTCTTCTGGTACGGCTGCCCGCACTGCTACCACTCCGACCCGATCATCGATGCCTGGAAGGCCAAGAAAGCGGTCGATGCGGATTTCCAGCGCGTGCCCAACACGCTCGGCAGCCCGGTGGGCGAGCTGCACATGCGCGCCTTCTACATCGCCGAGGCGCTCGGCGTGGGCGAGAAGATCCACAAGCCGCTGTTCGCCGCCATCCATGAGCGGCACCAGCCGATGAACACGCCAGATCAGGTGAAGGCGCTGTTCCAGAAGGAAGCCGGGGTTTCGCCTGCGGATTTCGACAAGAACACGTCCAGCTTCATGGTCGATTCCCGCATGCGCCGCGCCCAGCAGCTGGCCATGAGCTACGGCATCACCAGCGTGCCGACATTGGTGGTGGGCGGTAAATACATCACCAGCGCCTCGATGGCGGGCAGCCCCGAAAAAGCCATGCAAGTGGTCGACTTCCTGGTGGAGAAAATCAAGAAGGAACGCAAGTAACCGTGTCTGCATTGATCGCCCGGCTCCGTGCCGGGCTTTTCATTTTTGCGGTCTGCGCTGCAAATACCCACCTTGCGATGGCAGCACCGCTGGCCTCGCTTGAAGGCGCCTGCAACAACCTGGCCGGCAAGCTCAAATCGGTGCCTGCAGGCGAGTGCAAAAGCGCCGGCCTGAACGTGGCAGGCAGCGCCAGCGTGCAAGGCCAGCCGATTCTCTGGCGCGACTACCGGTCGGTGAAGAGCAAGACCCCCGCCAAGCGTGTATTGCTGGTGGGCGGCATCCACGGCGACGAACTGTCGTCGGTTGCCGTCACCTTCGAGTGGATGCGTCGTCTGTCCGACCAGGAAAAACAGCCGTTTTACTGGCGCGTGGTGCCCTGCCTCAACCCGGACGGCGTGCTCGCCAAGGTGTCGAAGCGCGTCAACGCGAACGGCGTCGATCTCAACCGCAATTTCCCGACGCCGGACTGGAACAGCAAGGCGACGCTCTACTGGAACAACAAGACCAAGAGCGACCCGCGCCGTTATCCCGGCAAAAGAGCCGGTTCGGAACCCGAGACCCGCTGGCTGATCGATCAGATCAAGAGCTTCAAGCCGGATGCCATCGTTTCCATCCACGCGCCTTATGGCGTGCTGGATTTCGATGGCCCGCGCACGCCGCCGCAGCGGCTGGGCTTCTTGAACCTCAACGAGCTTGGCACTTACCCCGGCTCGCTGGGCAACTACGCCGGCGAGTTTCTCGGCATTCCCATCATCACGCTCGAACTGCCGCACAGCGAGGCCTCGCCGACGGTGGCGCAGAGCGGGCGCATCTGGAACGATTTGCTGAAGTGGCTGGAGCGCAACCTGCCTCAAGGTGCGCCGCCGCTGTTCCAGCGCCTCAGCGATCCCAACTGGCTGCGCAACGCTCCCTAAAAGGGCTGGTTTTACCGTTGTGAGTGCGCAGCCCGCAGGCAAGACTTCGGATCATCCAATCGCCAAAGGTAACGACATGCAACAGCAGCAAACCGTGCCGGCAAACCGCTACCTGCACTTCAGCGATTTTTACCCGTATTACTTGTCCGAGCACAGCAACCGCACTTGTCGGCGGCTGCATTTCATCGGCTCGTCACTCGCCATTTTGCTGGTACTTGCTGCGGTTGCTAGCCAAGCCTGGTGGCTGATTGCCGTGGCCTTTGTGCAAGGCTACGGCTTCGCCTGGGTCGGGCATTTCTTCTATGAGCACAACAAGCCGGCCAGCTTCAAGCAACCGTGGTTCAGCTACCGCGGCGACTGGAAGATGTGGTGGCAGACGCTCACCGGCAAGCTGCCGTTTTAATGCTGACTTGCGATCAGGCCGCCAGCGCGTAGCGGCCCAGCATCAGCTCGGCGACGGTGCCATTGCGCACCAGGTCGGGTGATACCAGCGGATAACGCTTGGAGGGCTGGTAGCCGGGCAAGCTGCCCAAAGCCTTGGTGTCCGGCAGGTCGAAGCCCATCGTCCAGCTGCCGAAGCGGCGTTTGCTGATGGGCACGCGCTGCAGCAGCCGCAGGCCGCTGTGGCGCGGGTCCGCGGCAATGCGGCCATAGGTCGCGGTCAGCACATCCTCTTCGCCTTCCAGGATCTGCAGAAAACTCTCGTCGGCGTAGAGCAGAAAGCCGGTGACGCCGTCCTTCTCGTTGCGGATGCGGGCTGTTTCGAGAATGGCCTGCAGTGAACCGGTATCGACCGGCTTGATGGCCTGGCTGGCGTAGATGAGTTTTTGCAGCATGGATTCGGTCGCCGTATTTCGGACTCAAGGGTCTGGAGCAACGTCACTCTTCGCTGACCGCACGATTGCGGCCCGCGTGCTTCGCTTTATACAAGCGCTGATCGGCTTTTGCCATGAAGTTTTCAAGCTCGCCGCGCACCGGTGGTTTGGCCACGGCAACGCCGATGCTGATGCTGACGAAATCGCCGACGCTCGACGTCGAATGTGGCAACGCCAGCTCGCGCACTCGCTGCAACAGCAGCTCTGCGGCAGCCAGAGCACCGGCCATGTCGGCATCGGGCAGCAGCACTGCGAACTCCTCACCGCCGTAGCGGGCGACGAAATCGCTGGGGCGCTTCAAGGTGGCGGTGAGCGCTTGCGCCACTTGCCGCAGACATTTGTCGCCGGCCTGATGGCCGTAGGTGTCGTTGTAGAGCTTGAAGTGATCGACATCCACCATCAGCAGACCCAGCGCCCCGTGGCCGCGTGCGGCGCGCAGAAATTCCTGCTCGAAACGCTCGTCGAAGGCACGGCGGTTGTTGACGCCGGTGAGGGCGTCCAGCAGCACCAGGCGGCGCAGCTGCGCTTCCATCTCGTGACGTTCGGTGGCATCGCGGCAGACCGCAACGAAATACAGCTTCTCGCCCAGCACCACCCGATTGGCACTGACCTCGATGGGCAGTCGCGTTCCGTCGGCGCGAATCGCTTCGCAGTCCAGTCGGCGCGCCGGTGCAGCAGGCGACAGGGTGGCCCAAACCGTGACAGCGTTCGGGAACACGCTCAAGAGATCGAGAGTCGGGTCGAGCAGCGACTCACGCGACCGCCCCAGCTGGCGCACGGCGGACTGGTTGGCTTCGATTACGCGACCCTCCGGCATCTGGATGACGAGCAACATGTCGTCAGAGGCTTCCACCAGCCGATAGAACAACTCCATCCGCTCGCGCTCGGTGACGAGCTGGGTTTCGAGCGCACGTTTTTGCAGCGCACCGCGGATCGAACGCAGCAGGCTGTCGGTGTCGAGCTTGCCTTTGATCTGATAGTCGTCGGCGCCCGCGTGCAGGGCGGCAACCGAGGTGTTGACGTCGTCGAGGCCCGTGAGCATGACCACCGGCAGTCGCGGGTGCTGCATGCGGAGCTGGCGCAGCACTTCGATGCCATTGCCGTCCGGCAGATGGAAATCGAGCAGCAGGAATTGCGGGTTGTGCGTGGCCAGCGCCGCCAGCCCGGCCTCGGCGCTGTCGGCTTCGAAAATCTCGAAGCGCTGGTCGTCGGCCTTGCCCAGCATGCGACGGTACGAAAAGCGGTCGTCAGGGTTGTCGTCGACGATCAACAGGCGCAGGGCATTGCCACTCGTATCGAACATGGACTAGGTCTTGGGCAGGATGACCAGCTCGAACCAATAGTCCTTGAGCCGCTTGAGCGCGGCCATGAAACCATCGAGATCCACGGGCTTCTGGATGTAGGAGTTGGCCCCCAGCCGATACGCCATCTGCACGTCGCGTTCGTCGCTGGACGTGGTGAGCATGATGACCGGCACCAGCCGCAGGCGCTCCTCGGCACGGATGCGCTCCAGCACCTCGCCGCCATTCAGGCCCGGCAGGTTGATGTCGAGCAGCACGATGCCCGGTTTCTGAGGGCCCTGGCCTGCGTAACGGTCGGTGCCGAACAGATACTCCAGCGCCTGCTCGCCGCTTTCGGCATGCACGATGGGGTTGGCGAGCCCGGCCTTGCGCAGGCCGCGTTCGGTGGCAAAGAAATCGGCGGGGTTGTCTTCGACAACCAGAATCGCCTTGTTGGATTCGATCATGTGAGGTGTTCTCCCTTGAGAGTGAATAGAAAAGTGGCACCAGCACCTGGCGCGGAGCGGATGCCGATATGTCCCCCGTGCGCCTCGACGATGCGTTTGACGATGGCGAGCCCCACGCCCGAACCGCCACCGTAGGCGTCCTTGGCGTGCAGGCGTTTGAACGGTGCGAACACGCGGGCGTGGAAATCCGGCTTGATGCCGATGCCGTTGTCCTGCACGTAGAACTCGGTTTCGCCGGTGCTGGACGGACGGCTACCGATCTCGATCACCGGCACCGGCTTGTCGTTGTACTTGAGCGCGTTGGTGATGAGGTTGCGGAACACTTCGCCCACCCGCACGCGGTCGCAGACGATGCGGCCGAGCGGCTGCTTGCGCACGTCCACTTTCTTTTCGGCCAGCGAGAAGCTGAGCGAGGCCAGCACCTCGTCCACCAGCTTGTCGAGATCGATATCGTTCTGCTTCATCGGCTCGCGGCCGAGACGCGCGATTTCCAGCAGGTCCTCGATCAAACGCTGCATGCGGTCGGCCTGTTCGCTCACGGCCTTGAGCATGTGCTGGCCGCCCGCGTCGAGCTTGTCGGCGTAGTCCTCGGCGAGGAAGCGCGCGTAGTTGTGGATGCCGCGCAGCGGTTCCTTGAGATCGTGGCTGGCGATGTAGGTGAACTCGTCCAGCTCGGCGTTGGCCCGCTCCATCTCGCGGGTGCGTTCTTCGAGCGCGCGCTGCACCTCGACCTCGATAGTGGCGTCCATCACCGCGCCGGTGACGCGCAGCAGGCCGTCGTCGGTGTTGAGACTGCCCACGCTGCGCAGCCAGCGCACACGGCCTTGTGCCGAGATCGTGCGGTACTCATGCATGAAGCCGGGCTGGCGTGTTTCGACCAGCTGACGCTGGCTGGCTGCCAGGGCTTCGGAATCCTCAGGATGCACGCGCGAGAGGTAACTGGCCATCGTACCCAGCGCTTCACCCGCACTCAAGCCGTGCAGGGTCTCGCCCAGCGCGTCGGTTTCGACGAAGTCGCGCGCCACATGCCAAGTGAAGGGCGCGATGCGCGCGGCCTTGATGGCGATCGTGGCCCGCTCGAGCGCGTCGGCCCGCTCGGCCAGTAGCACGGAGGCGGTCTTGCGCTCGGTGATGTCGGTAAGAGTGCCCTCGTAACCCTCGCCGTGGCCTGGCAGGGTGAGCAGCCGCACGTTGCCTTCGAGCCAGCGAATCTCCACGTCTTTGCGGCGCAGCCTGAAGTTGGTCTGGATTACCGGCCCGCGGACAAGCTGTTCGGCGATGCTTTGCTGCAGCGGTTCGATATCGTCGGCAAGAACCAAGGTGCCGAACAACAGCCCGCCTTCGATAAACTCGGCGACCTCGTAGCCGGTGATCGCCAGCGCGGCCTTGCTCATGTACAGCATCGGCCAGCCTGGGGCATTCAGACAACGGATGATCATCACGGGACTGTTGTCCGCGAGCGTCTTGTAGCGCGCCTCGCTCTCGGCCAGTGCCTTTACGTGCCGCTCGCGTTCGCGCTTCAGCAGCACCTCGTCGGTGACTTCCGAAACGAGGTGGATGATGTAGCGGACTTCGCCATTCTCCAGCAGGGGCGTGTTGACCGGACTCCACCATTTTTCCTCGAAGCCGCTGCCATCCGGGCGCGCGACATCGTATTTCTGCAGCGCCATCGTGTCGGCGCTTTTGGAGGCAAGCACCCGCTCCAGGGACGCACGCAGATTGCGCACACCATCGGCGGTGGGGTCATCGGGGTTGTCAGGAAAAACCTTGAACAAGCCCTGCCCGACGATCGCACGCTGGGTCAGCGTGGCCGCTAGGTAGGCATCGCTGCAGGTAGCAATGGTGAAGCGCGGCGCATCCGGCAGCAGCACCATGACCGGCCCCGGCAGCGACTCGAGCAAAAAGCGGTAATCGGGTGTGGCCAGCATCCCATGGTGCTGATCCATTGCGGTGCCGTGCATGCGCCAAAATCGATCTGGAAAAGTAATAACCCTGTCGCCGCAACGTAGGGTGTTCTCTTACAGGTTAACCCGCGAAAGAGCCCTTTGCCACGAGCAATTTTTACTCTGATAGCTGGATGGGTAGATATTGACCACAGTCGTTAGAATCGCTGCCTATGAAAGATTCGCAGACATTCGATGTGATCGTGATTGGTGGCGGCCATGCTGGCACCGAGGCCGCGCTTGCGGCCGCCCGGATGGGTGCGGCGACGCTGCTGCTGACGCAGAACATCGAGACGCTCGGCCAGATGAGCTGCAACCCGTCCATCGGCGGCATCGGCAAGGGGCACCTGGTCAAGGAAGTCGACGCCCTGGGCGGCGCAATGGCGGCAGCGACCGACGAGGCAGGCATCCAGTTCCGCATCCTCAATTCGAGCAAGGGTCCGGCGGTGCGCGCGACTCGGGCCCAGGCCGATCGCATCCTGTACAAGGCGGCGATACGGCACCGGCTGGAGAACCAGCCCAACCTCTGGCTGTTCCAGCAGGCGGTGGACGACCTGATGGTCGAAGGCGACCGGGTCGTCGGTGCGGTGACGCAGGTAGGCATCCGGTTTCGCAGTCGCACCGTGGTCTTGACAGCCGGTACCTTCCTGGACGGGAAGATCCATGTCGGCATGAACCACTATGCGGCTGGCCGTGCCGGTGACCCGCCGGCCACGATGCTGTCTGCGCGGCTCAAGGAGCTGAAGCTGCCGCAAGGGCGGCTCAAGACCGGTACACCGCCCCGGCTGGACGGACGCAGTATCGATTACAGCAAGTGTCTGGAGCAACCCGGTGACGGCATGCCCGGTGGCGCCGGCGAAAGCGTGCCGGTGTTCGGGTTCATGGGGTCGGCCGGGCAGCATCCCCGGCAACTGTCGTGCTGGATAACGCACACCAACGAACGCACGCACGAGATCATCCGCGCCGGCCTGAATCGCAGCCCGATGTTCACC
>JAUSQI010000100.1 GCA_030652575.1 Stagnimonas sp. | reverse complement strand
CGCTCGCAGCCCATGATGAGGTCGAGGTTGCGCAGGCCCACATCGAAGTCGATGACGGCAACTTTCTTGCCGCGTGCGGCCAGGCCGGTCGAGAACGAAGCGCTGGTGGTGGTCTTGCCCACGCCGCCCTTGCCGGAGGTAGTGACGATGATCTTGGTCATGCGGTTCTTCCCTTGATGAAGTGCTGCGAATTAGTGGAGTGGCTCGATGACGAGCTTGCCGTTGTGCAAATAGGCTTGCGTCGCCTCGCCGCTCTTGGCGTTCTGGATCTGGTCGGCAACGGCATAGACGCCGGCGATGGCGACCAGCTCGGCTTCGAAGCGGCGGGCGAACACGCGGGCGTTGTCGTCGCCGCGTGCACCCGCAAGGGCTCGGCCGCGCAGGGGGCCATAAACGTGCACGCAGCCATCGGCGATCACCTCGGCACCGGGGCTGACGGCGCTGAGCACTACGAGATCGGCGTCTTCGGCATAAATCTGCTGGCCGGAACGCACCGGTTCGGTGATGACGCGGGTGCTGCGGCGCGGCGCTTGCTGTGCGGCAACCGGTGCGGGCGCGGGTTCGGCGGCGCGCGGGCGCGTGTCTTTGGGCAGCACCGCCAGACCCGCGGCAAGGGCGGCACCGGCCAGCGGCCCCTCCGCAACGCCCACCGGCTGGATGCCAGCATCGCGCAAAGCGGTCAGCAATGCCGGCAAGTCGAGTGCGAAATCGGATTCGAGCACCGCCACCATGCCCTTGAGGGCTTGCGGCATCTGACGGCGCAGATCGCTGAGATGGCTGGCGATGGCGGCCAGGTCGGCGTCCAGCACCCGGATGCGGGTGGCTGAGAGCATCCGGCCTTTGAGTTCGAGTGCGGCAGTGGTGCGAGCCATTTTTGGTTCAGTCGGCGATGCGAGAGTCTATCATCGCGACGCTGGTGTACAGGCCAATGGCCTGCGTTTTGCGAGTCACCGTGTTAGCGTTTCAATAACGATTACAAAGCGCACTGGAAAAAGAGCACATGGCCGTTGAGTGGCGCGATTACGACTGCAAAAAATTTTTCGACGAGCTGGTTGACGCCAAAGGTCAGCCAAGAGCCGGTGCCGAGCGCTTGCTCGCCTACTTGGCGGCACTCTCGCAAAAGGACCTGGCCGAACGTCGCCTAGCGGCCGATCTTGCCATCAAGGTGATGGGAGTCACTTTCACGGTCTATACCGAGGGCAAGAATGTCGATCGAGCCTGGCCTTTCGACATCATCCCCAGAGTCATCACCGCGAAGGAATGGGAGCGCACCGAAGCGGGGCTGAAGCAGCGCGTAGCCGCCCTCAACCATTTCATCCAGGACGTCTACAGCGCCCGCAGAATCATCAAGGATGGCATCTTCCCCGAGTCCATCCTCGCGGAGTCGGTCAACTTCCGCCCGCAATGCGTGGGCATGAAGCCGCGTGGCGGCATCTGGGCGCACATCTGCGGCAGCGACCTGGTGCGCGACGGCGACGGCACCCTTTATGTGCTGGAAGACAATCTGCGCGTGCCCTCGGGCGTGAGCTACATGCTTGAAAACCGTCTGGTCACCAAGCGCGTCTGGCCAGAGATTTTCGAGACCACGGCCATTCGACCGGTCGATGACTATCCCGCTCAGCTGTACGACATGCTGGCAGCACTCTCGCCACGTCCGCTCGACAGCCCCACGGTCGTGCTGCTCACGCCGGGCATCTACAACAGCGCGTATTTCGAGCACGCCTATCTCGCCCAGCAGATGGGCGTGGAGCTGGTGGAAGGCTCCGATCTGGTCGTCGACGACAACGACTGCGTGCAGATGCGCACCATCCACGGGTTGCAGCGCGTGGATGTCATCTACCGGCGCGTGGACGACTTGTTTCTCGACCCCGAGGCGTTCCGGCCCGACTCCATCCTCGGCGTGCCGGGCCTGATGCGCGCCTGGCTCAAGGACAAGGTCGCACTCGCCAATGCGCCGGGTGCCGGTGTGGCAGACGACAAGGTCGTCTATGCCTACGTGCCAGCGATGATCAAGTACTACCTGGGTGAAGATCCGATCCTGCCCAACGTGCCGAGCTATCTGTGCATGGACGAAAAGCAGCGCAAGTACGTGCTCGCCAATCTCGACAAGCTGGTGGTCAAGCCCGCCAATGAATCCGGCGGCTACGGCATGCTGATCGGCCCGCGCGCTACACCTGCCGAGCGCGAGAAGTTTCGCGAGCTGATCGAAAAGAACCCGCGCAACTACATGGCGCAGCCAACGCTCGATCTCTCGACCGCACCCACCATCACCGACGAGGGCGTGCAGCCGCGTCATCTCGATCTGAGACCCTTCATCCTGTCGCGGCCGGACGGCGGTGCCTATGTCACCACCGGCGGACTGACACGCGTGGCGATGGTCAAAGGCTCTTTGGTCGTCAACAGCTCGCAAGGTGGTGGCAGCAAGGACACCTGGATCGTCGACATCGACGCGCTGGACGCAGCACCGGCCCTGCCGCTGCCAGAGCCGTCGCAGTCTCAATCGCAGGGAGTGAAATAACCATGCTCTCCCGCGTCGCTGACAATCTCTACTGGTTCGGTCGCTATCTGCAGCGTGCCGAAAACACCGCCCGCCTCATCAACGTTCACGCCAATCTGCTGCTGGACCTGCCCCGCAATCTGACGGTGGGTTGGTTGCCACTGCTCGAAATTGCCGGTGCCGATGGCTTGTTCAAAGCCACCGGCATGGAGCCGACCGAAGACAACGTGGTGCGCTTTCTCATCGTCGACGAACGCAATCCCGGCGCGATATTTTCCAGCCTCGATTTCGCACGCGAGATTGCGCGCGTCTCACGCGACTGCATGCCCCGCGAGGCCTGGGAGCGTCTGAACGATTTGTTCCTGTTCGTGCAGGAGCGCGGCGAGCGCAGTGTGGCGCGTGCCCGCAGGCAGGATTTTCTGCAGGGCGTCATCAACGGCGCGATGCTGCTGGTCGGCGTGCTCACCAGCAACATGAGCCGCGACATGGGCTTCCAGTTCCTGCGCATCGGCACCAATCTCGAACAGGCGGACATGACCACGCGCATTCTCGATGTGCGCTCCAGCCGTTTGTTCCATGCCGATGCGGCGCTCACGCCCTTCGACAACATCCAGTGGATGAGCGTGCTCAAGTCGCTGACGGCGTACCAGATGTATCGCCGCCATGTGCGCACCCGCGTCAACGGCCCCAACGTGCTGCGCTTCCTGCTGCAGAACCGTCAGTTTCCGCGCAGCGTGGCCTATGCACTGTCGATGGTCGGTTCGGCGCTGCCGTTCCTGCCGCCCAGCCGCAAGGTGGAGCGCGCGATCGAGCGCACCAAGGCCTTGGTGATGGATGCCAACATCGTCGCCCTGCTGGAACAGCCCGATGGCCTCGCGCTGTTCATGGATGAAATCCAGGTCGGCCTGGGACTGGTCGACGACGCGGTGGTCGAGAGCTACTTCCGCAGCACCTGAGCAGCATGCTGCGGTGGTCCGCTGGCAAGCGGTCGCCCAAAAAGAAAACCCCGGTGGGCAAGGCCGACCGGGGTCAAAACCAACACAACGTCAGATCGAATGAGTGCCCTTAGCGGGTGCCCTTGGTGCGCAGCGCGTCCGGCGTGAAGTCGGCGGCGGTGCGGGTGATCGGCTGATACACCGTTTTCTCTTCGTTGCGGATCGAGAGGGCGATGTAGCGGCCCGATTGCAGGTCGTGCTTCACCTCCAGACCCGGTGCGAGGAACGGCACGTCGTAGTAGCCGTAGCTGTGCTGTTCGTCATAGCGCCAGAGCTGATCACGGTTGTCGTACTTGTCTTGGGCATGGATGACCCAGCTGTCTTCGTCGATGTAGAACGTGCGCTTCTTGTAGAGGTGCGAGGTGCCGGCCTTGAGATTGGCTTCTACCACCCAGACGCGGTGCAGCTCGTAACGCAGCGGATCGGGATTGACGTGGCCCACCTTCAGCACGTCCTTGATCTTCAGCGAATTGCCGTTGACCTTGTAGGCGTTGTAGGGGATGTACATCTCCTTCTTGCCGATCAGCTTCCAGTCGTAGCGGTCGGTCGCGCCGTTGTACATGAAGAAGTCGTCGTTGGTGCGCAGGCCATCGGCCGCCGTGCCCGGGTTGTCATAGACCACCGTCGGTGCCAAGCGCACGCGGCGCTGCCCTGGGTTGTAGGTCCATGCCTTGCGGGGCGTTTTCACCTGGTCGATGAAGTCATCCACCAGCAGGATCGAGCCCGCCAGACGCGCGGGTTCCTTGATGATCTGCAAGAAGTAGAACAGCAGGTTGTCTTCACGCTGCGCGGCGGTCTTCTTCTGGTTTGAGTAGACAAAGTCGTACTCGTAATCGAACTTCACCAGGTTGTAGTCGCCGCTCGCCGTCACCGGCGCCTGTGCCCAGGAAGTGGCGTAGGTATCACCCTTGTAGACCGTCAGGTGATTCCAGATCGCCTCCAGACCATCCTTGGGGATGGGGAAGGGCACGCCGCCGTTGGTGCCTTCGATGCCATTGCCGCCGGACACCAGTTTCACTTTGGTGGCGTTGGCCTTGGTTTCGCTGTAAATGCCTGCCGGGTAGGCGGCGCTGCGGCGGGCGGGATAGACCTTCATCTTCCAGTCGGGATAGCGCTTGAACAGGGCCAGCTGGCCCGGTGCGAGGTTCTCCTTGTATTTGTCGGCGTTGCTGGCGTCGATGGTGAACAGCACCGCGTCGGCTGCGAACGGATCGGGGTAATGGCCGCCCGAGACGAAGCCTGCGGGCAGCTTGGTGTTGCCGCCATCCCAAGCCGGGATGGTGCCTGCCGCATTGCCGGCTTTTTCGGCGCCGATGGGGGTGAGCGTGGTTCCGAGCTTTTCGGCCTCGCTCGCAGAGACCGCGGCCTGCGCGGTCGTGAAGGTGACGAGCCCGGTAATCAGGCTCGCGGCGATCAATCGAAGTTTCATGTTGTCTCTCCTGAAAGGGTTCAGAACGCGTACGAGACGCTGACCGCGAGGAAGTCGCGATCCTTGTTGGGGTTGGCCGAGGTGGCAAAGCTGGCGGACTGGGTGGAATCACCCGGCGTCAGCGTCGTCACGTTCGGATCGGGATTGATGTCCACGCCGGGGCCGACGGGGTCGGTGCCGGCATAGGTGCGGCCGCCGATGAAGGCGGTGTACGAGATGTCCGCCTGCCAGCGCTGCAGGTAGTTGAGACCCAGGCCAACGCTTACACCCTTGGTCTTCTCGGTGAAGTTGGGGCCGTTGCCGTTGACGTCATGCGAGAGCACCAGGCGGGGCGACATCTGCACCGCACCAATGACGTTCTCGTAGTCGAAACGGTTGACCAGGCGATAGCCCCAGGAGTCCTTGCTGGCATAGCCGCCACCCACGCGCTCCTGGCAGGAGCCGTTGGCGACTGCCGCAAGTGTGCCGGCCGAGGCGAAGCCGCAGGATGGCAGTGCCGTGCCGGGTGCGGCATAGCGCTGGCTGGCATCGAAGTCCAGATGGGTCAGGCCCACTTCACCCAGCATCACGAACTGCTGCGCGCCCAACGTCGGGCCGAAGGCCTTGGTCAGCGTGGTTTGTATCTGGTGCATCGGCACCGCGTCGTAGCCCTGAATATAGCTGCCTGCCGGAAGCGGTGTGGCCGAGATGCTGCTCGGCACGCCAAGGGCAGACAGCAACACTTCAGCGCCGGATTTTTGCAGCGGCTGGTTGGGCCGGAACGAGTATTCGCCCTGCACGGCCACGCCGTACGGTGCGGTGGTGTTGAAGCTCAGGCCGTAGAGCTCGATGTTCTCAGGGAACTCCGAGAAGAACGTCGCACGGCAGTTTGGCGTGGTGGGCGAGGCCGAGCAGGTCGGCAGCCCGCCGTTGATCGCGTTGGTGGAGTTGCCGCCTGGCTGGCCCGCAACGGTGCCCGAGCCGCCGCGAATGGCGGAGATCAGCGGCGTGCGGCTGTGATAGCGCAGGTGATACAGACCGAACTCGGTGTTGTTCAAGGGCTCCGAGAAATAGCGCAACGCGAAGCCGTACTGGTTTCTCGTGTTGTTCGGGTCGCGCGTGTTTTCGCGCGGCACCCAGACGCTGGCCGAACCGGCGTTGGCACCGGCCGGCACGCGCGTCACTTCGTTTTCATCTTCGCGACGACCGAAGCTCACAATGGCCTTGTCGCCGTCGTCGGAGGCGAAATCGTTGGTCGAGAAGAAACTGCCGCGCGGGTCGATCTGGGTTTTGTCGTAGGCCGCGAGCCAGATGCCTTCAAGGCTCAGGTCGCCGGTCACCTGCAAGGTGGCCGAGATGATGGGCGTGGGCAGCAATGCTTCTTTCAGCTCCGCCCCCGGTGCCCGCAGACGCGAGACATCGACCGGGTTGATGGAGTTGATGCTGTTGCCGATGAAAGTGCTCTCGCCCCAGTTGATGACCTGCTTGCCGGCACGCACCGACAGGCCGCGACCCATCACATCGAAATTGCCGTAGGCAAACAGATCGAGCAGACGGAACTCGGAACCGAGACGGTCCAGGCCGCGCTTGCCCAGCTCGTAGGTGCCAGCGGCGCGCGGCGTGACGATGGCGCCCGACGCATTCTTGCGATCGCGAATGTCCTTCGCATCCGACGAGGTCTGGTCGTAGAAATAACTGACGCGCGAGAACACGCCGAGGTTTTGATACTTGAGTTCAAGGTCGTGTGAGGCCTTGATGTTGGCGGAGGTGATATCGCCTTTCTCGAAACCGTAGTTGCCATCGTCTTCGTTCACCGATCGCGCCGTGCCGCCGTTGGCGATACCGATGTTGCTCGCGTCGGCGTCTTGCGTGCGCATCTGCAAGCCTGCCGAGATGGTACTGTCGATCGTTGCTGCAATGGGTCCAAGCTGGAAGGGGATGGCCATCGCTGCCAGTGGCAGTGACAGCAGGGTTGCACCGGCGCTCGCGTGCAGCAGCACCCGACGACTTGTTTTCATCGTGATTCTCCTCGATGTATTGGTATGTTTTTCCTCGCACCCTTTGCAGGCCCGCATTTACTGGGGGTCACTGCAAAGTGGGCCGAGTATGCAGCGCACCGCAGGCAAACAACCACTGGTCAAACGACGAAAGGTGCTATGGGTTTGCACAACGAAAAATGGCGCACTGCAACATCTGCAAGGTGCCTTTAGACCAACGTCTAATTGCTTATTTTTCGGGGCTTGTGCTCACGCTCGGCGAGCAGCGCGCCGAACTGCGCGGCGTCAACCGCTGGCTGCCGCGCCGTGCGGCAAATGAGAAACTGCCGGGCGCGCCAACGCGCTGACTTCGACAATGCGCATGAAAAATATCGTGATGATCCTGGTGGGCCTCGCGCTGCTGGCAGGCCTGTTCTGGTGGATGAAGCCATCGCCGTCGACCGCACCGGTTGCAGCCACCCCGGCTGCGCCAGATGCCGTCGCCGCACCCGTCGCTGCCCCGCCAGCAAGCCCGGTGCCGCAGCAATTCGACCTCGTGGTCAAGGACAAGAAGCGGGTCAGTGGCCCTGCGGTCATCTCGGTAGCGCAAGGCACGCCGGTGACGCTGCGCATCACGGTGGATCACCACGACGAGCTGCATCTGCACGGCTATGACCTGACCCTGAAACTGCCCACCGCCACGCCGACCGAACTCCGCTTCACCGCCGACAAGTCGGGCCGCTTCGAATACGAACTGCATCACGCGCATCTGGATCTGGGGGTGCTGGAAGTGCAGCCGCAGTGACGCGGCGCCGCGCATAGCCTCGTCGCGGCGCTCGCGTTGCTGCCGTGATTATTGAGTGATCCCCTGGGCGCTGGTGGGCGCGCCGCAGGGAGTCAACCCCGGCGGCCATTGAGGCCTAGAGCAAATCGCTCTGGCTCTGCGATTGTTCCCAGTCGAAGCGCGGCAGTTCCATGAACGAGCGCATGAGCAGATCGCCCCAGGATTTCTTAAGCGTCGCGTAGAAGGGCGTGTCGAGGTCGAAGCGCTCCTTGTGCGTCACTCGCAGCGCGTCGCGCGGCACGAAGGCGAGATCGAGCGGCGGCCCGACCGTGAGGTTGGATTTCATCGTCGAATCCAGCGACACCAGCGCGCAGCGCGCGGCGTCTTCCAGCGACACATGCGGGCGGATGATGCGGTCGAGAATCGGCTTGCCGTACTTGCTCTCGCCGATCTGGATGTACGGTGTCTCGGGCGAGGCCGAGATGCAGTTGCCTTCGGGGTAGATCAGATACAGCGCCGGGTCTTCGCCATCGATCTGCCCGCCGAGGATCATCGTGGTGCGAAAGTTGACGGAGGACTGCGTGTGCGCCTCGGACTCCCGCTGCGCCCGCACCGAAAGGCCACCGATGTATTCGGCGACATCGAACATGTGTTTGAACGTGTTGAGGCTCACCGTGGCCATCGGGTCGCGCATGTCGCGGCGCATGTGGTTGAGCACCACCTGCGTCGTGGCAAGATTGCCAGAGGACATGACAACGAACACCCGGTCGCCGGGCGTCTCGAAGATGTGCATCTTGTTATAGGTGCGCACGTCGTCAACGCCAGCGGAAGTGCGGGTATCCGCCGCAAACACCAAGCCGTCATTCACTTTCGCCGCAACGCAATACGTCATCGTCCCATCACTGTTTGGATCATCCGCTGCAAAACATCCCTGCTGCACAGCAACCCGCCGTTGGATTGGAGCGCCGCGATTGTAGTGGCTGGCTTGAGGCCCGCGCACCGATGAGTCATCAATCTCTAGCAATTTAAGCGCCCGCACATTCCATGCCGCTTGTCGCCGAACAGGGGTCGTCGGATACTGGACGGTATGCACCACAAGACCTAAACGAGGAGAGCCGCACCATGAGCACCCCCATCGATTTTTTCTTTGACCCCGCAAGCACTTACAGCTATCTGGCCGCAACCCAGATAGAAGCATTCGCCAAAGAGCACGGCACCACCGTGCAATGGAAGCCTTTTTTGCTCGGCAAGGCCTTCGAGGCCACGGGCAACAAGATGCCCGCGCTGATCCCCGCCAAGGGCAAGTATCTGTTCAAGGACGCCACCCTCTGGGCCAAGCTCTACAAGGTGCCGTTCGCCTTCCCCAAGAACTTCCCGCTCAACAGCGTGCTGGCCTCGCGCGCGATCATCGCGGCCGACCAAGCCGGGCAAGGCGTGCCGTTTGCGCTGGCCGCACTCACGTCCTACTGGGCCGAAGGCGGTGACCTCACACAGCCGGATGCGATCGCCGCCATCGCCAGCAAACTGGGGCTGGACGGTGCTGCGATCGTCGCCGCCACCGGCGAAGCCACAGTGAAAGATGTGCTGCGTGCCAATACCGAAGACGCCATTGCGCGCGGCGTGTTCGGCGCGCCGACCTTTTTCATCGGCAAGCAGATGTTCTGGGGCAATGACCGCCTGCCGCTGATGTCGGCCTTCATCAAGGGAGAACTCGCATGAGCAATCTCAACAAGCAGTTCAAGCTCGCCTCGCGCCCGGTCGGTGCCGCCACGCGCAGCAACTTCGAGTATCTCGAAACCGCCATCCCCGAAGCCGGCGACGGCGAAGTGCTGGTGAAGACGCTCTACATCTCGCTCGACCCCGCCATGCGCGGCTGGATGAACGAAGGCAAGAGCTACATCAAGCCGGTCGCCATCGGCGAAGTGATGCGCGCCGGCACGCTGGGCGAGGTCATCGCCAGCCACAACCCCAAGTTCAAGGTCGGCGCCCACGTGGTCGGCAACTGGGGCGTGCAGAGCTATGCGGTGATCGGCACCGGCAATGGCATCGACACGCTGTATGCGGTCGACGCCAGGCTCGCACCTCTGCCCAAATACATGAGCCTGCTGGGCATGCCCGGCATGACGGGCTACTTCGGCCTGCTCGATGTGGGTTTGCCAAAAGCAGGTGAGACGGTCGTCGTCTCGGGTGCCGCCGGTGCCGTCGGCCAAGTCGTCGGCCAAGTGGCCAAGATCAAAGGCTGCCGCGTGGTCGGTATCGCCGGCGGCAAGGACAAATGCGATTTCGTGGTGAACGAGCTGGGCTTCGATGCCTGCGTCGATTACAAATCGGGCGATCTGCGCACCGCGCTGAAAGAGGCGGCACCGAAGGGTGTGGATGTCTACTTCGACAACGTCGGCGGCGAGATTCTCGACGTAGTGCTGGGGCAGATCCGCATGAAGGCGCGCATCGTCATCTGCGGTGCGATCAGCCAGTACAACAACACGACCGCCGTGAAAGGTCCTGCCAACTATCTGAGCCTGCTGGTCAATCGCGCACGCATGGAAGGCATCGTGGTATTCGACTGGGCGCCGCGCTACGGCGAGGCCATGCGCGAGATGGGCGGCTGGCTCGCACAGGGCAAGCTCAAGGGCAAGGAGGACATCGTCGACGGCATCGAGACCTTCCCCGAGACGCTCAACAAGCTGTTCACGGGCGAGAACTTCGGCAAGCTGCTCATCAAGGCGTAGGGCAAGAACATGAGCAGTGGCACGTCTCGCTTCGTTCGCCTCAGAGCGCTGCGCTTTCACCTGCGCTGCTGGGGCAGTGAAGACAAGCCGCTGCTCGTGCTCACCCACGGCTGGCTCGACACTTCCGCGACCTGGAGCGATGTGGGCGCGCGTCTCGGCGAGCGCTTTCACGTCATCGCGCTCGACCAGCGCGGCTACGGCTACAGCGAGTGGCCGTCGGATGGGTACTGGTTCCCGGACTATCTCGGCGATCTCGATGCGCTGATCGACCATCTCGCCCCCGCAGCGCCCATCGCACTGGTCGGCCACAGCATGGGTGGCCAGATCGCCAGCGTGTATGCGGGCTTGAGGCCCGAGCGCATCGGCAAGCTCGCGGTGCTCGACAGTCTCTTCCTGCCCGACATGCCGGCCACGCAAGCCCCGCGCAAGACGGTGCGCTGGCTCAACCAGCTCAAGGACGCCCCGCGCGAAAAGGCCTACGACAGCTTCGAGGAACTGGCCCAGCGCGTGAAGAAGCAGCACCCGCAACTCAGCGATGCCCGCGCCCTGTTCGTGGCTCAAGGCTGGGCCTCGGCAGGTGCCGATGGCCGCATCCGCCTGCTGGCCGACCCCAAGCACCGCCGCGACATGCCGACGCTCTACCGCAATGCCGAGAGCATGGAAATCTGGAAGCAGATCACCGCACCCACGCTGTTCGTCGATGGTGGTGCCTCCGCCTTCGTCAAAGCGATTGGCATGGAAGAAACCGCCGTGCGCCGCGCCTGTTTCAAGCAGTACCAAGCCGTGGTCATCCCCGATGCCGGCCACATGCTGCACTTCGATGCGCCGGATGCTCTTGCGGATGCCCTGCTGGCGTTTCTCTGAAAAATCGGCAGATCAAGGGCTCACTGCGCTTTCTCACAGCCCTCTGTCAGGTCAGCGCCGCAGCCATTCGTTTCATCGCCGGGCGGGGGTGGCGTATCGAATCGGCGATCGCCGATGGAGTGGCGAGAAGCATCCGGGTCATTCATCCAATCCGCCATTTTTTTCATGGAACTGCCGGCACGGTTGAGATCTGCTGGCGGCCGCGGTGCTTTGGGCTGCATCGCTTTGCGCAATTGCTCTGCCAGAGATTCCTGTTGCACGCGTGCGCCCTTGACGATGACGGTATCGAGTTCAACCGGATGTGCTGCAGCGGTTGGCTCTGTCGCCGCAGGCGGATCCGACGGGGCAGGCGCTGTGGAACCCGCCGATGCGATCGGCGAAAGGCCGGCTGCGAACAGCGCTGTCAGCAAGTAGCAGGGACGGATCAAGGGGCGGGCCTCGATGGGCGCATGGAGTTTCTGCTGCAAGCGATAATGCGGCTATGACCGCCCTGCGCCACAACCAGTTCGCTGCCCAACTCGCCAAGCCGCTGCCGCCCATCGTGCTGCTGGCCGGCGAAGAACCGCTGCTGATCCAGGAGGCGCTCGATGCCGTGCGCGCGGCGGCGAAGAAGCAGGGCTACTCCGAGCGCATCACGCTCAACGTCGAGCCGGGCTTCCGCTGGCAGCAGGTGTTCGATCAATGCGCCTTGATGTCGCTGTTCGCCGAGCGTCGTGTGGTTGAAGTCCGCATGCCCAAGGGCCCCAACGGCCACAAGCGCGGCAAGACGGTGGAGGGCGAAGAGTACGAAGGTGGCGAAGACGCACCGTCGGGCAAGTCGGAAGACGGCAGCAAAGCGCTGGTCGCTTTGGCGCAAAAGCCCTCGCCCGACACGCTGCTGCTGATCGTCGCCGACCCGCTCGACTACAAGGGTCGGCAAGCCGCCTGGTACATCGCACTCGATGCTGCGGGCGTGTCGCTCTATGCTGACCCGGTCAAGCCCGAGCAGCTGCCCGCCTTCATCAGCCAGCGCGCCGAAGGCTTGAAACTGCAACTGCACCCTGACGCCGCGCTGGTGCTTGCCGAGCGTACCGAGGGCAATCTGCTGGCCTGCCTGCAAGACCTCGAAAAGCTCGCGCTGCTTTTCCCCAACCAGCAAGTGAGTGCGGAAGATCTGCTCAAGTCCGTCGCTGATTCTTCACGCTTCGAGGCTTTCGATCTCATCGACAAGATGCTCACCGGCGATGCCGTGGGTGCGGCGCACGCGCTGCACCGCTTGCGCGAAGAGGGTGTGAACGCGCTCGCCGTGCAAGGCCCGCTCGCGTACGCGCTGCGCACCTGGGCCGTGGCGGGTACTGCTTTCTCGAAGACCAAGGATGTGAACAGCGCCTGCGCGCAAGCCAAGCTGTTCGGCGTGCGCGCCCGGCCGTACGAGGCCGCGCTCAGACGCTCGCGCGGGTTCTCGCCGGCGACGGCCCTGGCGCGCCTGGCCAAGGTTGACCAGGCGGTGAAATCCGGGCAGGAGTCTGCCGCCTGGGAGGACTTGCTAGCATTGGTGCTGGCGGCCAGTGGGGCCGCGCTCCCCGCTGCGAAGGCAGCTTAGTCAAAGTGGCAAAAGCAAAAACAGAATCCCCGGCACAAGTGAAGGCCTACATGCTCGATGTCGGCCAGAAGGCGCGCACCGCCAGCCGCGCCGTCGCCAAGGCCGAGACCGGCACCAAGAACGCAGCACTCTTCACGCTGGCCGATCGCCTGCTCGAAGAATGCGACTCCATCCTCGAAGCCAATCGCGAGGACATGAAGGCGGCACGCGACAACAATCTCGATGCCGCTCTGCTCGATCGCCTGGAACTCACCAAGGCCCGCGTCGAGTCGATGGCTGACGGCGTGCGGCAAGTGGCTGCATTGCCCGACCCCGTGGGCACCATCACCGACCTCGCCTACCGCCCGAGCGGCATCCAGGTGGGCAAGATGCGCGCGCCGCTGGGCGTGGTCGGCATCATCTACGAGAGCCGCCCCAACGTGACGGCCGATGCCGCAGCGCTGTGCCTGAAGAGCGGCAACGCCTGCATCCTGCGCGGCGGCAGCGAGGCCATGCACTCCAATCAGGCCATTGCGCAGGCCATCCGCCGTGCGCTGCTGGCAGCGGGCCTGCCGGCCGAAGCCGTGCAGGTGGTGCAGACCACCGACCGCGCCGCCGTGGGCGAGCTGCTCACCATGCCGCAGTTCGTCGATGTGGTGATCCCGCGCGGCGGCAAGGGGCTGGTGGCTTTCGTCGCCGAGCACGCGCGCGTGCCGGTGATCAAACATCTGGACGGCATCTGCCACGTCTACATCGACGGCCAGGCCGATCTCGAAAAAGCCTACGCTGTCGCCCTCAACGCCAAGACCCAGCGCTACGGCACCTGCAA
>JAUSQI010000096.1 GCA_030652575.1 Stagnimonas sp. | reverse complement strand
GGTCTTGCCGCTGCCGACGTCGCCCTGCACCAGCCGCAGCATCGGGCGCGGTTCGCGCACATCCTTGGCGATCTCGCCCACCACGCGTTGCTGCGCGCCAGTGAGCGTGAATGGCAGCACCGCTTGCAGGGCGCGATGCGCCTCGGCAATGCCGGTGAGCAGCGGTGCAGGGCGCATCTTCACCTGCCGTCGCAGCAGCCGCATGCAGAGCTGGTGGGCGAGCAGTTCTTCGTGGATCAAGCGCCGCTGTGCGGGGTGCGTCTGCGCCATCAGCTGCTGCGAGTCGGCATCGCCTTCGGGCAGATGGATGAGCTTGAGTGCGGTGAGCGTGTCCGGCATCGGCAGGCCGGGCAGGGGGGTGACCAGACCGCGCTCGCGGGCAGCGATGTCGAAGGCGGTGGCAATCAGCGTGCGCAGCTTTTGCTGCGTGATGCCCGCCGTGAGCGGGTAGATGGGCGTGAGCCGCGCCTCGGTGGGCAAGGCTTCGCGCGAGTCGGCCATCTTGTATTCGGGGTGGATGATCTCGAAGCCGCCACTGCCTGCGCGCACCGTGCCGTAGGCGCGCAGCCACTTGCCGTTGACGAAGGCTGCGCGCTGCGCCTCGTTGAAGTGGAAGAAGCGCAGCGTCAGGCCATCAAAGCCGTCGTCGATGGCCACACGCAAGGTGCGCTTGCCCGCAAAGCGCACATCGCTGGCAACGATCTTGCCCATCACCAAGACCTCTTCGCCGGCCTTGAGCTGGGCGATGGGTGTTGCGGCGCGGCGATCCTCATAGCGCAGCGGCAGGTGGAACAGGAGGTCCTGCACCGTCTCGATGCCCAAGCCCTTCAGCACGCCCGCGAGGTACGGGCCAGCGCCCTTCAGGAACTGGGTCTGGCTATCGAGACGCGCGCCTGTCGCCGCCGGTGGTTTGGCGGCCATCGAAGGGTTTATTCAATGACGAGGATCATGTCGGCCTCGACCCGCGCACCGCGCGGCAGGCTGGCCACGCCCACGGCCGCACGGGCGGGGAAGGGTGCGCTGAAGTAGATCCCCATGATCTCGTTGACCTTGGGGAAGTGCACCAGATCGGTGAGAAACACGCCGAGTTTCACCACATCGGCCAGCGAGCCGCCGCTGGCCTTGGCGACAGCGGCGAGGTTCTTGAACACCTGGTGGATCTCATCCTCGATGGTGTCGTTGTTCATCGTCATGGTCTTGGGGTCGAGCGGGATCTGGCCCGAGCAATACACCGTATTGCCGACCTTGACGGCCTGCGAATAGGTGCCGATGGCAGCGGGGGCGTCGTCGGTGTGGATGATCTGGCGGGGCATTGGCGAGGTCTCGTTTAAAAGCAGTCAAGTATTTGTTGAGAAAAGGATTTGTGGATAAATAAATCGCACTGGGTCGGAACAAATGGCAGGTCCATTGCGTTAGCTTGCAGCGTGGATGACAGGAAGTCACTGAAAGATCAAAGACGATCGGATCGCATTTTTACAATCACCTTTGAGGTTTCATACTCCCATGAAGAACACTCTCCAGCCTGCCAAGGCGGCCATCGCGTTCGCGCTCGCCGTC
The DNA here is from genome assembly GCA_030652575.1 of Stagnimonas sp. Classification (GTDB taxonomy): domain Bacteria; phylum Pseudomonadota; class Gammaproteobacteria; order Nevskiales; family Nevskiaceae; genus Stagnimonas. Next base: position 26,258 of record JAUSQI010000096.1, on the reverse strand, counting down.
GCCGCGTTCGGCGCACACGCACTGCCCGCGCGCATTGCACAGTCTCCAGATGAAGCCCTCAAGCTGCTCACCGCAGCCGCCGGCGGCAAGCTGAACCAGAGCCAGCGCACGCTCGACGCCTACACGGCGGTGCATGCGATCGGCACCAAGGTGCTGCTGGCCGACGACGCGACGGTGGTCCCCGTGCTGCGCGCGAAAAACTTCCTCGCCGCCTACGGCGTGCTGCCGGGCGTGACCGATGCGGTCAACCAGCTCACGCTCTCGCGCGTGAGCAAGGACTTCGCCGGCAACACCCACGTGCATCTCAACCAGATGCAGAACGGACTCGCCGTGTTCGGCAGCCGCCTGGTGGTGCACATGAACAATGCCGGTGTCACCGGCGTGAGCGGCGTGTTCATCCCGGGGCTGGAATCCATCTCCGCCACACCTTCGAAAGAGATCCCCTTTCTGCGCGAGCGCGGCCTGGTAGCGGCACACAAGCTGCACCCGCAAGTCGGCAATCTGGCGATCGAATCGACCCGGCTGATGTATTACCGCACCGGCCTGCTCAAGGGCGTCTCCAACCAGAGCAACTTCCTGGCCTACGAGGTGATGGTGAAGGGCGGCAGCCCGGCCTTTCCGGTGCGGGAGCGAATCATCCTCAACGCCAACAGCGGCAACGTGCTGAACCGCATCGACGAGATCCACACGATCAAGAACCGCGAGATCTACACGCCCGGCCAGACCACGCCGGACCCGGCCGGCCTCGGCGTGTCGGTGCCGATCCCGCCCACGCTCACCGAAGGCTCGGCGATGGCGCCCGCCGACGAGCCGCTGGTGCTGGACGACCGCACCAAGGCCAGCAGCCGCGCGCCGCTGGTTGCACCCACCGTGCCTGCCTTGGCCAACCTGTATTTCTTTGCCGGCGGCACCTACGACCTCTACAAGAACCTGTTCGGCCGCGAGGGCTACAACGACGGCGCCGTGCCCGGTACCGAACAGGTGCAGAAGAGCGTGTACCTGGTCAACGACCAGTGCCCGAACGCCTACTGGAACGGCGACTCGACCAACTACTGCCCCGCCTTCGACGGCGACGACGTGGTGAGCCACGAGTGGAGCCACGCCTACACCGAATACACCCACGGCCTCGTCTACCAGTACCAGTCCGGCGCGCTCAACGAGAGCTATTCGGACATCTTCGGCGAGGTCTACGACCTGGTGAACGGCCGTGAAGGCCCGCTGGGTGCCACGCTGACCGAAGGCGGCTACTTCAAGGATGGCGGCAGCCGCTGGGTGGTGGGTGAAGACCTCACCGAAACCGTCGCCGGCGCCCTGCTGCGCGACATGTGGGACCCGGATGATTTCACCATCAACGTGCCGCTCGCCGGCATCCCATTGCTCGGGTTCGCGCCCTCGCCGGGCAGCGTCATCACCTCGTCCAATTACTACTGCGACGACGGCGATGCCGGCGGCGTGCACACCAATTCCGGTGTGCCCAACCATGCCTTCGCCATGCTGGTGGACGGCCGCCCGAACGCCATCGACACCACCACGTTCAACAACGTGCCGGTGCCGAAGATCGGCATGACCAAGGCGGTGGCGATCTACTTCCAGGCCGAAACGCATTACCAGACGCCGACCACCAACTTCCCCCAGCACGCCGACGCGCTCGATTCGTCCTGCCAGGATCTCATCGGCGCGACGCTGCATGACGTGACCGGTGCGGTATCTGCCGAGAAGATCACCCAGGCGGATTGCGATGCCGTGAAGCAGGCCGCCCTGGCCGTCGAGTTCCGCAACACGTCGGCGATGACGGTTGAAGAGAAGTGCGGCTACGCCAAGGTGCTGGCCCCCGAAGCCGGCACGCCGACGCTCTGCGGCGCAGGCCTGTTCGTGACGCCGACCTTCAAGGAGACCTGGGAGAGCGGCGTGATCCCCACCGGCTGGACGCAGACCAAGAACATCACGGGCGACTATGACTCGCCGACGTTCGTCTACTCGATCTCGTCGGATTTGCCTGCACCGCACACCGGCAAGGCACTGTTCGCTGCCAACGACGGCGACGGCACCTGCATGGCCGGTGGCGATGCCTCGGGTTCGATCCGCATGGATTCCCCCGAAATCACCGTGCCCGACGACGCGAGCTTCCTGTCGTTCACCCACTTCATGCAGTCCGAAGCCGGGTTCGACGGCGGCAACCTGAAGTTCAGCGTCAACGGCGGTGAGTTCGCCATCGTTCCGGGTGCGGCGTTCACCTACAACGGTCACAGCGGCGCGTTCGGCGATGCCCCGCTGCTGCCCGGCGTGCCCGACCCGGTCGGCATCCCCGGCAACGGCAACAACACCAGCCCGCTGGCAGGCGAGGCGGCGTGGACGGGTGCGGATCAGGGCGAGGCCACCGGCAGCTGGGGCACGACCGTGGTCGACATCACCAAGCTCGAAGGCGCGCCGAAGAAGGGCGACAAGGTGCAGTTCCGCTGGGAGTTCGGCCAGGACGGCTGCGGCGGCAACCTCGGCTGGTTCATCGACGACACCCAGGTGTTCTATTGCGGCAAGACAGCCCCGGTGACGCCGACCGATCCGACCACGCCGACAGTGCCCACCACCCCGGTGACGGGTACCACCAGCGGCGGCCGCTTTGGCGGTGCGTTTGGTGCCCTGGCGCTGTTGCCGCTGATGGCGGTGGCACTGCGACGCCGACGCCGTGTGAACTAAAAACGTAGTGGCTTCAGGAAAAAGGCGGCCTTCGGGCCCCCTTTTTCTTGGGCGTCATGGCATCCAGATGGTCAATAGATTCCGTAAGCGTCTACAAACATCTTTTCTGAACCGTTAATTGGCAGGATGTTTGCTGAAAGCTCACCAAGAAGTGACAGGAAGTCACTGAATAAAACACAGAATCCTTCACTTTTTTGAGAGGCGACATCCCATGAAGAACAATTTCAAGCCTGCCCAGGCAGCTTTGGCGTTCGCGCTAGCTACGGCCGCATTCAGTGCCTCTGCGCTGCCCACCCGACTGGCACAGACGCCCAACGAGGCTTTGACACTGCTCAAGTCCGCCAGCGGCGGCGCCTTGTTGAGCGGCAGCAATGCGATTGATGCCTATGCCACCGTACAGGCGCTGCCCGGCAAGGTACTGATGGTGGATGACGTTGCCGCGAAACCGCTGTTGCGTGCGCAGGATTTCATCGCCCGTTTCGGCGTGCTCTCAGGGGTGACCGATGCCGTCAATCAGCTGGCGGTCACCCGCGTCAACGTTGACCGCGCAGGCAACACCCATGTGCACATGAACCAGATGCAAAGCGGCCTGCCGGTGTTTGGCACGCGCCTGGTGGTGCACATGAACGATGTCGGCATCACGGGCATGAACGGCGCTTTCATCCCTGGCCTGGAATCGCTCAGCACCACGCCCAAGATGGACATCGCCGTGTTGCAGCAGCGCGGTCTGGCCGCAGCCCGCAAGCTGCATCCCAAGGTGCAGAACCTCGGCATCGAATCCACCCGCCTGATGTTCTACCGCACCGGCGTGCTCAAGGGGGTGGACAGCCAGACCAATTACCTCGCCTACGAAATGATGGTGCGCGGTGGCGATACGGCGTTCCCCGTGCGCGAGCGCCTGATTCTCGATGCCCACACCGGCACGGTGCTCAATCGCATCAACGAAATCCACACGGTGCTCAACCGCGAAATCTACACCCCCAACCTGATGGTGCCGCCGGTGCTCACCGAAGGATCGGCGCTGTCCCCGGCCGACCCCGACCTGGTGCTCGACGACCCGACTGCAAGGTCCAGCCGCCTGCCGTCGGCCATCCCGACGCCGCTGATCTTTCTCAACAATCTCTACATCTTCGCCGGCGGCACCTACGCGCTTTACAAGAACCTGTTCGGCCGCGAAGGCTACGACGACGGCGCGATCGCGCCGGAAGATCAGGTGCAGAAGAGCGTCTACCTGGTCAACGAGCAATGCCCCAACGCGTACTGGGATGGCCAGTCCACCAACTACTGCCCCCTCTTTGACGCCGATGACGTCGTCAGCCACGAGTGGAGCCACGCCTACACGGAGTACACCTCGGGCCTCGTCTATCAGTATCAATCCGGTGCGCTCAACGAAGGCTATTCAGACATCTTCGGCGAGACCTACGACCTGGTGAACGGGCTGGAAGGCCCGCTCGGCATCACGCTGACCGAAGGCGAGTACTTCGAGAATGGCGGCAGCCGCTGGGTGCTGGGCGAAGACCTCAGCGAGACCGTCGCGGGCCTGCTGCTGCGCGACATGTGGGACCCGGACAACTTCGGCGTCAACGTGCCGATCCTCGGCATCCCCCTGCTCACCACGGCTTCGCCGGGCAGCGTCATCACCTCGCCGAACTACTTCTGCGGCACCACCGACAGCGGCGGCGTGCACACCAACTCCGGCGTGCCCAACCATGCCTACGCCATGCTGGTGGACGGCAAGGAGTTCAATGGCGTGACGATCCCGAAAATCGGCATGACCAAGGCGGCGCACATCTACTTCCAGGCACAGTCGGTCTACCAGACGCCCACCACCAATTTCAGCCAGCATTCGGATGCACTCGAGAAATCCTGCAACGACCTGATCGGCCTGCCGCTCAACGACGTGTTGGGCAATGTCTCCACTGAGGTCATCACCGCAGCCGACTGCGCTGCCGTCACCGCCGCGGTCACCGCCACCGAGATGCGGATGAGTGCCAAGACCAAGTGCAACTACCAGCCGGTGCTCAAGCCCGAAGCCGAGACGCCCGCGCTGTGCCCGTCGGGAGAGTTCGTGTTCCCCACCTTCAAGGAAACCTGGGAGAGCGGCGCGATCCCGGCCGACTGGGTGCAGGCCAAGACCATCAGCGGCGATTTCGACTCGCCGACGTTCGTGTTCTCGATCAACAGCACGCTGCCCGCGCCGCACACCGGCAAGGCGCTGTTCGCCGCCAACGACGGCGAGGGCACCTGTGCTGCGGGTGGCGATGCCTCGGGCACCATCAGCATCGACTCGCCGGAGCTGACCGTGCCGGAGACTGCGAGCTTCCTTTCGTTCACGCACTTCATGCAGTCCGAAGCCTTGTTCGACGGCGGCAACCTGCTGGCCAGTGTCGACGGTGGTGCATTCACGCTGGTGCCGGCCGCCAGCTACACCTTCAACCCCTACAACCTGGCGCTGGAGACCTCGGGCACCAACACCAATCCCAAGGCCAGCCAGCTGTCGTGGACGGGCTCCGACCAGGGCGAGGCGACGGGCAGCTGGGGTACCACGGTGGTCGATCTCGCCAGCCTGAATGCCGCCAAGGGCAGCAAGATCAAGTTCCGCTGGGAGTTCGGCCAGGACGGCTGCGGCGGCAACCTGGGCTGGGTGATCGACGATACGCAGGTGTTCTATTGCAGCAAGACCGCACCCACCACGCCGACCACACCGACGACGCCCACCACGCCGACGGTTCCCGGTACCAGCGTCTCGGACGGTGGTCGTTTCGGTGGCAGCTTGGGTGCACTGGCGCTGTTGCCACTGGCTGCGCTGGCCCTGCGCCGTCGCCGTCGCACCGTGTAAGTAAAACCACCTGCAAACAAAAGGCGGCCTTCGGGCCGCCTTTTTTTGTGCCGCGAAGTGCCGCTAGGCGCGACTGACCTTGTCCACCACGCTCAGATGGCGCACGCGTTTCAAAACCTGCGCGAGATGCGTGCGGTTGCGCACGGTGACCAGAAACTGGATTTCGATGGCTTCTTCGCCCGAGGCACGCTCCGGCATCTGCACGTTTTCGATCGAGCTGTTGGCCTCGGTGATGGCACCCGCCACGCCGGCCAGCAGGCCGCGCCGGTTGATGGCCTGCAACTTGAGTTCGGCCATGAAATCGCCCTGCACGGTGGGCGACCACACCAGCGCGATGCGCTCGCCCGGCCCGCCGCGGCGCGCCCGCACATGCTCGCAGTCGATGCGGTGGATGATGATGCCGCGCGAGGTCGAGACGTAACCGATGATGTCGTCGCCGGGGATCGGCCGGCAGCAGCGGGCGTAGTCCACCAGCAGGCCTTCGGTGCCCTCAACCGCCAGCGCCATCGTGTCGCTGCTGCGCTTGGTGGCCGGCTTGCCATCCACCGGGTCGGGCAGGAAGTGCCGCGCCACCAGGGGTGCCAGCCGCTCGCCGGTGCCGATGGAGGCGTAGAGGTCTTCCACTTCGTCGAGGTGATAGCTCTTCAGCACCGGTGCGACATTGGTGGCGTTGAGCGTGTTGGCGGGCAGCGCCAGTTCGCGCAGCGCGATTTCCAGCAGGCGGCGGCCGAGGCGGATCGCCTCATCCTCGCGCTGATCCTTGAGGAACGCGCGGATGCGCATGCGCGCCTTCGCGGTCTTCACGTAGTTGAGCCAGGCCGCGTTGGGCCGCGCGTGCTTGCTGGTGATGATCTCTATGGTCTGGCCGTTCTTCAGCGGCGTGTTGAGCGGTTCCAGATGACCCTCGACACGCGCCGCCACACAGCGGTCGCCCAACTCGGTGTGCACGGTGTAGGCAAAGTCCACCGAGGTCGCCCCCTTGGGCAGGCGGCGGATTTCGCCGCGCGGCGTGAACACGTAGATCTCGTCGGGAAAGAGATCGACCTTGACGTTCTCGACCAGCTCGTTGGCACCGCTGCCGCTGGACTCCAGCAGCATCTGCAACCACTCGCGCGCGCGCGCCTGCGGGGCGGCGTTGGCGTCCTTGCGGCCCAGCTTGTATTGCCAGTGCGCGGCGATGCCGCTCTCGGCCACGTGGTGCATCTCGCGGGTGCGGATCTGCACCTCGATCTTCTTGCCCTCGGGCCCGACACAGGTGGTGTGCAGACTCTGGTAGCCGTTGCCGCGCGAGTTGGCGATGTAGTCGTCGAACAGGCCCGGCACCGGCTTCATGACGTGATGCACCACGCCGAGCGCGCGGTAGCACTCGTCGAGCTTGCTGACCACGACGCGGAAGCCCAAGAGATCCATCACGTCGAGAAACTTCAGGCGCTTGCTCTGCATCTTCTTGTAGATGCTGTAGTAGCTCTTCTGGCGGCCGACCACTGTCGCACCGATGCCTTCATCGGCCAGCGCGCGGCTGAGCTTCAGCTCGATCTCGCGGATCAGCGCCTTGGCATCACCGAGCCGCTCGGCCACGGCCTTGACGAACACCTCGTAGCGGTGCGGGTGCAGGTTGGCAAACGCCAGATCTTCCAGCTCGCGGCGCAGGGTGTTGATGCCCAGACGCTGCGCGATGGGCGCGTAGATTTCGAGCGTCTCGGCGGCGATGCGGCGCTTCTTCTCGCCCGCCATCGCACCCAGCGTGCGCATGTTGTGCAGGCGGTCGGCGAGCTTGACCAGAATCACCCGCAGGTCGTCGGTCATCGCCAGCAAGAGCTTGCGGAAGCTCTCGGCCTGGCGATCTTGCCGGCTCATGCCCTCGATCTTTTCGATCTTGGAAACGCCGTCCACCAGCAGCGCCACTTCGGCGCCGAACTGGCGGCTGATTTCCTCTTTCGAGACGTCGGTGTCTTCGATGACGTCGTGCAGGATGGCTGCGATCAGCGTGACGTGGTCGAGCCGCATCTCCGCGAGGATCCGGGCAACCGCGAGCGGATGAAAAATGTAGGGCTCGCCGCTGCTGCGCGACTGGCCCGCGTGCATCTCGGCGCCGAAGGTGTAGGCGCGCCGCACATCGCTGATCTGGTCGTCTGGCAGGTACTCGCTGAGCAGGCGTACCAGCGTCTCGATGCCGAACTCCCGCGCCACCCGCTGCGTGCGCAGCGCGGTGCCGATCTTCTGAATCATGGGGCGGGGTGAGAAATCCATCGCCCAAGGCTGCACGGCTGGCGCGTCCTTAGCAACCACGCGGGCTTCAAGTGGCGGGTATGGCGGTCTCGATGGCGTCGTCATCCGAGGCCGGCACCGCTCTTGCGGCGTCTTGTGGCTGGCGCAGCACCATGCGGTTACGCCCCAGATGTTTGGCGGCATACAGGGCCAGGTCGGCTTCGTGCAGAAAGTCCTCGAAGCGGTCTTTTGCGCCGGGGATGGCGGTATAAACGCCAACGCTGGCCGTGAGATACCCCAGCGGCGCGCCGTTGTTTTCGATGCCGAGTGCAGAGATGCGCGACACCAGTTGATTGCCGATGCGCACCGTGCCGTAGAGCTTGGGGTCGTGCAGCACCAGCACGAACTCTTCGCCGCCGTAGCGTCCGGCCAGATCAAGCGCGCGCCGGCCAAATAGTGCCAGCAGCGCGCCGACGGCCTTCAGTGCCTCGTCACCCGCGGCGTGGCCATGGCTGTCGTTGAGTTTCTTGAAGTGGTCGAGATCAATCAGATACACCGCCAGCGGCTGGTGTTCACGGCGCGCCAGCGCGAACAAGGTGCCCATGTCGCGGTTGAGCCATTGACGGTTGGGCAGGCCCGTCACGGCATCCGACATCGCGGTGAGCTCCATGATCTGTTCGGCCAGCCAGGCTTGTCGGGCCAGATGATCGGTTGCAAAGGCGATGATGATGGAGACGCTGGTGAACAGCAGCGTACCGAGCAACGTAGGGCCGTAACCCTGAGTGCCGTTGATGAACCATTCCATCACCAGAAACAGGGTCGAGCAGCCGACGATCGTTGGCAGAATCAGGAACAGCCTGAGCCGCGCCAGCGCCGCCAGCGCCACCGGTCCGATCATCACTATTTCGGGCGACAGCGGCTTGCCCTCCTCCTGCACGCTCAGCCAACGGATCAGCGCGGCTGCCCAGAACACCACGATGGCGCTGACCAGCAGCATGCGCGTGGTCAATGCCGATGTCGGGTTTCGGTAGAGCAGGATGATGCTGAAGGCGCACAGCGGTGCGGTGATGCCCAGCCCGATGACGCCTAACCAGATCAGCTCGGTGGAGTAGGTGTGGAGCATCAGCGTGCAGTAAACCGGTGCCAGCACCATGGCAAAAAAGGGCACGGCCATCAGCCATCGCCGCATCGGCGCGCTGTGTATGCGCAGCCACAGCGCGTAGTCCTGCTCAAATGCAGGCGACTCAAATCCGTTGCGCATGCGCCTGTTGGCGGCCTGCTGCTGCAAGTCGATGAGGCGCGAGTGGCCTACGACTTTCTGTGCCATTTTGTTGGTCATCCCTGCCCACTTTATAGTTTGGTGCGATTTTTAATCAGCCTCAAAAAACGTAGGTCAACCGAACCCGCTGAAGGCGCTTAAAAGTAACCTGAACAGCGCAAACTGAACAGCGTCGGCCGCGTCGGGCAAAACCTTACACTGCTCTCCAGCTCCAGCCTTATCGCGCCGCGATGGCCTCGATGATCTCGGCGGTGAACGCCTCACCGTAATGCGCGAGTTTGGCGGCACCGACGCCGGGTATTTCGGCAAACGTGGTGAGCGACGTCGGCTGCGTCTGGGCCATCGCCCGCAGCGCCGCATCGGCAAAGACCACGTAGGGCGGCACGCCTTGTTCGTCGGCCAGTTTCTTGCGCAGGGTGCGCAGGCGCTGGAACAGCTGCTCTTCGGCACTGCCGAGCACGGGCACTTCTGCGGCGGATTTGCTGCGCGACTTCTTCTCGCGCTTTTCTTTTTCGGGTTTCGGCGCTGCGACCAGAGTCACCGTTTGCAGGCCGCGCAACACCAGCCAGCTACCGGCGTTGAGCAGGAGCACGGGGTAGCCGTCCTGGGTTTCTTCCAGCAGGTTCTGGTGCTTCAGCACCCGCACCAGGTGCCGCCATTCGTCCGCGGATTTGTCGCTGCCGATGCCGTAGGTGCTCAGGGCTTCGTGATTCTGGCGGATCAGTTTTTCGGTTTTCGCACCGCGAAGAATCTCGATGATGTGCCCCGCGCCAAAGCGCTGGCTGAGCTTGGCCAGGCGCGCGATGGTCGAGAGCAATTGCTGCGCCGGCACCGTCCAGTCTTCCTCCACCCGGGTCGAGGTGCAGTTGTCGCAAGCCCCGCAAGGGCCGCTGAAATCCTCACCGAAATAACGCAGCTGCACGCTGCGGCGGCAGGCGCTGGTCTCGGCGTAGTCCAGCACCTGCTTCAACTGCTGGCGGGCGTTGCGTTGCTCGTCCACCAGCGGCTCGCCGGTGGCGGGATGCACTTTTTGCGCGATGAAAAACTCGGCGGTGAGAATGTCGCCGGGGCCGAAGTAGAGCGTGCATTGCGCGGGCTCGCCATCGCGGCCGGCGCGGCCGGCCTCCTGGTAATAGCCTTCCAGCGATTTGGGCAGCTCGTAGTGCACGACCCAGCGCACATCAGGCTTGTTGATGCCCATGCCGAAGGCGACGGTGGCCACCATCACGCCGACGTCGTCACGGATGAAGGTGTCCTGGTTCTTGCGGCGCATCTCGGCATCGAGCCCCGCGTGATAGGGCAGGGCGGCGATGCCATCGCCCTGCAGCCGCTCGGTGAGTTCGTTGACGCGCTTGCGCGACAGGCAATAGACGATGCCCGCGCCGCCTTTCTTCGCCTGCGTCAGCAGCGCGCCGTAGGTCTTGGAGGACTTGGGCGTGACCGTGTAGAACAGGTTGGGCCGGTCGAAGCTGGCGACGTGCAGGGCCGGTTCGATGAGTGCGAGCTGGCGCACGATGTCGGCCCGCACCCGCACCGTCGCGGTGGCGGTGAAGGCGAACACCGGCACCTCGGGGAAGTGCCGGCGCAGCAGGTGCATCTGCCGGTATTCGGGGCGGAAGTCATGGCCCCATTCGCTGACGCAATGCGCCTCGTCGATGGTGAAGGCGCTGATGCCCTGCGCTTGTTGCAGGCGCGGCAGAAAACCTTCGAGAAAATCCGCCATCAACAGGCGTTCGGGTGCCAGATACAAGAGCTTGATCTCGCCGCGCAGCAGCGCGCTCATCCGCTCGCTGCCTTCACTGCCCTTGAGCGAGGAGTTGAGAAAAGTGGCGGCGATGCCGTTGTCGGCCAACAGCCGCACCTGGTCCTGCATCAGCGCGATCAGCGGCGAGACCACGATCATCACCCCCGGCATCAGCAAGGCAGGCAGCTGGAAGCACAGCGACTTGCCGCCGCCGGTGGGCATGATCGCCAGCAGGTCTCTGTGCAACAGGGCATCGCGGACGATGGCCTCCTGCCCGGGACGGAAGGCATCGAAGCCGAAGTGGGTTTTCAGCGCCGAGAGCAGTTGCGGGTCGCCGAGTGATGCCGCCGGGGGCGGAGGGAGTGGTAAAGACATACCTACAGTGTCGCGCGTGCAGTGGTTGAAACAAAGCTGCGCTACAAGGCGGCTCTCACCCCGCAGAGCCTTTTCAGCCCAGTGTCGGTGAAAAACGCCCGCGCCCGTATAGGCTGGGTTCGACCTGAAGCCCCGAAGCCGAGACTGCGATGCCGCCTGTGATGGACCGACGTGATTTTCTGAGAATGGCCGGTCTGCTGGCCGGTACGGCGGCGATGCAGGGCTGCGGTGATTCGGCCGGTGCGGCGGGCGCTGCGGGGATGGAAACCATCCCGCTCGCCGTGCCGCAGGCCGTGACGCTGCCCGCGCCGGGCAGCGGCGATGCGGCGACGGTGTTCCCGTTCTCGGTCGCCAGTGGCGACCCGACGCCGAGCGGCGCGGTGCTGTGGACGCGCCTCGCACCCGCCGCCTTCAAGCCCGATGAAGACGTGCTCTGGCAGATCGCCGAGGACGAGGCCTTCACCAAACCCGTGGTCGCAGGCCGCATCCGCGCCGCCCAGGTGCAGGCCAGGAACGATCACACGCTCAAGCTCGATGTCGATGGGCTGTTGCAAGCCAACCGCTTCTATTTCTACCGCTTCGCGCATGCGGGCACGTCGAGCCGCATCGGCCGGCTGCGCACGCTGCCGCGCGCGGACGAGCCGGTGGCCTCGCTCAAGCTGCTGGTCGCCAGCTGCCAGGACTACACGCTGTCGTACTTCCACGCCTTCGGCGAAATGGCGACGGTGGAGGCGGACTATCTGGTGCACCTCGGCGACTTCATCTACGAGAGCGCGATTGTTCCGCTGCGCCACATCGCGCTGCCCTCGGGCGCGATGTATGCATCGAGTCGCGACGACCTGCTGACGATCTATCGCACCCACCGCAGCGACGCCAATCTGCGTGCGGTGCTGGAGCGCCACACCCTCATCGCCACCTTCGACGACCACGAGTTCGCCAACGATCTCTACTTCGACGGCACCCGCCCGCGCGGGCCCGGGCATCCGCTCGACGACGATGCGGTGGCGATGACGGCCTATGTGCGCGCAGCACTCGACGTCTGGTATCGCTACCTGCCGGTGCGCGTGCGCTACACGCCAGCGGCGAGCTTTCCCGATGTGATGGATGTCGAGCGCAGTTTCCGCTTCGGCACGCTCGCCGAGCTGGCATTGACCGAGCTGCGCATGCATCGCAGCCCGCACCCCTGCGGCGAAGGCAGCTTTGGCGAGCGCCAGCTGGTGATGGAGGCAAGCTGCACCGCGCGTAACGATGCCGGCCGCACGATGCTGGGCAGCGCGCAGAAGCAGTGGATACTGAGCACGCTCAAGACCAGCCCTGCGCAGTGGCGCGTGCTCGGCCTGCCCATCCCGTTCTCGCCGATCCGCATCGCTCAACAGCCGCCCACGGTCTACGAAGTCGATCACTGGGATGGCTACACCGCCGAGCGTGCCGAGCTGCTGAGCGCCTTGAAGGGCACGCCCAATCTCGTGGTGCTCGCCGGCGACATGCACGCCTTTGCCGCCGCAACGCTGCGCGATGGCTACCCGGACGGCGCCGTCGTCGGCACCGAGTTCACGACGAGCTGCGCGGCGGCGACACCCATCGCCACCATCAACCCGCCGGCCAATGTGTTTTTGCAGGGGCCGAACATCACGCTCAACAACCCGCACTTCGCGCTCTGGGATGGCACCCGCAACGGCTGGCTGGAGGTGGTGTTCACGCCCGCCGACTGCACCGTGACGATGCGCGCCATGCAGGCGCAGCTGCCGGTGGCGAATCCATCCCTGGCACTCGCGCATTTCCGCGTGCAGGCCGGCAGCACGACGCTGCAAACACTCTGACCCATCGAGAAACCTCATGCCGCCACCACCCATGGATCGCCGCGACTTTCTGAAAGCCGCCGGCCTGATCGCCGCCACGCCGCTGCTTGATGCCTGCGGCGAGTCCGGGCTGGCGCGCGTGTCGCCAACAACGCCCACGACGCCGACACTCCCCGACCCGGTGTTCCCCGCGCCGGGGCAGGAACCGGCCAGCTTCGACTTCCCCCTCGTGCTGGCGCTGCCGTTCGCGCATGGCGTGGCGAGCGGTGACCCGTTGAGTGATCGCGTCATCGTCTGGACCCGCATCACCGAGATCGTGCCGAGTGCGCCGAGCATCGCGGTGCGCTGGCAGGTCTCCACCAGCCCCACCATGTCGCCCGTGCTCAAGAGCGGCACGCAGAGCACGAGTGCCGCGCGCGACTGGACGGTGAAAGTGGATGTGACGGGCCTCGCACCCGCCACCACCTACTACTACCGCTTCTCGGCGCTCGGCCAGCGCAGCATCACCGGCCGCACGCGCACGGCACCGGCCTCAATGGTCGACAACATCCGCTTCGCCGTCGTCGCCTGCAGCAGCTACTGGTCCTCGACCTGGAGCGGTTACCAGCACATCGCCGAGAAAAACGATCTCGATCTGGTCGTGCACTGCGGCGACTACATCTACGATTTCATCGACCAGGACGAGTTCGTCCGCAGCCGCAAGAACAGCCGCGACCTGGGCTTCGTCGACAACCGCGACTGGCTCGACATCACCGAGCTGCGCCGCCGCTACGCGCTGTATCGCAGCGACCCGCAACTGATGCGCGCGCACCAGCAGCATCCCTGGTTCATCGTCTGGGACAACCACGATATCGACGAGGGCTACGGCAACGAGCTGGAAACTCCCTTCGACGGCATGCAGAGCACGACGACGCTGGAGCAGACCACGCAGGTGTTCTGGGAGTGGACGCCCTCGCGGCCGCCGCTGGGCGATGGCTCCGGCCGCTTCCTGCTGGTGGACGACGGCAGCTATCCCGCACCGGCCGATAACAAGCTGCTCTACCGCCGCCTGCCGTATGGCCCGCTCGCGGAGTTCTTCGGGGTCGATACACAAATCGGCCTGCCCGGCCACGGCCTTACGCTCGATTCGAGCCATCTGCCCGAGGGCACGCCCTCGCTCTACGGCCGGCCGCAGTTCGAGTGGTTCACGGGCGGCATGGTCGCCGCCGAACAGGCCGGCGTGAAGTGGAAGATCGTCAACAACCAGACCTGGTTCGCGCCCGCCGACACGCCGGATGTCATCGCCGGCTTCCCCTCGGTGCCCAAGATCGGCATCTCGCGCTGGAGCGACTACGCCGGTGAGCGCACCGCACTCTGCGAAGCGCTGCGTGGCAGCAACCCAGCGAACCTGCGCGTGCGCGGCACCGTGCTGGTCTCGGGCGACTCGCACGGCAACTTCGGCTCGGATGTGATCGAGACCACGCAGCTGGTCTCGGCCTACCAGCCCGGCCTGCCCGGCCGCAGCACGCGCAACGGCTCCACCACCGCCAACGCCGCTGCCGGCGCGGTGCGGCTCACCAGCGGCAATGTTGCCGTGCTCAACAACCGTGCGGCCTCGGTGGGTGTCGAGTTCGCGCCCAGCTCACTCGGCCGCGGCGGTGCCGACGAACTGGTGCTGCGCGCGCTGGTCGATGGCGGCGCACCGCTCAACGACGCCACCATCACCAGCAGCATCGTGGCTGCCAAGGCGCTGGAGACGGTGGTACTCACCGCCAACAAGAACGTGCAGTTCATCGACTGGGTCGACCACGGCTACGGCATCGTCGATCTCACCGCCGACCGCGCGATCTTCGAGTACTGGTGGCAGGACAAACTCACCGTCGACTCGCTCGATGTGCTCGGCATGCAGATGGTGAGCTGGGGTGCCGACGACGCCACCGCACTGCCACAGCCGCACTACCGCGACCAGCTCGACTACGTGCTGACGCATGGCATGACGGTGGCCGCGACCACCGGCACGCGGGTTAGCGAGCCGGCGCCGTTGACTGAGGTGGTGATGCCGAGGTGAGCGTCTTCGACGCTAAAGTCAGTTTCGCCGCTGCCAGATTGATGGATTGCGGCTGGCATGGAAGACAGCCAGCACCACAATGCGGTGAGACTCGACGCGGTAATAGATGCTGTAGGGAAAACGCTCTGTAACCACGCGGCGAATGCTGTTGTGAATCACACCAAATAGAAGCGGTTGCGCTTTGGCGAGAGCAATGCAGCGATCGACTTCAGTAATGAACTCGACGCCAAGATTGGGTCGCCGGGCTTCGTACCACGCCGCTGCCTCAGTGAACTCGGCACGGGCAGCACGAAGAAACGAGACCGACAGCATCACCGCTTGAGTTGGGCCAGAGCCGATGCCTTGACCTCGTTCCACGACACCACGTCATCCGGGTTCGCTTCGTGGTCTGCAAGGCGTCTGTCCAGTTCTGCTTTCTGCACGTCCGTTGGGCCGGGCACCGCGTTGCGTTTTGCGATGCCATCCCACAGGGCCTCGACCAATTCCAACTGATCTTCAACGCTGAGTTGGCGAGCTTGAGAAAGAAGCTGAGTATTCATGGAAGAAGTATATGACTGCGATGAGGCAGTTCGGATGAAATCCGGGATTGAAAGCTGCACCGGGAAAAGCTCCGGCTTCAGTCCCAGCTGAGAAGGATCGATTTAGCCTTCAGCCTCAGGGCCTGCATGACCAGAATGATCCGTCCAATCGCATACGCCACAGCTTGAGTAGTAACTCCCATCCGGAGGTATCGCAATATCAAAATGCGTGCGAATGTCGGACGACTTACATACTGGGCAAGTTCCAATTTTGTCTGATCGGCCACCTTCCAAGATTTGGATGTAGTGACCAATGATGTTTTGGCACGAATTCTTAGCTATCGAAGACGCGGTTTTGGTGGCACTTCGTGTGTGGGTCAGCCAATTGGCCAACTGCCATGACTCCTTGGCAGTGTTTTTAAGATGTTGCCGAAGCTCTTTGTTGCTGCCGCCAGCGCAAAGCTCGTTCATGAGAAGTTCTGACCAGCCGACAAAGTCGGCGTCTTTGGGTTTCTCGATAGGCTCTTGCAGAGGTACACGTCGGCGTAGAGCCTGTACGAGTGATATGAGACTTTCCCGTAGCAGCATGCCGACAGCCTGGAAGTCTTCGACCTCTACCGCAGCGCCGAGCCTTGCTTCGGCTTGATCGGCGCGCCGAATAACTTCGTCGAATGGGGTTGGTTCGTTTGGATCAATGCTGCCTGACCTACTGCGCATGCGCGCCATCAGCCCGATATGGAAAGAAAGGGTGTAGTCGAGACTTGGAAAATACTTCTGCGAGTAGAGGTTGGTCAGATTCGTTATGACCCACCAACGATCTTTGTCAGTTGTTACATCCCAAATGTCGTAAACGTCACCAAGTACAACTTCACGTTTCACTCTTTCAACATGCAGAACAGTTTCTTCTCGAGCTTGCCCCTCGACGTAACTCGCAATGTCATGCTCTGAGTGCGGATCGCGGTCAACGCTGTATCTACCGAGTTCATTGGCAGGTACAGGGTGATCGTGAACCACGCAGTCGGATTCCGTCTTGAGTTGATCGCTAGTCTGCATTCGCTCGCTCCGGGCTTACTGTGTCAGAAAATTAACGCCGTCAATCTGTCACTACAGTAGTCGGTATAGAGAGGGCATACCGTGCACCGGAGCCGTCAACGCAAGGAGCGCGCGATGTTAAAGCTGGTATCGAAAGGACTCATGTTCGGCTGGATGGGCGCATCGCTGATTAGTTGTGGCGGCGGCGGCGGCGGCGCGAGCCCCTCGCCGTCACCGGCGCCCACGACGCCATCCGTGACGACGCCAAGCCCAACGCCAAGTCCGAACCCTTCACCGGCACCCTCTCCAAGCCCAAGCCCCACCACGGTGCTGGCCATCACGAGTCTCGAACTCGCGCAGACGCATGTGCTGCCACTGACCGGCAAAAGCTGGTCCCCACCCAACCCTGCCAACACCACCGAGACCCTGCATCTCACCGGTCGTCGCGAGGCCTTGGCGCTGGTACGCTTCGCGGCCAGCGATGCCCGCAACCCGATGCTGGAAGGTCTGGATGCGAATGGCGTCGTGCTGGGCAGCGTGGCGCTTGCCGCACCTGCGGCCTTGCCGGTGACCGAGGCGGGTGGCCCGGCCTACGGCAGTGATCTCTACAGCGCGACGCTGCCAGTCGGCTGGCTCGCACCGGGCCTGCAACTGCGGGCGAAGGCCGACAACTATCTGGCCAGTACGGTGAAGAATCCCGTGGTCGGTGCCGACATGGCTTTCGTGCTGCGCACGCTGCCGTTCTATCTGTTCGGCGCCACCGATGCCAACAGCGGCCATCCCCTGAGCGAGACCGGCGCGCCGCCCACGGATGCGATGCAGGAACTGTTCGCCAAATGGCCGGTGTCCGCGCTCACGGCCGCCAACCACCCGGCGCAGCGGGTGAGCTGGTCGACAGTGGTGATTCCGCCGCGCAGCGATTCGGCGGGCACCGCACAACCGGCGTACGTGGTCAGCAATGCCAGCCAGCAGAAAGATGGATTCGCCGTGATGAGCGCTGTGCTCTCGGTGCTCGGCGGCTTGCGCACGGCCAATGGCGAGAGCCCGCTCGCGGTGCAGTACTACGCGCCGCTGATCATGCTCGACAGTGGCGGCCGGTACGCCTCGCCGGGTGGCGGACTCGGCTCCGTGGGCGGCGATACCGGCACCGGCGACGCGGCCTACAAGGGCATCTTCATCCACGAGCAGGGCCATGCCTTTGGTCTGCCGCATGCGGGCGAGGCCTACGATGCTGGCAAGTATCCCTACAACTGGGGCAGCCTCGATGGCTCGCTCTGGGGCTACGACGCGATCAAGCGGGAGTTCCTGGCACCCATTGTGCCCACCACGGCCTCGCGCTATGCCACGTGTGCCAATACGAGCTTTGCAGGGCATGCGCGGGCGGTGGATGCCAGCGGCCGCTGCATCAAGAACGACCCGATGCAGAGCGGCTCCGGTGACGAGGCCAGCGGCTATCGCTTCAGCACGTTTTCCGACTACAGCACGGCCGTCATGCAGCGCCATCTCGAAGGTGTGACGACGCTCAAGAGCGACGGCACGCACGCCTACAGCGGCGGCAAGGTGGTGCGCGATACGGCCTTCCCCGGCGGCTACAAGCGCTGGGACACGCTGGATTCAAAGTGGGTGAACTTCGACCCCGCCACCACGCAGGGCGGCATCTTCGGCCTCGACCAGAATCTGCCGATTGCGCGCGACGTGCCGGTGCACGCGGTGGTGCTCACGCTCAGCAATGCCGGCACGGCGGGGGCGACGCAGATCTATCCGCCGATCCGCTTCACCGGCAACCGCCTGCGCGCTATCGACCCCACCAACGCGAGCGACCGAGCCAGCATCACGCCCGACACCGGCACCTACTTCTGGTACTGCCGCAACGGCGGCTGCGACTACACGCTGCGCGCGACCTATGCCGATGGCACGGTGCGGCACGTGCTGCTGCAAGGCGGCTTCCGGCCCTTCAACCAGCCGAGCGGTGCGCCGCCTTCGACAGCGAGCGATGCGCGCAATGGCGACAGCTTCGAGCGCTTCGTGGTCAACCTGCCCGGCGATGCGGCGCTGGGCAAGCTCGAACTGCTCAGCACGCCGATGGTGTGGCAGGGCATGCCGGCGAATCCCACGGTGCTGGCGAGCCGCTAGCGCAGAGCGCTGTCACTCCCGCGCAGGCGGGAGCCCAGTGCCGCTATGACTGGCGATGAAGACGCCGAGCCAGGCCATCGGCAGATAGGCGAGCAGCAGGTCGAGCACCATGAACCAGGCCGGGGCGGGAATCATGAAACAGGCCGCGATGCCGCCGCTGAGAAACACCAGGCCCACGGCGTAGGCGAAGCGCGTCTTGTGACTCGCGGCGATGAAAAACGCCACAAGCGCCCCGCCAAGCGTGCCCAGGGCATGTGCCAGAAAGGGGAAGAGAAAATGCTGCGGCCCCAGCAGCGGCATGGCCGTGGCCAGGCCTTCCGTCGTGGTCATATCCACCCCCGCCGGCGGCGGGATGAGCATGGGGCCGAGCATGACCAGCGCCATGTTGAGCAGGCTGCCGATGACGACCCCCAGCACGATGGCCAGCACGTTGCGAAGCAGAGTGAGCATGGACAAGTCTCCTGCGGGTGGACGCGAATCCGGTGGTTCGGTTCGAGGATGGGACGGGCCGGCTTTCAACGAAGCACGCGAGATTCTAAGCCGTGGCGCCAAGGCATCGCTAAGCTAACCACATGCTCGAAAAACTCATGGATTACCTGCGCCTCTGCCGCCTGCACAAACCCGTCGGCATCTGGCTCTTGCTGTGGCCCACGCTGTGGGGCCTGTGGTTCGCGGCGGGCGGCATGCCGCCGACGAAAGTGCTGTGGGTGTTCGCCCTCGGCGTGGTGCTGATGCGCTCGGCTGGCTGTGTGATCAACGACGTAATGGACAAGGACTTTGATCCCAAAGTGGAACGCACCAAGGATCGCCCCATCGCCGCCGGCCGCGTCACGCGCAGCGAGGGCGTGCGCGTGTTTGTAGGGCTAGCGCTCATCGCCTATGGGCTGACCACCAAGCTCAATGTCGAGACGGTGCTGCTGTCCATCCCCGCCGTGCTGCTGGCCGCCAGCTACCCGCTGATGAAGCGCTGGATCGCCCTGCCGCAGGCCTATCTCGGCCTGGCGTTTTCCTGGGGCATCCCGATGGCCTACTCGGCGATCCAGGGCCACATCGACTGGCCGATGGCCGGCCTGTTGATGGCGGCCAACATCTGCTGGGTGGTGGCCTACGACACCTTCTACGCGATGGTCGACCGCGAGGACGACCTGAAGATCGGCGTGAAGTCGGCCGCAGTGCTGTTTGGACAGCGCGAGCTGCTCATCACCAGCCTGCTGCATGCGGCGGCCCTCGCGCTGCTGGCGCTGGCCGGTGCGCGTGCGGGTTTGGGCCTCATCTATTTTGCGGGGCTGGCCGTAGCCGCAGTGATTGCTTTTGCCCTGCAGCGCCGCGCGCGCAGCCGCAGCCGTGCCGACGCCTTCGCCGCGTTTCAGCACAGCCACTGGTTCGGCGCGGCGGTGTTGCTCGGGCTCGTCATCGACACCCTTTGAGGAGAACAACGGTGCGTTTTTCCATTGCCCTGTTACTGGCTGTTTTCATCGTGCCGATGTCGGCCTGCGCGAGCCACATCGGCAAGCCCACGTCGCCCCCACCGGTTGCGGTGGAGACCACCTTTACCGTCAAGACGGATGTGGTGTACACGCCCAAGGACTGGCCTCAGGTGCTGAAGGCCAATATCTACCTGCCGGACATGGCGGGGCCGCTGCCTGCGGTGCTGCTGATCCACGGTGGCGGCTGGGCCGCACCGGATCGTCGCAAAGACATGCACTCCATTGCCGCGCGGCTGGCCAAGCGGGGCTACGTGGTGGTCAATGCCACCTATCGGTTTGCACCGCAGTACACCTATCCAGCGCCGGTGGATGACCTGCGCGAAGCCTTGAAGTCGATGCACAAGCACGCCGCCGCGCTGAAGATCGACCCCAACCGGGTGGCCGCGATGGGTTACTCGGCGGGCGGGCATCTGGCCGCGATGCTGGGCGTTCTCGATGGCCCACCGGAAGTTCGCGTGCAGGCTGTAGTAGACGGCGCCGGCCCCAGCGACTTGCGCAAGTTCGAGGAAGGCACACTGGTGTCGGAGTTTCTAGGTGGCACGCAGGCACAAGTGCCGCAGCAATTCATCGACGCCTCGCCCGTCACCCATGTAAGCAAGGACGACCCGCCGTTTTTCTTCTATCACGGCACGCTGGACCTCTTGGTGCCTGACGATCACAGCCGGGATTTCAAAGCCGCGCTCGACGCCGTGGGCGTGCATACCGAGTGGTTCAAGCAGCATGGGCTCGGGCATGTCACCGCATTCGTCAATGACGGTGCCGCCATTGACGCCGCGCTGGAGTTTCTGGATCGCGAACTGCGCTCTGACCCGCGCTGATCCAGATCACACGCTGTGAATCCATCCAACACCATCCCACGTAGTTTCCAACAGATCCCATTCGAGACCACTCCATGCGCCTGCTCATTGCCGCCGTACTCACGCTCGCCGTCTCGCAAGCCTTTGCCGCCTGCGAAAGCCCGCTGCTCGACAAGACCGAGAAGCGTCTGCTCGGCAAGACCGAGAACCTCTGCGAAAGCTATGGCGGCAAGGTGGTGCTGGTGGTCAACACCGCCTCGAAGTGCGGCTTCACGCCGCAATACGAAGGGCTGGAGACGCTCTACAAGAACTACAAGGACAAGGGCCTCGTCGTGCTCGGCTTCCCCTCCGACCAGTTTCTCGGCCAGGAGTACGACGACGACGCCAAGATCGCCGAGTTCTGCAAGGCCAACTTCGGCGTGAGCTTCCCGATGTATTCCAAGGGCGATGTGAAGGGCGACGAGGCCAATCCGCTGTTCAAGGACCTCATCGCCGCCACCGGCAAGAAGCCGTCGTGGAACTTCAACAAGTATCTGATCGACCGCGACGGCAAAACCGTCACGCACTTCGGCAGCAGCACCAAGCCGGAGTCGCAAGAGCTGACCAAGGCCATCGAGGCTGCGCTGGCTAAGGGCGGCTAAGAAACCTCGCCTTGAGCTGCATCAACTGCCAGCGTTGCAGGTAGCGGCGAAAGTCCGGGTGCGGGTAGCGCGGCTTGAAGCTCAGGGCGGCCGCCAGATAACAGCCGATCATCATCAAGCCCCCGGTCAGCCGGGGGTTTTCGCGCATGCGAAAAATGCTGGCGGCGAGTGCATAGAGCGGGTGATAGCCCACATACCACATCGCGCGACCCAGGCGGCTGCGGCCGCGCAGCACGCCGCGATCCGAGCTGCCCATCAGCCGGTGGTGAAACAGCCTTGCTTCCGGGTGATGGAAGCTCAGGGTATGCCAGCCCAGCATGCGGCAGCGATGCCAGTCGATGCCGTCCCACAGCACCGCCGACACGAAACCGCCGATGGCCTCGAAGGCCTCGCGCCGGTACAGCTTGAACTGCCCGCAGGTGGATTCGTCGCTGATGTATTCCTCCACCAGCGTCTCGCCCTCGGGCCGGAACACCTTGCCGCAGACGCAGGCGAGCTTCGGGTCGGCGGCAAAGGCCTCGAACATGATTTCGAGATAGCGCGGCGTGAACGACAGGTCGCCATCTAGCTTGGCGAGGTATTGGTAGTTCTTGTTCTGCAGCGCCGCCAAGCCGGTGTTGAAGGCCTCGATGACGCCGCCGCCCAGCACCCGCTGGCCGCGGTCGGCGCGGGAGATGACGCGAATCCACGGGTGCTGCGCGGCATAGCCTTCGATGATCGCGCGGGTGTCGTCGCTGGAGCCGTCGTCGACGAACAGCCATTCCTGCGGCCGCACGGTCTGGCTCAGCATGGCGTCGAGCGTGCGGCGCACGTGCTGGGCCTCGTCACGCACCGGCGAGATCACGGCGAGCGCGACCGTGCGGGGCGTGGTCACGGCAGGGGAAACGGCCATGTCTGAAAAATCTGAAGAGATCGCGTTCAGTTTAAGGCCGTGGCCCTGCTCAGGGGCACTCCGCGACCGGCCCGGCAATGGAGAAAACAGACGAGATGCCGTTGTAGGGCACGGCGGGTTCTGCGGCGGAGCCGCGCGACGCGCCAAATGGCGAAGGCACGTGCGTACTGGCGCGTGTGCAGGCCGCTCAGGATCTGGAACAGGTTCTCCCAACCCATGCCGCCGGTGTTGGCGACCACGCCGGTCACGTCGTAGCGACCGCTGCCGAACCGAAACTGCGTATTGCCTTTACAGGCGCCGGCGGGCTGTGCGCCGACGGTGACCGGCATTCCCAGCCGGCCCGGCGCATCGAGCCCCGCGCCGACGGAAAGGAACGGACTTTGCATGACGCACTTGGCCAGCAGCGGCTCGGCAACCGTCGCCAGCGGTGGCGATGCATTGTCAGTGGCGTCGTTGCCGGCACGCTGTCAGTTGCCGCAGGCGGCCAGTGCCAAACCCAGAGTGAGTGCGATGCCCCGTTGCCATATGGTGTGTCCCTTTAACTGTTTTTACCGCTGTGAGCACAGCTGCTGAACTGTCATATTCATTTGCAGATTACGCGCCAGCATCACTGCGGCCTGTCGGTAAACCCAGCCTGTCCCGGAAGCAAGCCATGTTTGAATCAGCCCCCGATCACCGCCGTCGCCGTCTGCTCAAAGCCGGGCTTGCCGCCGGTGCCGCCGCCTCGCTGCCGCTGTTGCCCGGCTGCGGCGGCACGCCCGCCGAGCCCAAGCCCGGCGATGCCGCCTGGCACAACTGGTCGGGCGGGCAAAAATCCAACCCCAAGGCCTGGCTCAATCCGCGCGACGAGTCGGAGCTGATCGCACAGATGCGCGCCGCGCCCGCGTCGATGCGCGTCACCGGTGCGAGTCACTCGTTCAGTGCGCTGTGCAAGACCGACGACACCCTGTTTTCGCTCGACCAGTTGAGCGGGGTGGTGAGCCACGATCCGGTGACGCTGCAAGCCACGCTGTGGGCCGGCACGCGGCTGCGCGATATCGGCGAGCCGCTGTGGCAGCTGGGCCAGGCCTTCAGCAACCAGGGCGATGTCAATCCGCAGTCCATCGGCGGCGCCTGCGGCACCAGCACGCATGGCACGGGGGCCACACTCGGCTCGTTCTCGTCGATGGTGCGCGGCGTGCGGCTGGTGACGGCGGAGGGTGAGGTGATTGAGGCCAATGCGGAGAAGGATGCGGATGTTTTTCATGCCGCCACCACTTCGCTGGGCGCGCTCGGCATCGTCACCCAGTTCACCCTGCAAAACCGTGCCGCCTACAAGCTGCAAGAGCACGAGTGGATGGAGAACCTCGACAGCGTGCTGGGCAAGCTCGATGCCTCGGTGCGCGACAACCGCCACTTCGAGTTCTGGTGCTTCTTCGAGGCCAAGGGCGCGATTGTGAAAACCTTGAACGAGACCGACGCGGCCGACACGCCAGTGCCCTCGTTCGAGTTGCCGGTGGATCACATCCTCGATCTCACCTCGAAGATCGCCGACAGCATCCCCGGTATGGATGGCCCGATGCAGCGCTTTCTCACCGCCATGTATTCGCCGGTGCAGCGGGTGGGGCGCGCGTACGCGATCTTCCCCAGCCCGCGCAACTCGCGCTTCAACGAGATGGAATACGAGCTGCCGGCCGAGAAGGGCGCAGAGTGCCTGAAGGAGATTCTGGAGACCGTGCGCAAGAGCGACGTGCGCACCCTGTTCCCGCTCGAATACCGCTACGTGGCGGCAGACGACTGCTGGCTCTCGCCGATGCAGGGCCGCGCCACCGCCGCCATCTCGGTGCACCAGCATCATTCGGTGGACTATCGCCCGCTATTCGATCTGGTCGAGCCGATCTTCTGGAAGTACGGCGGCCGCCCGCACTGGGGCAAGCTGCACACGCTCGACGCCAGGCGCCTCGCACCGCTTTACCCACACTGGGACGACTACCAGAAGGTGCGTGCGCGGCTCGACCCCAAGGGGCGGATGCTCAATGAACATCTCAAAAAGGTATTGATGACATGAAGCGCCGCAACGTATTGCTGGGCCTGGGCGGCGCGGTGGCACTGGGCGGTATCGGTGCCGTGCTGTCGCGCCCCAAGGACAACGGCGCGCCCTACAACGACTACTTCGCAGCACTCAACGCCGAGCTGAAGGCCAACGGCCCGATGCGGCCCAGCCTGGTCATCGACCTCGACGCGCTCGACCACAACATCGACACCGTCGTGGCTTCGGTCGCCAAGGAGCCGGGCCGTCACTTTCGCGTCGTCGAAAAATCGCTGCCTTCGCCCAAGCTGCTCGAGTACATCGGCAAGCGCGCGAACACCAAGCGGCTGATGTCCTTCCACCAGCCCTTCCTCAACCATGATGCGGTGATGTTCCCCGAGTCGGACATCCTCATCGGCAAGCCGCTGCCGGTGCGTTCGGCGGAGCTGTTCTACAAGACCCATCAAGGCCCCTTCGACCCGGCGCGCCAGCTGCAATGGCTGAGTGACACGCCTGCCCATGCAGCACAGTACCTCGCACTCGCCAAGGGCCTGGGCACCACGCTCAACCTCAACATCGAACTCGATGTCGGCCTGCATCGCGGCGGTGTCGCCGACATGGTGGCGCTCACCGAAATCCTGCAACTGATCGAGGACAACCCCGAGCAACTACGCTTCGCCGGCTTCATGGGCTACGACCCGTTCGTGGCGCTGGTGCCGAGCTTTCTCGGCTCGCACGACGCGCTGCTGGGCAAGGTGATGGCCAAGTACCAGGCGGCGGTCGACCACACCCGCAGCCAGCACGCCAAGCTCTGGCGCGACGACCTCACGCTCAACACCGCCGGCAGCCCCACCTACAAGCTGCACGAGGCCGAGAGCCTGAGCAACGACATCTCGGTGGGCACCGGCCTGCTCAAGCCCAACCACTACGACCTCACGACACTCGCCGACCACAAGCCCGCTGCGTACATCGCCACCCCGGTGCTCAAGGCGACGGGCGCGGTCAACATCCCCGGCCTCGACGACAAGTCGAAAGTGTTTTCGTGGTGGGACGTAAACCAGCGCGAGACCTATTTCATCTACGGCGGCTACTGGATGGCCGACTACGAATCACCCAAGGGCCTGCAGGTGAACAACACCTTCGGCCGCAGCAGCAATCAGGAGATCGTCAACGCCTCGGTGGCGGCGGGGTTGAAGGTGGACGACCAGGTGTTCCTGCGGCCGCAGCAGGTGGAAGGCGTGCTGTTGCAGTTTGGTGATCTCATCGCAGTACGCGGTGGCAAGATTGTTGATACCTGGCCGGTGTTTTCGTAGGCATTAACCGTAGGCCGGGTTGAGCGGAGCGAAACCCAGCATCGCGCCCAGTGCTGCTGGGTTTCCGCTTCGCTCCTACCCAGCCTGCGTGCTGAGTAGATGATTAAGTCCGCCCCAGCTTCTTGAGGTTTTGCGGCGTGAAGAATCCCTGCGGAAACTCGACCCCGAACTTGGCGATGAAGCCCTGCTCGTTGGGCAGGGTGTTGATGACGTAGCGGCCCGAGAACAGGTCGTAGGTCACCTGCGGCGCCGAGACCACGGCCTTGTCGAGCATCAGCGCCAGCGTGAAGCCCTCCTGGTAGCGCCACAGCGTGTCGCGCGAGTCGTAGCAATCGACGGCGGCGATGGTCCAGCTGTCTTCGTCGATGTAGAAGCGGCGCTTCTTGAACACGTTGCCGGAGCCTGCCTTGATGTCGGCCTCCACCACCCAGACGCGGTGCAGCTCGTAGCGC
>JAUSQI010000094.1 GCA_030652575.1 Stagnimonas sp. | reverse complement strand
ACGCCTCGCTGCTGCCGCGCTGGCGCGGTGCGGCACCCATCCAGCGCGCGATATTGGCGGGCGATACCGAGACCGGCACCACCATCATGCAGATGGATGCGGGCCTCGATACCGGCGCGATGCTGCTGCGGGAGGCGCTGCCCATCGGCGTGAAAAACGCTGGCGAGCTGCACGATGCGCTTAGCCTCCAAGGTGCGCGCCTGATCGTCGACGCGCTGGCGCGGCTCGAAGCCGGCACGCTCACCGCCACGCCGCAACCGGCGGACGGCAGCACCTACGCCGCCAAGCTCAGCAAGGACGAAGCGCGCATCGACTGGTCGCAAGCCGCCGATGAGGTCGCCCGCCGCATCCGCGCCTACAACCCCGCGCCCGTGGCCTGGAGCGAACTGGCCGGCGAGCGCATCAAGTTCTTTCGCGCCCAGGCCGTGCCCGGCGCAGGCAGCCCCGGCACGGTGCTGAGCGCCGGGGCCGACGGCCTCAAGATCGCCACCGGCGACGCCGCGGTGCGCATCCACGAATTGCAGCGACCCGGCGGCCGCATGTTGCCCGCCGCACAGGTGTGCAAGCACTGGAACATTACCGGACGATGCTTTGAGTAACCCCGTAAACACTGCCGCCAGCAGCCGCGCCGTCGCCGCCCGTGCGGTGCTGCGCGTGTTCGCCGGCAAGAGCTTCGACGACGCCTTTGCCAAGGCCGATCTCGCCGACGCGCGTGATCTGGCCTTTGCCAAAACGCTCACTTACGGCGTGCTGCGCGAACACAGCGCCTTGAGCTGGCTGCTGACGCGCCTGCTCTCGGCCCCGCTACTGCCGACCAGCGCCGTGCACGCGCTGCTCTGCGTCGGGCTGTATCAGCTGCGTACGCTCAACACTGCGGCGCATGCGGCAGTGAGTGCCACTGTTGATGCCGTCGAGCCGCTCAACGAGGCCAAGGCGCGCGGGCTGGTCAACGCCATCCTGCGGCGGTATCAGCGCGAGTCGGTGAAGCTCGAAGACGAGCTGCCCACGGCGCTGACCACGCGCTATTCCCACCCGGCCTGGCTGGTCGAAAAAATCCATGCGGACTGGGGCAAGCAGACCGTCGAAGTGCTCGCCGCCAACAACACGCAGGCGCCGCTCACCTTGCGCGTCAACGCGCGGCAATCCACCCGTGAGGACTATCTGGCGCGGCTCGCGACAGAAGGCATTGCCGCCAGCGCCGTGCCGCACGCGCCCGACGCGGTGCGCCTGCACGAAGCCTGCGGCGTGGAGGCCATCCCCGGCTTCTCTGCGGGCATGGTCTCGGTGCAGGACGCCAGCGCGCAGCTCGCCGCCCAGCTGCTCGATGTGCAGGACGGCATGCGCGTGCTCGATGCCTGCGCCGCGCCCGGCGGCAAGAGCGCGCACATTCTCGAAACCGCCGATGTGGAGCTGACCGCACTCGACAGCGACGGCACTCGCCTCAAGCGCATCAGCGACACGCTCGCCCGCCTGCAACTCGATGCCACGCTGATCGAAGCCGATGCCGCGCTGGTGCCGTGGTGGATCGGCCGCGTGAGAAATGGCGGCGACTTCGACCGCATCCTGCTCGACGCCCCGTGCAGCGGCACCGGCGTGATCCGCCGCCACCCCGACATCAAATGGCTGCGCCGCGAAGACGACATCAAGCGGCTCGCCAACACGCAACTGAAACTGCTCAAGGCGCTGTGGACGGTGCTCGCACCCGGCGGCGTGCTGCTCTACGCCACCTGCTCGACCCTGCGCGCCGAGGGCGAAGAACTGGTGCAGACCTTTCTCGCCGAAACCGACGATGCCGCCGAGTCCAAAATCATCGCGAACTGGGGCGAGGCCTGCGTCGTGGGCAGGCGCATTGCACCCGGCGGTGACTTCGATGGCTTCTATTACGCGCGGCTGGTGAAGCGCACTTAAAGAATCCGCCGCCGCTTGAAGTAGATCATCAGCGAGATGCCAACCACGCTGATCGTCGTAAGCGCAAACGCATAGCCGTACTTCCACGAAAGCTCCGGCATGTGCTCGAAGTTCATGCCCCAGATGCCGGTCAGCAAGGTGAGCGGGAAGAAGATCGCCGACAGCACGGTCAGCGAGCGCACCACTTCGTTGGTCTTGTGGCTCACCGAGGCGAAGTGCAGCTGCACGGCGATCTCGATGTCGCGCTGGATCGCATCGGCATGGCGCGCGACGCGCTCGATGTGCTGGCGCAGGTCGGCCAGGCGGATGCGCTGGCTCTCGGTGATCTCGCCGCGCACGTCGCTCTGCCAGGCGTTGATGGTGTCGAGGTTCTTCTCGCAGAGAATCTCCAGCCCATGCGCCTGCTTGCGGTAGCGCATCAGCTCGCGCCAGTCGTGGTAGCCGTCCTTGGGGTCCATCAGCTTGTCGCCGATGCGCTCCAGCCGGTCTTCGAGTTCGTCGGTGACGGTGAGGTAGCGGTTCACCATCGTGTCGAGCACCACGTGCACGAAGCCGAACGGCGTGGAGGGGAAGCGCAGCTTGGTCTCGCAGAACTTGCGCTTCACCACGTCGAAGGACACGTTCTCCGCCGCGCGCACCGTCACCAGCAGGCGCTCGAAGATGAAGAACGCCGCCGACTTGGTGACGATCAGGTGCTGGGTGGACTCGCACTCCTCCGGCGTCAGCGCCTGGAAGATCAGCATGTCGTAGTCCTCGGTGTCTTCGAAGGTGGACATGTGATCGCCGTTGAAGCTGTCGTTCACATGTTCTTCGTTGATGACCACACCCGTCAGCCGCTTGACCCAGCTCGGCCACTCGGCCGCGTTCTGGCGCGTGAAGTCGAGCCAGACGAAGCCCTCGTGCGGCAGCGCGTCGATGGCATCGAGGCGCAGCGGGATCTCGCCTTGGCGGCCGAACTGGAAGATTTGCATGGCGCAAATGATACGGTCGCCACGCAGTCTTCGTCGCGCTTGAGGGCCTTACTCCGTGAGGCGCAGCAACTGCATCTGGTTGCTGGACTGGATCGCCTGGTAGACCTCCCCGCCCGCATTGAGCAGCCGCTGGTTGTTGCCGTTGCGGTTGAAGGCGAAGTTGGGCGTGAACTGCACCACTTCGCCGCCATTCGCGCCGAGCCCGGCGTTGACGTCGGCCGCGTCGTTGGCCTGCACCACCGCACGGCTGCTGCTGTTGGTGCTGTTGATGTAGGCCATGAGCGCGCGCGGCCCCAATAGCGCGAAGCCGCCGATGAATCCCGCGAAATCGTTGCTGCTGATGCGCTGTGCGCTGCCGTTGGTCCAGGCATTGCCATCGAAACGCCACACCGCCGTGAAGCGCTGGCTGCTGCCCGCGACGATGGGGTTGTTGTTGGCATCGAGTGCCAGGCGCGGGGCAAAGCTGCCGCTCTCGCTGGCGGGTTGTGGCAAGAGGCCGCCATTGGGGCCGACGGGCTCCCACACGCCCTGTGCGGGGCTGGGCGTGAAGCGTCGCACCACGGTGCCGTTGCCGCTGCGCGGTGCCGTGACGACATAGACGCGGCCGTTGTTCTCGGCCGCCAGGTCGAAATACTCGCCGCTGAAGCTATCCGCCGCGCTCATGTTGTTGCCGAGTGCCTGCCACTGGCCGTTGGCGAGCACCGTCACCAGCACGCTGCCGGTGTTGGTGGGCAGGCCCGCGACGGGGCGGCCTTGCGTATCCACCAAGAGCTTCAGCTGCGCGAACAAGCCGACGCGGCTGCTGGAGACCAGGCCCATGTCGTTGGCGAGCGGCTGCCAGCCCTGCGCGCCGAGCACCTGCGCCACGAACTGGCTGTTGGCGGTGTTGCTGCCGGGCGTGACCACCGAGGTATCCGCGCCGTAGAGCAGGATGGGCGCGTTGTCGCCGTCGAAGGCGAGTGCGGCCTGCGCGCCGCCCGTGCTGCCACTCATCAAGCGCAGATCGGCGAGTTCGGGGCCGATGGCCTGCCAGCCGCCATCGACGAAGCGGCGCAGCGACAGCGCGAAGCGGGTGTCGCTGCCGGTGCCCGTGCTGCGCGACAGCAGCACGACCGGCAGGGCGTTGCGGTCGGCTACCAGATCGACCAAGGCGAAGCCATCGAGCAGCGGTGTGACAGGCAGCCAGTGGCTCAGGCTCGCACCCAGCCGGAGCGAGGCACCGCTGGCATCGAGTGCGGCGATTTGCAGCACCGCATTGCCGGTGGCGGACATCGGCAGCGATCGCTCGTCGCTCACCGTGACCTGCGCGCTGCCGACTTCGGTGTTGAGCAGCACCTTGCCGTCGGGCGCGGTGAGGCGCATCTGGGACTCGCTGTTCTTCGAGGTGAGATACAGCGTGCGCGCGGCCTCGATGGGCAGTGTCAGCCGCAGCGTGGTGAGCGCGGCGGGCGTGCGGCTCAGGTTGCTGAAGGGCAGTGGCAGGGTTTCGTCCTGGTCGCTGCCGACCTGCTCGATCTGCACCCGCACTCTGGCGGGCGTGTTGCTGCTGGGCGTGAGCTGCACCGTGTAGCGCGCGGCTTCCGGCAGCAGGCGCGTGAGCGTGCGCGAGTCCACCAGCGTGCTGCGCACCGCGAGCGGGGCGGTGCCGCGCAAGAGGCGCAGCGTGCCGTCGGGGGCTTGCTCGGTGCCGGTCGGCATGTGGGTGACGGTGATGCGCGCCCAGCGAAATGCGCTGCCATCAAAGTTGAGGGCGAGCGGCTCGTTGGCGTTTTGCAGGGTCAGCGTCTGGTCGTAGGGCAGGGTGATGACATCCGCTGCGGGCGGCGTGCCGGCATCGACGGGGCGCATCTTCACCACCAGCTCGGTCACGCCGTCGCCCGCGCGCAGGCTGCCTGCGCCAACAAAGCGACCATTGAGCGCGGTGACGGTGAACAACACGTCGTTGTCCACCGGCACATTCAGCGTCACTGCGCCGCCATCGGTCGGGATCAGCGCACTGCCCGAAAAGCCCGGCAGGCGACGGCGAAAGTCGGGGGCGGGTTGCGCCTTGCTCTGCACCGCCGACTTCTGTTCGGGGATGCCGCGATCCAGCTCCGCCAGCCAGTTGCAAAGCGTGGCCTGCTGAAAATTGGCGCGCGATTCGGGGATGCCGATGTCGTCGTCATAGACGCATTTCATCTTCACGCTCGGCTCGCGCGGAATGAACGGTCGGTCGGGGTTCCACCAGGTGAAGTGCTGCACGCTGGCCTGCATGGCGAGGCCGGTGGGCGAGCTGGCGGCTGCCACCAGCACGCCCTCGCCCTCGTTGATCCAGCCGCCGCTCTGCTCGTCGAGCGACCACAGCGGGATGCGATCGCCCGCCACGAACACGCGGCCATCGAGGTCGCGGTCGGCGTAGATCGGCATCGTGATGGTGGCCGTCGCACCGGGTGCGATCTGCACCGGCGCGCCGTTTTGCGTCAGCACGAACTCCGTCGGCCCGAGGCTCACCAGAGGGATTGAACTGGCATCGGCATTGATGCCCTCGAAGCGGCCGGGGAAGCCGCCGGCGCGCGGCTCTGTCACGTCCACCGGCGTCAGGCTGATCTGCACCGCACCCGTCACCGCCGCCCCGCTGGCGGTGACCAGCGCGTTGGCGGGCAGGCTGATCTGCGCACCATCCTTGCCGGTGAGCGTGCCGCCGGCCGTGGCATCGGCGAGCGTGAGCGCAGGCTCTTGCCGCAGCATCACGGTCTCGAAGCGCGCATCGCTGCCGCTGGTGCTCGGCACCGTCAGCGTCAGCACTTGCGTCGCCAATCCCGCCTTGGTGAAACGCAGGGTTTGGGGAATGCCGATGCCCAGCGGCAGGCTCAGCGCGCCATCGCTGGCGCTGGTGGCGCTCGCACCGCCCGTGACCGTGGCGGTGACGCCTGCCAATGCGCTGCCATCGAGCGCCAACACCCTGCCCGCCACCGTCTGTGTGCGCACCGCCGCTGGCGGGGCTGTGACGGTGATGGCTTGCGTGGTGCTGGCCGACAAACCCTGCGCGTCGGTGGCGGTGAGCCGTACGGTGTATTGCCCCGCGCTTGAAAACACGTGCGCGATGCGTGCGGTGCCGCCGTTCATGCCATCGGCAAAATCCCAGCGCAGCACCAGCGCGCTGCCTTCGGGGTCGCGCGAGCCGCTGCCATCGAAAGCCAGCGCCTTGCCGGCCTCGATGGTGCCGCCGACGGTGATCTGCACCACCGGCGGCAGGTTGATTGCCGGTGGCGGCGTCGACGGCGGCGGCACCGTGGGCTGCGTGACGATGGGCGGCGTGCTGCCCTGCGGCTGATTGCAGCCGACCAGCAGAGTGAGGCTGAGCAGCGAAGTGAGCAGTGAAATGCGTTTCATGGTGGCCTGCCGCGCGGGATGAGTGATTTCTCAAACCGGCAAACGCGCGCTGCACCCGAAACCGGACATCGGTCTCGCCGCTGTCATCCCGCGCGTGGCTTAATAGGGCACAGGGACAGGGAGGCGCATGAGCGAGATCACGCAACTCATCGAGGCGGGCACAGCCAAGGGCGGCGTTGAGTCGGAGGCGCTGTTCACCGCCGCCTACGGCGAGCTGCGCAAACTCGCCCACAGCCGACTCTCACAGTCCGGCCCCATGACGCTGCTCGACACCACCGCACTGGTCAACGAAAGCTGGCTGCGCTTGAGCGGCAAGGATCATCTGCAGGTGGAAACGCGGCGCAAGTTCTTTGCCTATGCCGCACAGGTGATGCGCACGGTGATCGTCGATCTGGTGCGCGAGCGCAATGCCGAACGTCGCGGCGGCGGTGCCAAAGCACTCACCCTCAACACCGCCATCGGCGATGGCGTGGCGCAGGACGACGAAGCCCTGCACGTGCACGAGGCCTTGGAATCGCTCGCGCAAGTCGAGCCGCGTCTGGCGCAGGTGGTGGAGATGCGCTACTTCGGCGGCCTCACCGAAGTCGAGATCGGCGACGCACTGGGCCTCACCGAACGCACCGTGCGCCGCGACTGGGACAAGGCGCGGCTGCTGTTGGCGGCGATGCTGCGCTGATCGCACTGTCCGGTTTCAGCCCGGCACTGCGTTCGTCCCCACAAATGCCCTCCCTCAAAAACACACTGCCCTGCCCGCCGCACCTCTGGCCGCGGTTCTCAGTGCTGCTCGATACCGCGCTCGAACTCGATGAGCCGGCGCGCGAAGGCTGGCTGGCCAGCTTGTCGCTCGAACAGGCCGAGCTGAAACCCTGGCTCGTCGCCGTGCTGCAAGGCCAGGCCCGTTTCTCGACCCGCGAGTATCTGGAGCGACCGACGCTGGCCGCCGCACCGGATGATTTCGTCGCAGACCAGCGCATCGGCCCCTGGCGCTTGCGGCGCGCGCTCGGCAGCGGTGGCATGGGTGTGGTGTGGTTGGCGGCTCGTGCCGATGGCGCGTACGAGCGCGAGGTGGCGCTCAAGCTGCCGCACGCGCATCTCTTGAGTGGCGCGCTGAAGAGCCGCTTCGCGCGCGAGCGCAACATCCTGGCCGGATTGGAGCACCCACACGTCGCGCGTTTCTACGATGCCGGCCTTGCCGACCAGGGGTCCGAACATGCGGGCCAGCCTTGGCTCGCGCTGGAACACGTTGAAGGTGTGGCCATCACCGCGCATTGCGCGGCGCAAAAGCTCGATATCGCCGCGCGCATCGCGCTGATCCAGCAGGTGGCCTCTGCCGTGCAAGCTGCGCACGCGCGACTGATCGTGCACCGCGATCTGAAGCCCGCGAACGTTCTGGTGACTGCCAGCGGGCAGGTGAAGCTACTCGATTTCGGCATCGCCAAACTGCTCGACGACGAGGCCGAAGGCACCGCGCTGACTCAAGTCACGGGTCGCGCCGCCACGCCCGATTACGCCGCACCCGAACAGCTCAGCGGCGGTGCGATCACGGTCGCCACCGATGTGTTTGCACTCGGGGTGATGAGCTTTGAACTTCTCACCGGCAGCAAGCCGTTTGCACAGCACTCACGCTTGGGTGCGATGGCGGGCGAGCGCGGTGATGCGCCGCTGGCCTCCAACCGCGCGCCGCGCGCGCAGCAGGCCGCGCTGCGCGGCGATCTCGATGCGATTCTCGCCAAGGCGCTCGAACCCGACCCCGCCCGTCGCTATGCCTCGATGGAAGGCTTTGCCAGCGACCTCGCCCGCCATCTCGCGCACCTGCCCATCGCCGCGCGGCGCATCACGCGGCGGCAGCGCACACTGAAGTTCGTGCGCCGCAACCGCGCGTCGCTGGGTTTTGCCGCACTGCTGTTGCTGGTGCTCGCCAGTGGTGTCGCCGGTGTGCTGTGGCAGGCGCAGCGTGCGGAAGAACAGGCGCGCCGCGCGGAGGCGATCAAGGATTTTCTGATTGATCTGTTCAAGGCCAACGACACGCGCATTGCCAGCGATACGCCGCGCGGCACCATCACCGCCAAGGCCTTGCTCGACGAGGGCGCTACCAAAATCGAGGCGCGCTTTGCCGATGACCCGGTGGTGCAGATCGAACTCTTGCGCACCGTCGCCGATCTCTACGGCCAGCTCGGCGAGGACGCGCGTTACGAGGCGCTGCAAGCCCTGCAACTGAAAAAAGTGCGCGAGCATTACGGGCCGCTGCATCCCAATCTGCTCGATGGTGCGGTGGAAGCCAGCGCCCGCGCCTGCGGCCGTGGCAACAAGACGCAGTGCGCCGCCACCGTGGCCGAAGCCGACACGCTGCTCAACGCCGCCGACGCCAACGACAGTGCCCTGCGCGCTTTGTGGTGGACGAACGAGGCGCTGCGCTTGCAGGGTGATGACGGGAAGGAGGCCGAGACGCAGCGGGCCTTCGAGCAGTCCATCGCGCTGTTTCAAAAACACGATCCGGCCTCGCGCGGGCACGTCACTGCGCTGCATGAGCTGGCGGGTTTTCTACAGGCGCAGCAGCGGTTCATCGAGGCCATCGCCCGCTACCGGCAGGCGCAGCAGTTGGCCGAAACACTGCCCGAGCGCAACGACGCCGAGCTGGTGACGCTGCATGGCAACCTGGGGCTGGTGTATCAGCAGTTGGGGCAATTCACGGAGGCCGCCGAAGCCTTCGGCAAGGCCGCCGATGCGGCCGAGCGCACCACCGGCCCGGCTGTGGCCACAGCCTGGGTGCCGCGTGCGCAGGCGGCGCGCACGCTGCATCTGTCGGGTCAGCGTGAGGCAGCACTCCGTGCGTTCGACTCGGTGTTGCCGCTGCTGCCGCCGGAGAATCCGCCGAATCTCGATGCCACCACCGTACGCCAGAACTACGGCGACCGGCTGGCGAACGAGGGCCGCCCACAGCAGGCGATCCCGTATCTCGAAGCGACGGTGCGCGCCTATCAGAAGCAGTCGGTGCATCCGTTTCAGTTGCGGCTCGCGCGACGGTATCTGGGCGATGCCTATGCGCGCGCAGGTCGCCGTGAGGACGCGCGCAAGATGCTGAAACTATCGCTCGATGAATATCTTGCGCAGGAGCCGGACACGAGCCAGCCGCAGATGGTGATCCGCGAATGCTGGGGCCGGTTTCTGCTCGGTGATCAGCAGCCCGATGCGGCGCGCGAGCAGTTCGCCGCGATCATCAAGGCCGCCGACGGCCGCAAGCTCTCGCACATCGCGCTCGCGCACGCGGGCCTGGCACGGGTGGCACTGGCCACGCGCGACCTGCCAACCGCATTGGCCGAGAGCGAAGCAGCACTCGCGATGTGGCCGCAGATCACCGGCTTTCGCGATGTGCGCATGGAACCCTACCTGCAACGCGTGCGCGCCGATGTGCTGGCCGCGAATGGCGATGTGAAAGCGGCGCAGGTGCTGGAAGACGCGGCCGTTGCCGCCAGCGCGCGCTATGACGATCCAGGCAGCACCACCGTGGCACGCCGCGTGATGCGCTAGCCGCGGCGCACATCCGCCGCGACGCGGTTGTCCGGTTCGTCCGCGCGCCTGCGTTTGTCGCAGTGACGCCCACACCGGACCACTGCCATGAATGCCCTCACCTGCTCGTTGCCGCTGCTGCTCGCGCTGATGATCACCCCCGCGCACGCACAACCGCAGCCGCAGTGGGGCGGCACTACGGCCGCGAGCCCGGTGCAGCGTTCGCAGCAAGCACCTTCGATGGCGCGCCGCGCCCTCGCGCCCCCAATGCAGGCTGGCGGGGGTGGCATTGTGCAGCTGCTCACCGCGCCGGATGACGTGCCGGTGCAGTGGGGCGACCAGACCCTGCCCGCCGGTGCGGCCAAGCAGCAATGGCTGCAACAAATGGCCGCCGCCGGCGAACGCGGCCAGCCGGAACGCGCGAGCACTGCGGCGAGTGACGTCAGCACGCCGCAGACCATCGCGCGCGGCAATCAGCAGATTCGCGGCGTGTTCGCGCAGCTGGATTTCGATGCCGGCGAGCAGACGGCGCAGAGCGTGTTTCACTCGCAGGATCGCCAAGTCGCCGCCACCGTGCAGCGCGCACCGCGCGAGCGGCTCAGCCAGAGCCAGCGGGTGCAGGGCGGCGGCACCGTCGGCGCACTCAGCTATCGCAACGACCCCGTTGGCTGGTGCCAGCAGAACGGCAATCTGCCGCGCATCAGCCGCGTGCTGGCGGATGGCATGCACCTGACGCCGGATGGCGAGTTCGTGCTGCAGGGCACCTGCTTCGGTCGCGCGCGCGGCACCGTGCAAGTCACGCTGCCGACGCCGGTCGGCACGCTGACGCTGACGCCGCTGGAATGGGCCGACAACAAGCTGCTGGTGAAGCTGCCACCGGAGATTTCCGGCCTCGCCGCCACCGAGGCGCGGCTCACGGTGCTGCGTGCAGACCAAGTGCTGTCGCAACTCACGCCGATGCGCTTCGAGCCGGTGTGGGTCGAAACCGACGTGCCCTCACGGATGCTGCGCCTGCTCGACTGCGCCGTGCCCGGCACCTGCACCACCTTCGAGGCACCGCCCGCAGGCCTGCTGCTGCCGGGGCTGCTGGCGCTGCTGCAACCCTGGAACGGCTCGGCCCCGCCACGCGGTGCGGCCGCACTGCACATCAGCGATGCGCCCATCGCCGGACGCGATGTGTTTCATGTGCAACTGCCGGACTGGGCGCGCGTCTCGGGGGCGGCGGAGGTGATCCGTCAGGGCTATCCGCAGGTGAGCCGCGTCAGCGTGCAGGTGGGCAGCGATGTCGGCGACCTCACCCGCGCACCCGGCGAGCGGCCGGCCGCGACGGTGACCGTGAACTGGCAGATGACCGGCGTGGTGCAGCGCACCAGCACTTCGCTCGGGCATCTGCTGTTCATCGGGCCGGTGGGTGCCGTCAACACCAGCCAGTACGGCTACTGCCATTACACGGTGAATCTCAAGGCGCTGGTGCCGCGTGGGTTCAGCCTCTAACGCCGCATGTCCGGTTCGCACGCCGCACCCCGTTTGCCCTGCTGAAGCCCCTCGAAGGAACCCACGCCATGTCCATCAAACCGCTGCTGCTGCCGTTCACTCTCGCTGCGCTGCTCGCCCTCAACGGCTGCGCCAATACCCCGGTGGTGGACAGCTCGCCCACCAGTCAGGCGCTCACCAAACTGCCGCGCAAGAACGTTGAAGGGCGGGTGGCGGTGGGCATTTATGAAGTGACCAGCAACCTGCCGGAACTACCGCCACGCGGTGCCACCGAGCAGTTCAAGACGGCGCTGGTGAAGAGCGGCCAGTTTCGCGTCGTCGAGCGCGCCAAGCTCGACCGGGGCGTGGTGCGCGAGAAGCAGCTCAACGCCGCCGGGCAGACCACCGGCAACACGGCGCAGACGCAGTTGCGCGGCGCTGAATATCTGTTTCAGGCCGAGATCACCGAATTGAATGGCGGCGCCAGCGGCAGCAGCAACGGCATCAACATCGGCGGCTTTCAGCTCGGTGGCGCCAGTAACCAGGACGAGCTGGGGCTGGACGTGAGCATCGTCGATGCCAACACCGGCGACGTGCTGGATGCGATCAACGTGCGCAAGACCTTGAGCGGCTTGGCCGTGAGCGTCGGCGGCGTCGGCGCGCTGTTCAACACGGTGATGGCGCAGAGCGGCAAGAGCACCTCGCCCTATACGCCCGAGGTGCAGCACCAGTCCACCCGCAAGGACAGCTTCGACGCCGCGCTGCGGCAGGCGATTGAAGAAGCCGTGCGGCAACTCGCGCTGCGCTTTGATGTGCAAGTGGCGCAGGCGCAGTGAGCACGACCATGCGCGCGCTCAAGCTTTGTGGATTCGCAGCCGCATGTTCGCTTGGCTTCAGCGCCCAAGCGCAGCAGGACTATGGCTACGGCTATGGCGGCCAGAGCCAGGGCTATGAGGAGCCCGCCGCCGCGCCCTCGACCATCCCCGGCCAGCGCAACAGTGGCGCGCGCGTGCCGCAGGTGCAGCCCGCAGCACCTGCGCAGCGCAAGCCACAGCCGCCAGCACAGGGCGGCATTCAATGGGGCAATGGCAGTGCGGATGGCAGCAGCTATCCACCCTATGGCAGCACGGGCAGCGGCGGCTACTCGCCGTATGGCGCGGCTAGTGGCAGCACCGGCAACAGCTATCCACCCGCCGGCAACGGTGGCTATCAGCCTTATCCCGCTCCAAGCGCGGGCAGCAACTCGCCTTATGGAAACAGCAGCGCGAGCCCGCAGCCCGCCATGCCCGCGCCCGCGCCACAGGCGGCGGCAGAACCGCCAGCAGCGATGACCTCGACCGCACCGCGCGTCAACGCCATGCCCCCGGTCGTGCGGCAACGCGACAGCGCACCGCGCCCGCCGCCGAGTGCCGTGCCAGACACCGCCAGCGCCAACGCGCGCCTGGGCGAGAGCTTTCGCCTGCTCGATGCGGGCGAGGCCGTTCTGGTGAGCAGCGCGGTGCGTGGCAACTCGGCGACGCGCATCCGCACCAACAACAATGACTCGCTGCGCGCGGCAGAAATCTCGGCACCCCTCGTCGTCTGCGCCAAGAACGGCAACCTGCCGCTAGTCTCGCGTCTCAAGGTGGCGACTGGCGAGGCGCTGCTGCCGGGTGCGGCCTTTGTCGTGCAGGGCAACTGCTATGGCACCGCCGCCGGTACGGTGCGGGTGATGCTGCCGACGCCACGCGGGCGCATCCGTGCCGTGGATGCGCGAGTGCTCAACTGGGAAGGCACCAAGCTGTTCGTGCAGCTGCCAGCCGATTTGCAGAACGTGATCCCCGGCGAGGCGACGGTGGAGGTGTGGACACCCGATGGTCGCCGCAGCGCCGCGCAGGCCATCGCCTTCGAGCCGCAATGGGCCTTGCGCACCCTGCCGATGCTGCCCGCACGCGTGCTCGATTGCCGTGGCGAAAGCGCGTACAACCGCTGCCGCGCCAACGACGACAGCGAGGCCGATCCACGCTTCAACTTTCCCAAGGATTGCCGCAACAGCGGCATCGGCACCTGCTTAGGCGGCAACTACGAAGACCCGCAGGTGCCCGATGGCGAGGCACTGATCTTTGCCCAGCACTACACCCAGGACCCCGTGCGCAATCGCGAGAAAGGCCGCGATGTGTTCGAGCTGAACCTGCCGCCTTATCTGCGCCCCTCGCATTGCGGCGTCAGCGTCACCGCCTTCGAGACCGAACCGGGTCGGCAGGATGCCAGTGCGACGGCACGCTTCCAGGACAGCAACGTGATTGTCGACTGGGCCTTCGAGCACCCCGGCGAGCCCGGCTGGCTGCAATACCAGGCGCGCTGCCAGGTGTGGGCGCCGGTCGGCGTGGTGGTGTTGTGAGGTGCACGCTGCTGGTCGCGAGCCTGCTGGCGCTACCGGCGCTGGCACAGCCGCCGCTGCCAAGGCTGGTGGCACCATCCACCCTGCCGCCGGTGTATGGCTATGCCCAAAGGCCGGTGCTGCTGTTCGGCAGCCTGCTGCCGCTGCAAGCCCTGCCCGATGTACCGCGCAAGGATTGCCAGCCGCGCGACGCTCAACGCAGCGGCATCGACTGGCAGGCGCTGCCCGCCTATCAGCCGGCGTATGACCCGCAAAGGGTGCAGCCCACGACCTACTGGCTGGGCTGGTGATGGCGCGTTTCGCCCTGCACGCACTGCGCGCCGTGTTGCTCTTGCTGCTGCTGGTGCAAGGCCTGCAACTGGCCTCGGCGCTGATGCTCTTCACCAGCGATGCAAGTGCCATCAGCCCGCAGCTCTGGCCCGCGCTGCTGCTCAAGGCCGCACTCGTCGCCACCAACGCCGTGCTGTGCTGGCTCTGCCATCGGGCGCTGCGTCGCAAGGGTTGATGTCCGGTTTGTCGCCCGCTGCGCGTTTGCCGTGATGAACCCCCAAACGCGGATCACCCTCGCCATGAAACTGCCCCTGCTGCTGACCCTCGCCGTCCTCGCACCCAATGCCCACGCACTCGACGCCGCCTGCGAGCCCTACCTGAAAGCCGCCGAGAAGGGCACACAGCAACCCGCGCGCCATAGCGTCAGCGATTTCGGCGAAGACAATCGCATCGAAGGCATCGTGGTGGACGACGTGCTCTACGCCAACATGGGCGGCCAATGGCGCAAGGTGAAAAAGAACTTCTGGGCCGATGAGCGCGGCGTGCACGCCGAGATTCGCAGCGGCAAGATCAAGATGTACGACTGCAAAAAAGTGGGCCGCGAAACGGTGGATGGCATCGCCACCACGGTCTACAGCTACCGCATGGATCTGCCCGGCGTGCCGCCCGACAAGGGCGAACCCGCCAAGGCCTATGTGGGCGATGACGGCCTCGTCTACGCGCAGCAAGGCGGTGGCGCGAAGATTCGCTATCGCTACACCGGCGTCACCGTGCCCAAGCTCTAAGCCCGGAGACGACCATGCGCCTCGCGTCCTTTTTTTCGCTTTCGCTCCTCGCGCTTGCCGCCTGCAACAAGGGCAGTGATAGCGCGCCGCAATCTGCAAGCGAATGGCCTTCGTTCGATCAAGCTGCACCCGCGACCAAGACCGCGAGCACACCACTGCCCAAGGCTTGTGCGCTGGTCCCCGCCGAGCAGGCGCAGGTCGTGCTCGCACAGCCCGTGAGCCTGATGAGCGACGAGCCCGAGAACTGCATCTGGGCCAGTGCCGGCAACCCGGGCCAGATCACCATGCTGATGGTCAACGTCAGCGACAACGACGACGTGGCGATGGCGCAGACGGTGTTCAACGCGCTCACCGGCTTGCAGGGCAACTTGAGCGGCACGGTGAATGCGCAGCTCGGGGAGAAGACCAAAAAATCGGGGCAGGAACTCGAAGACCTCGGCGACGAGGCCTGGGTGAGCGGCAGCAATATGGACTTGATCGGCACCCAGCAACTGGTCGTGCGCAAGGGCGCGCGCATCCTCACGCTCAACATCACTGGCATGACCAAGGGCAAGGGCATGAGCGAGGGCCTCGCCCCGCGCCTGCAAGCCCTCGCCCGCAGCGCGGCGCGGCAGCTGTGAGCGCGCGCCTTACGCTGCTGCTGGCCGCGCTGCTGCTCGCACCCGTCGCACAAGCCGAAGAAGGCGACGAGAGCAAGGTGCGCGTCTCGGTGCGCGTGCTGCCCGCGCGGCCCGTCGAACCGGGCACGCCGGTGGGCATCGAGGGCGTGGCACCGCTCGATGCACGCGGGCTGGTGGCGATCCGCATCATCAATCCCGATGGCGTGATGACGACACTCGATGTGCGGCCCGCCACCAATGGCGACTACAGCGCGCAGTTCACTGCCACCGACCGGCCCGGCACCTATCGCGTCGGCGTGGGGTCGCCCGGCGGGCTGGCCAGTGGCAGCGCGCGTTTCGAGGTGGCGGTGCTGGAGGATGTGGAAGTGCTCGACGGTGCCGTCACCGCCGCCAAGACCGAGGCGCAGGCGATTGCGAAAGTGCTCAGCGATATCGAAGCCGATC
The DNA here is from genome assembly GCA_030652575.1 of Stagnimonas sp. Lineage (GTDB taxonomy): Bacteria > Pseudomonadota > Gammaproteobacteria > Nevskiales > Nevskiaceae > Stagnimonas. The sequence continues at coordinate 15,335 of JAUSQI010000094.1, read as the reverse complement.
TCGAAAGCCAGATCCCGAAGCTGCCGGACAACCCCGCCAAAGACGAGTTGAAGCAGCGCTTCGCCGAGCTGAAGCCGCTGCTGAAACAGGCGTCGCGCGACTTCGGCGAGATCGACGCGGTGCTGGCGCCCATCAAGAGTTTTACCGAGGGCGATGCCGCACTCAAACCCCTGCTGCGCCTACCCGCGCAGGCACTCGAAGACTGGACCAAGAAAACCGGCGACGAGCGCCAGCGCATCGTCAACCAGCTGGCCGCCAGCCGCCGCGCCAACGTCACCTGCGAGCAGCTGGAGCGGGTGATCGAGAGTTTCCGCTTCGCAGGCGCGCTCGCGGGTGCGCTCACCGAACCGTTCTCGCTCATCACCGATCCGTTCAAGGAGATGGCGAAAAATGTTGGCACGCAAGTGGGCGAGGGTGTGGTCAAACGGCTCGCTATCCGCATTGGCCTCAAGCCCGGAAAAGAGAGCGCCTTGAGTGCGCGGCTGACGGTGCTCAAGGACAAGTTCGTGGCCAAGGTCGGCGAGAGCAATCTCGCCGCCGCGAAGGCGATCAAGGGGCAGGACACCTTGCTGGGCAAGCTGAGTGAAGTCGCCGCCTGGTTGGCGGGCAAGGCCTTCGACCGCTACTGCGAGCGCTTCTCCGGCCCCTTCACCGCCAACATGCGGGCGGAGTTCTTGAACAAGAACCTCACCGAGAAATGGTGGGAATACAGCATCCAGCTCAAGGGGCAATTGGAGCTGCGCTATGCCAAGGGCGGCGTCGCGGGTGCGGCCACCACCGTCAACGGCGAGTTCGCCGGGCAGGCCACCCACTTCACTTTCAAGGAAGACGCGATCCGCGTTGGCTGGCCGGGGCTGACGGCGGGGGCGGTGATGTTCAAGCGCGCGCTCATCCCCAAGCCCTGGCTGTTCGGCGCGCCGCTGCCCAACGAGGACAAGCCGCTGGAACTCGAAGGCAAAGCAGCTGCGGTGATGGTGAAGCCCTACGGCTTCAGCGTGCCGGTGCAGGGCGAGCTGGTGGACGAGGTGCTGACGCTGCGCATTGGCGCGGCCGCGCACGACTACACCGCCAATGCCCGCGTGGTCTACGTCATCCTCTCGCCGCACAGCATCGTGCCGGTGGTGACGGGCTTCGAGCTGCCGTTCAAGGATGCCGGCTTCATGCTGCTGCGCGCCTCGAAGGGCGAGCCGCTGAAGCTGAAGGTGCGGCGCAGCGGCAAGAGCCTGAGTGCCGCCGACAGCTTCAAGAACGAGAAGGGCAATGCGGTCGCCAAGGGCAAATACCAGCTCGATCTCAAGCTCTGCAACCCGGCGGGCTCGTGCTGAGGGCGCTGCTGTTGTTCGCGGCCTTGATGGGTGCTGCGCAGGCGTCACCAGTGCCCCTGGTGACGGGCCTCACCGTCACTACCGCCATCGCTGAAGCCAGCGGTGATTACGAGTCGCGCAAGCGATTGATGGCGCGCGAAGACGCAGGCTGGCGCTTGAGCTACAGCACCAGCCTGCCCGGTGATGACGGCAAGCCGCGCACCCTGCAAAGCGAGCGCCTGCTGCACGACGCCGACCTCGCCACGGCGCGCGGCTATCGCAGCCGCTTCGAGGCGGATGTGGAAGAGGATTACCCCGGCACCACCGCGCTCGGCGCCAGCACCGCCGTGCTGCAAGAGTTGCTGGCGAGCGGCAAGAGCCGCTTTGCACTCGTGGGCGAAGACCAGTGGCTGCGCAGCGCGCTGCCTGCACTCGCGGGCGGCTTGCTGGCGGGTGGCGGCGTGAGCTTCAAGGGCGAGTTGCAGCGGCAGTCTCTGGGACAATTGAGCGTGCTGGTCAACGGCACGATGCAGATGCTGCCGGTGGTGGTGGCGAGTGGCCGCTTCACCGCCAAGAACGGCCAGACGATGGATGCCGAACTGCAACTCCTCAACGACCCCGCCAACCCGCTGGCGCTGCAATGGCGCATCGGCAAGGCGACGTTGCGCGCGGTGCGTATCGACTATCCCGCTGCTACCTCTGCATTGAGCAGCACACTCACGCAGAAAAAGCGCGTGGTGCTGCCGGGTCTGTATTTCGACTTCGGCAGCGCCACGCTCAAGCCCGAATCGGCTGCGGCGCTGCCTGCCATTCTCGAAGCCATCCGCGCCGCGCCCAAGGGCGTGCTCTTGCTCGAAGGCCACACCGACAGCATCGGCGATGCCGCCCGCAACCAGGCGCTCTCGCTCGCCCGCGCCGAGGCCGTGCGCGCCGCGCTCATCCAACGCGACGCGACACTCGCCGCCCGCCTGAAAGCGCAGGGCTTCGGCAGCAGCAAACCCGTCGCTGCCAACACCTCACTCGAAGGCCGCGCGCAGAATCGCCGCGTGGAGCTGGCGCTGCCGTGAGCCGCAAGCCTTTCGTGATGCCGGTGACGCACAGCGGCACCCCCGTGCATCGCGTGATTCTGCTTTGGTGCTGCGCGGGCTTCATGAGCTATGCGGCGCTGCAAACCGGCTATCGCTTCTGGCTGCTGCAAGTGGGCGATGCCGTCGTCGGTGAGGTGTCGGTGGCGCAAGACAGCTGCATGAGCCGCAAGCGCGCCAACTGCTTTCTGGGCCGCGCGGTGGTGAATCCGCGCATGGCGAATCACAGGTTCAAGACCACCAAAATCCCCGGCGGCCGCTTTTACGACGAGGGTGAAGAACTGCCGATGCGCGTGTATCCGAGCGAGCAGCGGCTCTATCTCGCCGCCGTCTACACGCCCCTCAACTGGCTGCTCGGCCCGGTGCGCTTCACGGTGGTGGCCTTGCTGTTGCTGTTCGGCGCGTTGATGCCCGCGCCGCGCATCGCGTTGTGGGTGGTGCCCTGCGTGCTGGCAGTGGGGCTGACCTTGGGGTGAGCGACTCAGCTGGCCTCAGTAATCCTTTCGCGGATTCCTCGACAGCTGCGCGTCCACCACGGCCTGTCGGCAGCCGGCGGTGAAATCCCGCGTGTAGCCTGCGCAGGGCGCGGCATCGTAGAGGTTGGACTGCTGCGCCCACTGGTAGCCGTCGTCCTGCGTGGTGCAGTAGGTCTTGCAGGCCTCCGCGGTGCTGACGGTGGCGCAGGCCGACAGCAGCAGCGCACCCATGAGGGAGAGAGCAGGAAATGCAGGGGATGTTTTCATGGTTGCGCGACCGGAGTGAATGCCTGTGACCACCACACACCAGCCAATGTTCTTGAGAATCCGGCCTGTGCGCACACCATAACCCGACGCTTTGCAGCATGGATGCCTTCGCCCGCCAGCGGCCCACCGTGCAGCGCCGCGCCGACTGCGGCACAGTCTTCGCATCAACTCCATTTTCCTGCCCGGGCCTGCCAAGTGACTGCACTCATCGACGCCATCAACAACCTGATCTGGAGCAAGGCGCTGATTGCGCTCTGCCTGGGCGCGGGCCTGTATTTCTCCATCCGCACGCGCTTCATGCAGGTGCGGGGCTTTGGCGAGATGCTGCGGCTGATGCGCAGCAACAAGGCCTCGGAATCGGGCGTGTCCTCGTTCCAGGCGCTGGCCATGTCGCTCTCCGGCCGCGTCGGCATCGGCAACATCGCCGGTGTCGCCACCGCCATCGCCTACGGCGGACCGGGTGCGGTGTTCTGGATGTGGATGACGGCCTTCTTAGGTGCCTCCACCTCCTACATCGAATGCACGCTGGCGCAGATCTACAAGGAGAAGGACGCCGAAGGCCGCTATCGCGGCGGCCCCGCCTACTACATCGAAAAAGCGATGGGCCAGCGCTGGTATGCGCTGCTGTTCGCGGTGGTGACGGTGATCGCCTGCGGCCTGCTGCTGCCGGGTGTGCAGGCCAACGGCATCGCCGCCAGCATGCAGACGGCCTGGGGCATCGCCCCCAGCGTGAGTGCGGCGGGCATCGCCATCGCGCTCGCCTTCATCATCTTCGGCGGCGTGAAGCGCATTGCCACCTTCGCGGAACTGGTGGTGCCGTTCATGGCGCTGTCCTACATCCTGGTCGCGGTCCTCATCATGTTCCTCAACGCCGGCAAGGTGCCGGAGGTCGTGGCCCTCATCTTCCGCAGCGCCTTCGGCATGGAGGCCGCCTTTGGCGCGGTGCTGGGGCTGGCGGTGGAATGGGGCGTGAAGCGCGGCATCTATTCCAATGAGGCGGGACAAGGCACCGGCCCGCATTCGGCGGCGGCGGCCGAGGTGACCCACCCGGCGCAGCAGGGCTATGTGCAAGCGTTCTCGATCTATGTCGATACCTTGCTGGTGTGCAGTGCCACCGCCTTCATCATTCTCTCGACCGGCATGTACAACGTCGTCGCACCCGCAGGCGGCATGATCGTCGAGGCACTGCCCGGCCTCTCGCCGGGGCCGGGCTTCGCGCAGGCGGCGGTGGAATCCAGCCTACCCGGCTATGGCGCGGGCTTCGTGGCGCTGGCGATCCTGTTCTTCGCCTTCACCACCATCGTCGCCTACTACTACATGGCCGAGACCAACCTCGCCTACCTCAACCGCCAGGTGTGCCGCCCCTGGATGGTGCTGGTGCTGCGCCTCGCCCTCATCGCGGCGGTGGCCTACGGCACGATGCGCAGCGCCAGCACCGCCTGGGCACTGGGCGACATCGGCGTGGGCCTGATGGCCTGGCTCAACATCATCGCCATCCTCATCCTGCAAAAGCCGGCACTGCTGGCGCTGCGGGATTACGAGGCGCAGAAGAAGGCGGGCAAGGAGCCGGGGTTTGATCCCGAAGCATTGGGCATTCGCAATGCGGGGTTCTGGCAGCGCAAGTCACCTTGAGGTTTGCGCGTAGCGATGCCATTCGCTTGCATTAGCTGCACCTTGAGCTTGTGCCGCTCGGCAACAGCCAACCAAGAACGTATGGGACAAACCCTGAGCTGAACCTTGCCATTGTCGCTGCCCACAGCACAGGCCAGCTGTGAATGTTCACCAAGCCGTGGAGAGTGCCGACCCCTCATGTTCTGCCAGCTCAATAGACGTTTCAAAGTCGCAGACCCTCAGGATCATGGCGCTGCCGCTGCCCAGTCCAGCTACCTGCAATCCATGTTCAGCGAACAAGCAGGTATGGACTGGGATGCGGTTTTGCAGAAGCGACTCACCGTCATCCGGGGCGAGCCAGGCTGCGGCAAGACCCAAGAATTGAGAGCGAAATCGCAGGCACTTCAACAGAGCGGACAAGATGCGTTCTTCCTGCGCTTGGAAAGCATCAAGAAGGCGGGGGTCGAGCAGGCATTGTCCGAGGCTGCTCCTGCATTCAACACTTGGCTGACCACTGAGAAACCAGCTGTCTTCTTTCTTGACGCCGTCGATGAAACCCGGCTTGAGAAGCAGAGTGACTTCGGCGGTACGCTACAGGTGTTCAAGCAGGCCGTGAGCCGCTGCGCACCGCATCGAATCAGTCTGGTCATCAGCAGCCGCATACAGTCGTGGCGGCCGCATGAGGATGAGCGCGATCTGCTCGCGCTGTTTACCTTGCCCCCCACAAATGATCGCAGTGGAAACCGTCTGCCTGACGCAGATGAAGAGAAAGTGCAGGTGCTTGATCTGCTGCCGCTCGACGCCGCGCAAGTCAAAGCCTTTGCCATGCACCGAGGTTTGGCAGAGCAGGAGCTGGCTGCTTTTGTCGCTGCACTCGACGCACGCAGCCTGTGGTCGTTCGCAAGTCGTCCGCTCGATGTGGAATGGCTGGTCAGCTATTGGCTGCTGCATGGCTGTTTCGGCACGTTGACCGAGATGATTGCCAGCGGTGCCGAGCAGCGGCTCAAGGAAACCCGCGACAAGAGCCTGAGCGATGTCCTAAGTCCTGAGCAGGCGCTCAAGGGCGCACAATCACTCGCGGCGGCTTGCCTGTTCTGCAAGCAGTTCAGCTTCACCGTCAGCGCAAGCACCGAAGCCACGGGCCTGAATGCCGCAAGCTGTTTGCCTGGCAGCTGGACGCCGCGACAGATTCACGCCTTGCTCGACCGCGCCCTGTTCGACCCTGCGGCCTATGGCAGCGTCGGGTTTCACCACCGCCAGGTGCTGGAATATCTCGCGGCGCAGTGGTTGTCATCGCGCGTGGATGCGCAAGGCTCAATACGCGAACTCGAAGACCTGCTTTGCGCACGCATTGATACGGCACGGGTGCTGCGCCCCCATCTGCTGCCGCTCACCGCATGGCTGGCAGCGGGTGACCGCCCGTGGAACCACAGCGTGCGTGCATGGATTCTCGAAGCGCAGCCAGAACTGCATTTTCACCACGGCGATGCAGAGAGCCTGCCGCTGAATTATCGCCACGACTTGCTCCAGAGCTACATCACCCGGCAACCGGCGCAGGGTCAGGTTTGGCTGGCACTGGATCGCCCCTCGCTCAAACGGTTCGCGCATCCCGATCTGGCACCCGCCCTGAATCGCTGGCTGCTTGACCCGGCACTCAATGAAGCGGTGAAGGAAGACCTCTTATGGCTGTGCTCTGAGGGATATTTGCAAGCCTGCCTGCCCACCGCGCTTCAGTTGCTGGCCGCCCCTGCAACCTCGCTGCATCTCAAGCAGTACGTTTTGTTGTTCATTGAAAAGGCTGGCGACACCGCACAGAAACGTGCTGCCTACCACACGATCTTGCTCTGGCCTGTGCTGGATGCATCCATCGCAGGCGTGGCGGCGCGCCTGTTGCTGCCACCCGTGCTGACGACGACCGAGTTTCTAGCTTTGCTCGACCTGATTGTCGATGTGCCCACGCGGTCCTGGGGGCTGGCCGAGCTGCTGCCGAGCCATATCCGCGAAGAGCTACCGTCAGAGCACGCCAAGGATGTGTTGATGGGCATGATGGCGCGACTTGCTACCCCGCCTTATGTGTCGGTTGATCCACCCCGCCGCGTTGCGGTTTCAGTGCGGTGGCAATGGCTGCGTCCTTCTGCCGCTGCGGTGTTGCTCAAGCTAGTAAGCATGGGCGATCAGACCGCCGCCAGTAGCCAGCACATTGCTGAAAACCTCTGGCGGCTGCAAAAGATGGATTTCAACCGCGATGGACGCGATGAGCTGGAGCCGCTGCATAAAGCAGTCGCAGAGCGCGTCGATTTGCGGCGAGCCTATTACTGGCACTGCGTGACACAGCATCGTGCGCGCAACAAGGCCGTCGGGGATGCCTGGCTGTTCGAGCTGCTTGGGTTCAATGAGCGTTGGCAGAGCAGCGCACAAGATTTGAAGTGGTTGTTGGACGATGCCTTGACCATGCCGACACCAGACGAGCGCAAGCAGGCTTTGCACACGGCAATGGAAATCGTCAGTCAGCATCGACATCACTGGCCTGCCCTGTGGCGTCTGCGTGCCGTCCTATGGCAACCCCTGCTGCGCGGGAAGTATCTGGATCAGGTGCGATTGCTGCTCTGGGGACGTCCTTACTATCGGCTCAAGCATTGGTTTCAGCAGGGGTATCGGTGGCAGCAGTGGCTACGAAAGATCAGACGCTTGAGAGTTAGAACGTATGATTTCTGGTGGTTGCGGACACATCTTGCACACCTGCGCGAAGCACGAAATCTGCATGCGCTATCACGGTTAACTTTTGAAGCCGCAGAGCGCCAAGCCCACACTCGCTCCACGCCAGAGAATTGGCAAAACGCCATTCGTAGATGGGGCTTGCCTATCGCGCGCGCCGCGCAACAGGGCTGCAAAACGTTCTGGCCTCAGTTCACGCCCTTGCTGCCTCACGAGAAAGCAGACCCTTCGCGGGGTGATGGCCGCATTCCCGTCGGTTTGGCGGGTATCGCCGCTGCACTGCAAGACGGTGAGCTACGTTTCAGCGATTTGAACGCAAAAGATGCCAACACGGCTTTCCGCTATGCCTTCAATGAAATCAACAGCCACCCGCCGTGGCTGGCCGCATTGGCGGAGTCGCAGCCACAGGTGGCACATACCGTGTGGCGCGAATGCATTGCAGGCGAGTGGCAGATTCCGGCAACGCGAAGCCACGTTTATGAAGTGCTGGCTCACTTGCGACAAGCGGGCGGCAGTTTGGCCGAGGCCACCGCGCCGCTGGTGCTTGCTGCGCTACAGCAGTCAGACCCACTACACCACGATGTGCTGCAAGACAGCCTGCGATTGTTGTGCGGCAACAAACGCCCACCGCGCGCTGAACTCACGGCCTTGGCGGCATTGCGCACGCCACTGGCGCTGGATCAGCCCATCCAGCACCGTCTCTGGCTGGCGATCTGGCTGCAAACCGATGCACTCGCTGCACTTGCCTATCTGCGACTGTTCTTGAAGACGCAAACCAACCCGACAGAATGGATGGCAGGTTTCTGTGCTGGGTTTGGCGGGCGATTCAACAGCAACACGCCTTTGCTGCCAGATGCGGATTGCCATGCCTTGCCCGCATTGAATGAGTATTTGCTGCTGGTATGTGAGTGGCTGCGATTTGACGAAGATACTCAGCACGAAAGCGGCGTCGTATACACCCCGACGTATCGGGATGACGCCCAGCAATTGCGCGATGCCCTGCTGGGCCGACTCGCCGAACAAGCCACTGCCGAGGCGGCGCACGCCATGCAGCAACTCGCCATACATCCCTTGTTTGCTGCACGCGCAGATTGGATTCGGCACCTCATCCAACAACAGCAGCGCAAACGAGCCGACACCGTGGCGTGGCAGCCACAGGATGTGGCCCTGTTTGAGCGCGAAGGCGGGCACACACCACGCAATAGCTACGAGCTGTTTCTAGCGGTGGTGCGGCACTTGGAGGCCATCAAGCAGGAGGTCGAACAGGGCAATCTGGGCTGGCGTGCCGATGCCTTGGGTGTTCACGAAACGGTGATCCGCCGCTGGTTTGCAGACAAGCTGAAGCTGAAAGCCAGAATGCTTTACACCGTGTCGGAAGAGTCGGTGGCGAGAGACGAGAAGGAAATGGATATTTGCCTGCAAGTCCCCGGCATGGAGGGGCAGGTGCCCATTGAACTGAAGTGGGAGAACAATTGGACGGTTAACGAGATGAAAGAGCGCATGTCGAACCAACTGGCGGGGCAGTATCTGCGAGCACCGCATTGCCACTACGGCATCTTCCTCATCGCTAAGCGGCCAACCGATAACGTGCGCCCCGATTTTGAGCTGCTGCTTGCAGAGCTTCGTGAGCACGCCAAGACTGTGCCGCAACAATTTCCCAATGTGCGCCAGATCATCGTGATGGGCATTGATCTCACTCGGCCTTAACTTGCAAAGCGCACGCAGCCCACTGTGCTAGCGTGTTCACAGTGATATTCATCGTGGAGACTTGCCATGCCTGCGACGCTCGCCGACCGTATTTACCTCAAGGTCAAACCCTTGCCAGAGCCCGCGGCGAGAGAGGTGCTCGATTTTGTCGAGTTCATCAGCGAGCGCGTGCAACACGCAGAGACGCACAACCTCACCCTGGCGCAGGCGGGTTCGCAAGCCGTGCAGGATTGGGACAACGCCGACGACGAGGTGTGGAATGAGCGTCCAGCCGCGTGATGTCGTTCTGCTGCCTTTCCCCTTCACTGATTTGAGTGCTGCCAAGCTCAGGCCGGTACTGGTGCTGCGCGGTCCAGATTCGCGTGGGGATTTTCTGGCCGCACAGATCACCTCGCAGGCGGGCCATGCGCTGGCGGTGGCCTTGGCCCCTGCGGATTACGCCCTGCACCCCTTGCCCAAGACCAGCTATGCGCGGCCCGACAAGCTCTTCACGCTGCACACCTCGCAAGTGGTGCGGCGCGATTCGCAGCTGAGTGAGGCCGCCTTTCAGCGGGTGCATCGTGCGGTGTGCGCGGTCACGGGCTGTTAATGGCGATCGCGCCCACAAAAAAGCCCGCTTTTCAGCGGGCTTTTTTATGTTGCTGATGGCGCTTTAGGCCAGCAGCGCCTCGACGGCCTCGCGCTCTTCGCGCAGTTCCTTCTCGGTGGCGTCCATCTTGCTGCGGCTGAACTCATCCACGCTCAGGCCCTGCACGATCTCGTAGTTGCCGTCCTTGCAGATGCAGGGGTAGCCGTAAACGATGCCCGGCTTGATGCCATAGCTGCCGTCCGAAGGCACGCCCATCGACACCCACTTGCCGTTCGAGCCCAGCGCCCAGTTGCGCATGTGATCCACAGCAGCCGAAGCGGCCGAGGCGGCAGAAGAGAGGCCGCGCGCCTTGATGATGGCCGCACCGCGCTGCTGCACGACGGGGATGAAATCCTTCTCGATCCAGTTCTGGTCGACCAGCGACTTCGCAGGCTTGCCGGCGACGGTCGTGTTGGTGATGTCGGGGTACTGGGTGGAGCTGTGGTTGCCCCAGATGATCATCTTCTCGATGTCGTTGCCGTGCGCGCCGGTCTTGCTGGCGAGCTGGCTGATGGCGCGGTTGTGGTCGAGGCGCACCATGGCGTGGAACTGCGTCGGCTTGAGCGACTTGGCGGCCGAAGCTGCGATCAGCGCATTGGTATTGGCGGGGTTGCCAACCACCAGCACCTTCACGTCACGCGAGGCATAGGCGTCGATCGCCTTGCCCTGGGGCCCGAAAATGCCGCCGTTGGCGGTGAGCAGGTCCTTGCGCTCCATGCCGGGGCCGCGCGGGCGGGCGCCGACGAGGAAGGCGTAGTCGGTGCCGTTGAAAGCCTCGGCCATGTCGCCGGTGGCGACGATCGAGTGCACCAGCGGGAAGGCGCAGTCTTCGATTTCCATCACCGTGCCCTTCAGCTTCTCCAGCACTTCCGGCACGGGCACTTCGAGCAGCTGCAAAATCACCGGCTGGTCGGGGCCGAACAGCGAGCCGTCAGCGATGCGGAAGATGAGCGAATAGGCGATCTGGCCGGCGGCGCCGGTAACGGCGACCTTGACGGGCTTTTTCATTGGGGCAGGGCTCCGGGGGGTGATTGAGTGCGCGGGATTTTACGCGCCTTCGCAGAGCCGCGGCAGCGCACGTCTAGACTGCGCCCTCAAACACGCGTTGCCGCATGAACCGCTCTGCCCATTACCGCACCCGTCTCGCGTGTTTGCTGCTGGCAGTGCCGTCACGGGCCGGCGACGGCACGGTGCTCTCCACCGCCCGCAGCCACATGCCGGCCGATGCGGTGATCGGCGCGCTGCTGCTGAGTTACCGCTGGTGAGCGCGCGGTGCAGAATGGCGGCTCCTGCCTCTGCATCCCAAGGCCACGATGTCCACTGACCCGCTATCGCCGCTCGTCGAGACGCTGCATGAGGCGCAGACCTCGATCTATTCGCTGGGCGAGGAGATCGCGCACGGCGTGACACACGGCATCGGCGCGCTGCTGGCCATCGCCGGCTTGGCGGTGCTGGCGGCGCGGGCGGCGGTTTATGGCGACGCCTGGCAGATGGTCTCGGTGAGCATCTTCGGCGCGTCGCTGGTGCTGATGTACGCCGCCTCCACGCTGTTCCACAGCATCCCGCTGCCCAACACCAAGCGCGTGTTCCGCGTGCTGGACCACTGCCTGATCTACGTGCTGATCGCCGGCACCTACACGCCGTTCACGCTGGTCACCCTGCGCGGCCCCTGGGGCTGGAGCCTGTTCGGGGCCATCTGGGGGCTGGCCGCGGTCGGCATCGTCTTCAAGATCTTCACCACCGGCCGCTTCGAGAAACTCTCGCTCGCGGTGTATCTGGTCATGGGCTGGTGCGTGCTGCTAGTGGTCAAGCCGCTAATGGCCGCACTCCCCGCCGGCGGACTCTGGCTGCTGCTCGCCGGCGGCCTCAGCTACAGCGTCGGCACCATCTTCTACCGCTGGGAGAGCCTGCGCTACCACCACGCGATCTGGCATGTGTTCGTGCTCGCCGGCAGCGCGCTGCATTACTTCGCAGTGTTGTTCTACGTCATTCCCAAGAAATAGCTGCGCCCTGTTGGCGTGGCTTGATGTTGCCGCATCCGCATTGGTTTTTACTGTTCTTGCTGCGGGATCAGCAACACGCGCTTGTCGTCGCCGAGCAGCGCACGCGCCAGGGTTTTGATGCCGCCATCGAACGTGGCGAGCTTGGCCTTGTGACGCAAGGCGAGCATGAGCAGGTAGGCGTCTGTGATCTGCCGATGGCCTTGCAGCTGTTCGAACACGGGCTCGTCGGCAGGGCTGTAGTCGTCGGCCCAGAACACATGGCGGGGCTGTCGGCACAGGTTCCTCAGCGCCAAAGTGGCATTTGCCGGCGTGGTCGCGCCCGGCGTGATGCGGTTATTGCTGCCGATGCGGATGAAGGCGCATTCGGTGAAGGGGCAGGTTGCCCAGCGGTCTGGCTGGCTTTTCATCCACCGCAGCGCCGGGCCGTGGTGGATGTGCTCTTCCCAGCCCAGAGCGATCAGCACATTGGCGTCCAGAAGGATGATGCTCAATAGTCCTCATCCATCATTTCTTTGACCATTTCCATCGTCAGCTTGGCGGTGCCGGGCGGAGCCACCAGCACCGGCCAGCCGTCGCGGAACTCCAGCCGGGTCTGCGGGCGATTGGCTTCGGCTTCTTCCACCAAGTCGGACAAGGCCTCGCCGAGGCTGATGGACTTGAGCCTGGCGCGCTGCTCTGCGATTTGCCGCGCCTTGGGGCGCAGCTTGAAAGTGGAACGCTGGGTGGATTTGATGGCGTTGGCAGGCATGATGCGCCTCCGATGGATTGATGCTTTCGCATCATGGCATCAGGCACGGCGCCTTCGCAATCGCAAGGAGTCAGCCCAGCACCGCCCGCGGTGGCGTGCTGAGCACGCTGCGCATCGACCAGTAGCCGAGGCCCGTCACCAGCCCGACGCCGGCCGCGAGGCCGGTGACCCAGAGCGTGGGGCTGAACACGAACGGCAGTTCGAACACCTGCACCGCCAGCACGCCGGACACCGCCTGCGCCGCCGTGGTGGCGACCAGGCCCGCGATCAAACCCAGCACCGCGTATTCGGCCAGCAGGCCCGCGCGCAGGGTGGCCGTGCGGGCACCGAGCGTGCGCAGGATGGCGGTTTCACGTGCGCGCAAATGGCGGGTGCCCTCCACCGCCGCGAGCAGCACCAGCAGGCCTGCGACCAGTGCGAACAGGAACACGAACTCCACCGCCCGCACCACGCGCTCGACGATGCCGCGCACCTGGCTCAGCGTGGCGTCGAGATCGAACACCGTGACGTTGGGGAAGCGCCGCACCAGCTCGCGCAGCAGCGCCTTGTCGCCGGGCGGCAGGTAGAAGCTGGTCAGCCACTGCACGCCAGCGGCATCGGCGGTCTGGTCGAGCACGCCGGGGGGCGTGACGAGAAAGAAGTTGGGGCGGAAGCGATCCCAGCGCACCTTGCGGAAGTTCTTCACCGTCAGCGTGTGCGCGGTGCCGGCGACGTCGATGGTCACGGTGTCGCCGAGCTTCAGGCCGAGCCGCTCGATGGCGTAATCCTCGGCCGAAAGCCAGGGCTTGCCGCGCGCGGATTCGTCCCACCAGTCGCCCTCGATCAGCTCGTTGTCGTCGCCGAAGGTGTCGGTCCAGCTCATGTTGAATTCGCGATTGACCCAGCGCTGGGTTTCCTCGTCCTCGAAGCTGTCGGCGGTCACCGGCTTGCCGTTGAGGGCGGTCAGTCGGCCCCGCGTCATCGGCCAGAGCATCAGCGGCGCGGACTGGTGCTCGGCGAAGAACGCCTGCAGCGGTTGCACCTGATCGGGCTGTATGTTGATGAGGAACTGGTTCGGTGTACCCGGCGGCAGCTGCCGTTGCCAACCTTCGAGCAGGTCTTGCCGCACGACGGTGATGAGCAGCAAGGCGAGCAGGGCGAGACCCAGTGCGACGACTTGCGCAACCGTTGCGCCCTGTCGGCGTGCGATGTTGCCGAGGCCAAATCGCCAGGCCGCGCCAACGCGGTTTTTCAGGGGGCTCAGCGCCCGCACGGCGAGCCAGGCCAGCAGCGCGAGCGCCGCCGCTGCACCACCTGCGCCGAGCAGCACGGTGAAGGCGAGCTTGGGGGATTCGAGCCAGCCGAGCAGCAGGGCGGCAACGGCCAGCACGGCCGCAAACGGCGCGGCGCGGCTGGCATCGGGGGCGAGGTCGCGCGCGAGCACCCGCAGTGGCGGCGTGCGACGGGCCGCGAGCACGGGTGGCGCGGCAAAGCCGAGCAGCAGTATCAAACTCAAACCCGCCGCGGCCAGCAGCGGCGTCACACCGGCTGGGGGTAGCTCCACTTGCAACAGGCCCGACAACAACTGGCTGATGGCGAGCTGCCCGCCCCAGGCCAGCACGCAGCCGACGATGCTGGCGGCGACACCGAGCAGCAGCAGATGCAAGCCGAGTGCGCGCAGCAAGAAGCCTTGGCGAGCGCCGAGCGTTTTCAGCAGGGCGATCTCGTTGTGCAGCGCCTCGCCATGCTGGCGCGCGGTGAGCGCCACTGCCGCGGCGGCGAGCAGGGCGGCGGCGAGACCGGCGATGTCGAGAAACTGGCCGGCGCGATCCAGCGTGTTCTTCACTTCCGGTCGGCCTTCCTTCGGGCTGATCCAGCGCGTCTTGGCATTGCGCGGCAGCGCCTCGGCGGCAGCGAGCGCTTCTGCGCTGCCGGTGAGCTGCTGGATGTAGCTGGCGCGGCTGCCGACACTCAGCAGGCCGCTGTCGGCGAGGTCATCGGCATGGATGATGACGCGTGGTGCCAAGTCGGTGAAACCGCCACCACGATCCGGCTCGTAGGCGATGAGTGCGGTGGCCTTGAGGTTGAGATTGCCAAGCTGAAAAGTCTGGTCAAGCGGCAGTTGCAGATCACCCAGCAGGCGCGCATCCACCCAGGCGGTGCCGCGCGGCGGGATGCCCGGCGCATTTTCCATCGCACCGAAACTCTCGCGGCTGAGCTTGAGCACGCCGCGCCGCGGATAGCCCTCGCCGACGGCCTTGACCGACACCAGCGTGGTCAGCTCGCCAGCGGCGGCGACGCTCGCGAAGGTGACTACCGGCGTGATCTGCACACCCGTGGCTTTGAGGGCTTCAAGTTCGGCCGCCGGTAAAGGGTCGCGGCCGCGCAGCAGGGCATCGCCACCGAGTGCGTCGCCGCTTTGCTGCTCCAGTGCCAGGCGCACCCGCTCGGTGAACAGGCCGACGCTGCCGGTGGCGGCGACGGCCAGCACCAGCGAGGCGAACAGGATGGCAAGGCGACCCGAACGCGCACCGCGCAGGGTGGTGCGCCAGGCGTGCAGGGCGGCTTCACGCATCGAGGCGACCATCCCGTAGCGTCAGCACGCGGCTGCAACGCGCGGCCAGCTGGGCGTCGTGCGTCACCAGAATCAATGTGGCCTGACGCTCGCTGTTGAGTGCGAACAATTGATCGACGATGCGGCCGCCGGTAGCGGTATCGAGATTGCCGGTGGGCTCGTCGGCGAACAGGATCTTCGGCTCGCCGGCAAAAGCACGGGCGAGTGCGACGCGCTGCTGCTCGCCGCCCGAGAGCT
>JAUSQI010000131.1 GCA_030652575.1 Stagnimonas sp. | reverse complement strand
ATCGGCGGCACCTGGGATCTGTTCCGCTATCCCGGCGTCCGCTCCGATACCGACATGATCAGCTTCTGCTTCAAGTTCCGCCTGTGGGACAAGCTGAAAGTGATGGCCGATGGCGCCTCGCTGCGCCAGTACATTCAAGACACGGCGCGCGAATACGGCATCGACAAAAAAGTGCAGTTCGGCCTCAAGACCACGGCGATGGACTGGAGCAGCCAGGAGCAGTGCTGGCACGTCACCGCCACGCAGGAAGCTACCGGCGAGGTGAAAACCTTCAAGGCCAAATTCCTCGTGGGTGCAACGGGCTATTACAACTATGACCAAGGTTTTCTGCCGGACTTCCCCGGTGTGGAAAGCTACAAGGGCCAGCGCATCCACCCGCAGTTCTGGCCGGAAAACCTCGACTACGCCGGCAAGCGCGTGGTGGTGATTGGTAGCGGCGCCACCGCCGTCACCGTGGTGCCTTCAATGGCCGACAAGGCCGCCCACGTCACCATGCTGCAACGCTCGCCCAGCTACGTGTTCTCGCTGCCGGATCACGACGCCCTTTCAGCGGTGCTGCTCAAGTTTCTGCCCAAGAGCTGGGTGTTTGCGATGGCGCGCAAGCGCAACATCGTGGTGCAGCGGATGATGTATCTGGCCTCGAAACGCTGGCCGGAAAAGGTGCGTGCCTTCCTGCTAGACAGCGTCAAGAAACAGCTCGGCCCCAATGCCGACATGAGCCACTTCACCCCGCGCTACATGCCCTGGGATGAGCGCCTCTGTGCCGTGCCAGATGGCGATCTGTTCACCGCCATCCGCGAAGGCCGCGCCAGCGTGGTGACCGACCATATCGAGACCTTCAACGAGACCGGCATCAAGCTCAAATCCGGCAAGCAGCTGGATGCCGACATCATCATCACCGCCACCGGCTTGCAGATTCAGATGCTGGGCGGCGCCGAACTCACCATCGACAAAAAGCCGCGCCCGATCAGCAGCGGCATGACCTACAAGGGCACGCTCATGCAGGACGTGCCGAACATGGCCTGGATCATCGGCTACACCAATGCCTCGTGGACGCTGAAGGCCGACTTGTCGTCCAGCTACATCTGCCGCCTCATCAAGCAGATGGATGCCAAGGGTGCTGCGGTGGCGATCCCGCGTGCACCGGCGGGTCAGGCCGAGGGCGACAGCATTCTCAGCTCGCTGGGTTCGGGCTATGTGCAGCGCGGTCAGTCCCAGCTGCCGCGCCAGGGCCGCGAGCTGCCCTGGCGCGTGCTGCACCACTACGGCAAGGACACCAAGATGCTGCTCGGTCAGCCGGTGGATGATGGCGCGCTGGAGTTCCTGCCCGCCAAAGCCTGAGCCAGCGCCGACTGACTGGCGCGAACAATCAAAAAAATAAAACGAGGAGAGAAACAGATGTCGCTCAAAGACAAGCTCGACGCGGTACTCGTGCGCGCCACTGATGCCGGTGATGTGCCGGGCGTGATTGCAATGGTGACCAACGCCGACGGTACGATCTACCAAGGCGCCTTCGGCAAGCGCGCGGGTGATCTCGACAGCCCGATGACCACCGACACCGTGGCCTGGATCGCCTCGATGACCAAGGCGCTCACTGCCACCGCCGCACTACAACTCTTGGAGCAGGGCAAGGTCGATCTCGAAAGCCCTGCCTCAAAGTGGCTGCCCGCGCTCGGCGAGCTGCAAGTGCTGGAGGGCTTCGACGCCAATGGCAAAGCCATCACCCGCGCGCCAGTGCGCCCCATCACACTGCGGCATCTGCTGACGCACACCTCCGGCATCGGCTACGAGTTTTTGAGCACGGACGTGCAGAAATACCAGCAGAGCGAGGGCATCCCCAGCGCCATCAGCTGCGAGCGGGCCTCGCTGAACTTGGCGCTGCTGTTCGACCCTGGCACCCGCTTTGAATACGGCATGGGCCTGGACTGGGTCGGGCAACTGGTCGAGGCCGTCAGTGGCCAAACGCTCGGTGCGTATTTCGCCGAGCACTTGTTCGGCCCGATGGATATGCAGGACACGCGCTTTGTGATGTCGCCCGCCATGCGCGCGCGCAAGGCCAAGATTCACCAGCGCATGGAGGGCCAGCTGATCCCGCTCGATCTCGAAATGCCCTCACCGCCGCCGATCGAGATGGGCGGCAGCGGCCTCTACAGCACGGCCGGTGACTACCTGAAGTTTCTCCGCATGATTCTCAACCGCGGCGCCGCCGACAAAGGCCGCGTGCTCAAGGCCGAGACCGTCGACTTGGCAAGCCGCAACCACATGGGCGAGCTGGAGGTGCTGCCGCTCTTGACTGCCAACCCCATGCTCACCAACGACCTGCGCCTGCCGCCTGACAATCAGCACCAATGGGGCCTGCTCAACATGATCAACACCAAGCCCATGCCCACGGGTCGCAAGGCCGGCAGCCTGATGTGGGCGGGGCTCTCGAACTGCTATTACTGGATTGACCCGACGACGCAGATTGCAGGTGTGTTCCTGACGCAGATCCTGCCGTTTGCAGACGTCAAGGCCATGCCGCTGTTCTTCGAGTTTGAATACACCGTGTACCAAAATCTGTAAGCGCTTAGCGCGATAGCCGCTCGCAAACCACAGCGAGCGGCGGCTCAGTGCGGCAGGTAGTGGTCGACCAGCAGCAGCGTGAAGATGCCCATCAGATAGACGATGGAGAAGCCGAAGGTCTTCATCGCCAGACCATCGACCGGCTTGAACTTCAAGCGCCAGGCGTAGCCGATGAACATCGCGCCCAGCGCCACCGCACCGAACAGATACGGCAGGCCGCTCATGCCGCTCACATACGGCAGCAGCGTGATGGCGAACAGGATGAAGGTGTAGAGCAGGATTTGTGTGAGCGTGTATTCCACGCCGTGCGTGACCGGCAGCATGGGGATGCCGGCATCGGCGTATTCGTCCTTGCGGGCGATGGCGAGCGGCCAGTAGTGCGGCGGCGTCCAGAAGAAGATGATGCCGAACAGGATCAGCGCATGGGCATGCACCTCGCCCGTCACAGCCACCCAGCCGAGCACCGGCGGTATGGCACCGGCGGCGCCACCGATGACGATGTTTTGCGGCGTCGCGCGCTTGAGCCAGAGTGTGTAGATGCCGGCGTAGCCGACCAGGCCCAGCTGCGTCAGCAACGCGGTGAGCGGGTTGACCCAGATCCACAGCACCCCGAAACCGACGAGGCCGATGACAGTGGCGAACGCAATGCTCTCGGTGACGCTGAGCACGCCGGTGACCAGCGGACGTCCACAGGTGCGGGCCATGCGCGCGTCCACCTCGCGGTCGATGATCTGGTTGATGGCGGCGGCGGCGGCCGATTGCAGGGTGATGCCGAGCGTGCCCCAGATGACCTTGTCCCAGGGCGGCATGCCGGGCACGGCGAGGAACATGCCGATGATGGCGGTGAACACGATCAGCATCACCACGCGCGGCTTGGTCAGCTCGTAATACTCGTGCAGCCTCGAAGGCTTGCTGGCAATGGCGGTGCTCACGCGCGCGCAGCCCCGTGCCAGGCATGGAAGTTGATCGACACCACCACCATCAGCAGCAGCATCGCGCCGGCGTTGTGGGCGGTTGCCACCCAGAGCGGCAGGCCAAAATGCACAGCGCTGATGCCCAGCACGATCTGCAAGCCCACCATGCCGACCAGCGAGTAGCCCAGTCCCTTCCAGCGACGATTCGCACCGCGCGCCGCGAACACGAAGCCGAGAACGATCAGCACGCTGCCGACGATGACGGCACCCAGGCGATGCACCGCATGGATGGTCTGCCGTGTGGGCTGGTCGAGCACGCCGTACTCGTAGCTCTGATACTGCCCCTGCGGGTGCCAGAGGCGGAACGCCTCCGTGTAGTTCGGCTGCTGCGGCCACAGCGCTCCATTGGCGCAAAGCGGGAACTCGGGGCAGGCCAGGGCGGCGTAGTTGGTCGAAGTCCATCCACCCAGGAAGATCTGCACGGCCAGTGCTGCGAGAGCGAGACCCGCGAGCGGGCGAAAGGCCTTGGGCACCGGCAGCCGAGGCTTGCCCTGTTCGCGCTGGCGAATCCACAACAGCCAGGTCAGCGCGAACATCACCATGCCGCCCAACAGATGCGCGGTGACGATCAGTGGCATCACTTTCCAGGTGACGGTGAATGCCCCCAAGGCGCCTTGCAGGATCACCCAGACCAGCATCAGCGCCGGCAGTTTCCACGGCAGGCCCGACTTGCGGCCGCGCCAGCCAACGATCAGCAGGCCGATGATGACCAGCCCCAAAACGGTGGCGATGTAGCGGTGGATCATCTCCTTCCAGCCCTTGTGTGCTTCCACCGGGCGATCCGGATAGGCCTCGTTGGCGGCCTCGACGTGGTGGTCGGCCGTCGGCACGCCGATATGCCCGTAGCAGCCGGGCCAGTCGGGGCAGCCCAGGCCGGCATCATTCAGGCGCACGTAGGCACCCAGTGGGATCAGCACGAGACAAAGCAGCAGGGCGACGAGGGAGAGGCGACTGAACAACATGGCGTGGGGTCAAGCTGCGGGGGCGGGATTGTAGAACGTGGTGAGTTTTTTGAGGCCGTCCATGGCGGGGCTTCAGTTATTGATCTAGCCCCGCGTCGGGCATCCATGCCCGACGGTGAAGCCACGGCGAGCAGTGCTCGCCTACAGCCGTGGCTTCACCCAATGCTCGACAGTCTCAGCAGCTTGTTGATGTCTTTCTGCATGCCCTTGAAGTCGCGCTTCACCGCCTCGGCATCTGCGGCGTGGGGGTAGATCATCAGCCAGTTGCCCAAGGTATCGACCAGCATCACCGCATTGGCCGGCGCGTTGGCAAAGAATGCGGCGGCACTCGGGCTGGCCGCAGGGGCATCACGCAGCCAGACGAGATCCGGTTGCTCGGCCCCGTAGCGGACTTTCAGCGCGGCGATGTCCACCCCTTCGTCAGCAATCACGACCCGCTGCACGCGTTCGCGTTTGACGCCGAGTGCTGCGTGCAACTGACGCGTCAACACCAGCTCGCGGCGGCAGGCCTTGTCGCAGTCGCCGGTGACCCGCTGCACGAGTGTCCACTTGCCGCGCAGCGGGTCTTCGATCACCTGCTGGCCGGCGGCGTCGAGCAGCGCGAGCTTGGGTACCGGCAAGGCAGGCGTGATGAGTTGCCCGTAATTGACGCGACCCTGCGGCGTCCAGTTCGGGAACAGCCAGAACGCCGAGTAGGCCAGCACGAAGGGAGCGAAAAACAGCACCCCCAGCAGCACGAACTGGACACGGGAGCGGGTGCGGTTGATGCCGGGATAGAGCGGGTCAGTCATGGGTGACTTGGGGTTTTCTTGAGATTGATCTTGATGAACAACACGATGAGCGTGACGGCGAACAGCCACCACTGTGCGGCATAGCCGAAATGCCGTGACGGCGGGATTTCGTTGGCGCCGGCCAGCGCCCAGTCGCGCTCGAAACCGCCGGGGGCCGCAGGCTCCAGCTCCAGCAGGCCGTCCAGGGTATCGGCTCCGAACAGGCACTGCACTTGTGCGAAGTCCGGGTAGTTGACGAGTTCGGGGCGCGGCAACGTGCAGCCTGGCGGGTGCGTGCCGAGTTGCATCCCCGCGCGCGGCAGCGTGCGCCAGTAGCCTACGATCTTTTGCATATCGGCAGGCGGTGCCGTGACCGGTGCATCCAGCGGCAGCCAGCCACGGTCGACGATCACGCTTTGGCCATTCGCCAGCAGCAGCGGTGTCCAGGCATGGACGCCAGGCACCTGCCTGCGCGGCTGGTTGTCGAGCCGCACCGTGCGCTCCGTGGCATAGCGGCCCTCGACGAAAACCTTGCGCACCTCACCACGCGGCGGTGTGCGGATATCGCCCAGCAGGGGTTCTGCCGCGGTCACGACCTGAGAGGCACGATCCGCTTGCAGGGCCTGCTTCTGAATGCCACGGCCGTACTGCCAGAAGCCCGCCGTCGTCATGCCCGCTGCCAACAGCAGAGTGAGCAATAGGGTCCAGATGCGGGGGCGGAATGAGTAGGCCTGCATGGCGCTAATCCCGGCCCCGATAATCTTGTCGCGCGCTGGGCAATGTCATGTCGATCAAGATTGTGCTGCCCTGCCGATCAGTGTGGCGGACACCATTTTTGGGTGGGATACCATGACCGGCAATCACTTCAAGGGTTCCCTGTCATGGATTTGCCGAAGATTGCGGTTGTGCTGATGTTGGTCGCGATTGTGGTCGCCCTGTTCTCGGGCATGTTTTTCATGCTCAAGGATGGCAGCGACAAGCGCCGCACGGTGAGGGCCCTCACCTGGCGCGTGGGCCTGCAGGTAGGGCTGATCGCCTTCCTGGTGCTGGCGTATTTCATGGGCTGGATACAACCGCACAGCATCGGCCAGTAAATCGCACACACAACAAAAAAGCCCGGCACCGCCGGGCTTTTTTGCGTCAGCAACCTTGGCATCAAAGGATGTAGACGAAGATGAAGAGACCCACCCACACCACGTCCACGAAGTGCCAGTACCAGGCCACGCCCTCGAAACCGAAGTGCGAGTCGGGCTTGAAGTGGCCCTTCATCAGGCGGCAGGTGATGACGAACAGCATCAGCGTGCCCAGCGTGACGTGCATGCCGTGAAAGCCCGTCAGCATGAAGAACGTCGAACCATACACACCCGAGCCGAGCGTGAGGTTGAGCTCTTGGTAGGCGTGGATGTATTCCTCGGCCTGGCAAATGAGAAACACCACGCCCAGCGCCACGGTGGCCCACATCCAGACGATGCAGGCGGTGCGCTTGTTGTCCTTCAAGGCGTGATGCGCCATGGTGATGGTCACACCGGAAGTCAGCAGCAGGCAGGTGTTGATGAAGGGCAGACCCCAGGCGCTGATGGTCTGGAAAGCACCGCCGAGCGCGGCAGGGCCGTTGGTGGGCCACGCCGACTCGAAGCCAGTCCATTCGAGGTTGGCGACGCCCTTGGCACCCTCACCGCCCAGCCACGGCACCGAGATCGTGCGTGTGTAGTACAGCGCGCCGAAGAACGCCGCAAAGAACATCACTTCAGAGAAGATGAACCAGGCCATGCCCATGCGATAGGTCGTATCGACCTGCTTGGAATACTTGCCGCCTTCGCTTTCACGGGCCACGCCCTGAAACCAGCGGTAAATGATGAATGCAGAAAGGGCGCTGCCTGCATAGATCGGGATCGAACCCAGCGACCTGTCTTCCAGGTAGCTCCAGACACCCAGAAAGATCGCCACCAGACCGACGGTGAGCACGAACGGCCAGGCGCTCGGCTCCGGCACGAAATAGCGGGGGTTTGCAGATGCAACAGGCGCGTGGCTGGCCATGATGTGAGGTCCCTGAGAATGAATCGTTTACAGCGTTGAAGTTGAAACCGCTTTGCAGCCGCTGCCGCAACTAGCCTTCTGGCTTGGCAGACTGCTGGGCAAGCTCGGTGACATCGAAAAAGGTATACGACAGTGTGACGGTGTTGAGGTCCTTGGGCAGATCCCGATCCAGCATGAGGCGCACCGGCATGATCTTTTTCTCGCGCGCCTTGAACGGCTGCTGGTTGAAGCAGAAACACTCGGTCTTCTTCACATGGCGCGCAGCCTTGCCGGGCGTCACCGCCGGTACGGCCTGACCCACCACATCCTGATCGAGAAGATTCTCGGCGACGAAATTGATGGTGGTGAACTCGCCGGGATGCACCTTGATCTCGGACTGCTCGGGGCGAAACGTCCACTCGCGACCGCCATTGACCACGGTGAGAAACTGCACCGTGACCGTGCGGCTGAAATCGGGCTCGGCGCTGACGGTGGTCGCCACCAGCATGCCCTTGTCGCGGCCGTTCAAACCGGTCAGTTCACAGAGCGCGTTGTAGAGCGGCACCATCGCAAAGCCGAAACCGAACATGGCCAGCGTCAGCAAGGCCATCTCGACCATGCTGCGCTTGCGCGCCGCCTTGGCCTTGGGGGTGATCTGCTGCTCGCTCACTTCAGCACCGTGTTGAGCACAAAACCCACCAGCACCGCCACCGCCAAGCCCACATGGATCAAGGCCAGACGCTTGTTGCGTTTGGCTTGATCGACGGGATTGGGCAACTGCTCGTTCATGGACTCGAACGCGCCTTAGTGATGGGCGGCAGCAACGTGGCCGCTCTTCACCGGCTCACCATCGGCACCCACCTGCGGCGGATCCTCAAAGGTGTGGTACGGCGCGGGCGAGGCAACACTCCACTCCAGACCGGTGGCACCTTCCCAGACGCGATCCGGCACCTGGTGCTTGGCACGGTTGGCGAACATGCAATACAGCATGTTTCCGATGAAGATGAACTGGCTGAAGAAGAACGCGAACGCGCCGATCGAGGACATCACGTTGAAGTCCGAGAACATCACGTTGTAGTCCGGCACGCGACGCTGCATGCCCGCGAGGCCGAGGAAATGCTGGGGGAAGAAGGTGACGTTGATGAAAATCGCCGACAGCCAGAAGTGCAGCTTGCCGAGCGTTTCGTTGTACATCACGCCCGTCCACTTCGGCATCCAGTAATAGACGGCGGCGATGATCGAGAACACCGCGCCCGGCACCAGCACGTAGTGGAAGTGCGCGACCACGAAGTAGGTGTCGTGGTACTGGAAGTCGACCGGCGTGATGGCGAGCATCAGGCCCGAGAAACCACCGACCGTGAACAGGAACACGAAGCCGAGCGCAAACAGCATGGGCGTCTCGAAGGTCAT
>JAUSQI010000078.1 GCA_030652575.1 Stagnimonas sp. | reverse complement strand
GTGCCGAAATCGTCGATCGCGATCTTCACGCCGAGCGACTGGATTTCATCGAGGATGATCTTCGCGTCTTCGATGTGCTCCATCAGAACGCCTTCGGTGATTTCGAGTTCGAGGTTTTCGGGCGCGAATCCGGTTTGCAGCAGCGTCTCCCGCAGCACGCTGCACAGGCGGCCTTTTTCCAGCTGGCGGGGCGACAGATTGATGGCCAGCATCAAGCTCGCACCGGTGCGCTGCTGGATGTCGAGACACTCGCGGCAGGCGGTTTTGATGATCCACTCGCTGATCGGCAGGATCAGCCCCGTGCTCTCGGCGATGGGGATGAAGGCCGCCGGGCTGATCATGCCCTTGGTGGGATGCTGCCAGCGGATCAGCGCCTCCACACCGATCACCTGCCCGGTGGTCAGGCACACCTGCGGCTGGTAGTGCACCTGCAACTCGCCGCGACGCAGCGCCACGCGCAGCTCGTTCTCGATCTGCAAATCGTTGATGGCCTTGGTTTCGAGCTCCAGGTTGAAGATCTCGTAACAGGCGCGGCCGGCGCTCTTGGCCTTGTACATCGCGGCATCGGCGTTCTTCAGCAGGCCGTTGGCGGTGATGCCGTCCTGCGGGAACATCGCCACCCCCACGCTCGGCGTCACGTCCAGCTCGTGGCTGCCGATGACGATGGTCTGCGAGATGCTCTTGACGATGGCTTCGGCGACGCGGGCCACGCCGTTGTTGTCGGTGATCGACGGCAGCAGCAGCACGAACTCGTCACCGCCCATGCGCGCCACGGTGTCGGATTCGCGCACGCAGGCGACGAGCCGGGCCGAGACCACCTTCAGCAGTTCGTCGCCGATGTGATGCCCGAGCGAGTCGTTGACGCGCTTGAAGTGGTCGAGGTCGAGCATCAGCACACCAAAGCCTCGTGCCTCGCGCTGGGCGGTGCGGATGGCCTGGCCGAGACGGTCGTGCAGCAGCACCCGGTTGGGCAGGCCGGTGAGGTGGTCGTGCTGCGCGATGTGCTGGGTGAGCGCCTCGCGGCGCTTGCGGTCGGTGATGTCGTAGGCGGCACCGAGATAGCCGCAGATGACGTTGAACTGATCACGCAGGGCCGTGATCGTGAGACTCACGTACAACCGGGAGCCGTCTTTGCGCAGGTAGCTCCATTCGCGTTCTTCCATCTGCCCCTGCGCCGCCTTCTGGGTGAACACGGCAAAGCCGGGCTCGATGGGGCGGTGCAGTTCTTCCGAGAGTTCGGCCGCGCGTTGTACGACCTCCGCGGCGTCGTGGATGAGCGCGGGCGTCTGGCGCTGCACGATCTCGTCGCGGTGATAGCCCAGCATGCGTTCGGCGGCGGTGTTGAAGCTCTGGATGATGCCGTCGACCGAGCAGGTGATGATGGCGAACGGCGAGGCTTCGAGAATGACTTCGCGCATGTGGTTGGCACCTGCGATCTGTTCCTCGGCCGCGCGCCGCTCGGTGAGGTCGCGCGACATCTTGGCGTAGCCCACCACGTTCTGCGTGGCATCGCGCACCACCGTCATCACCATGTTGACCCAGATGCGGCGGCCATCGCGGCGCACGCGCCAGCCCTCGCACTCCGCACGCCCATGCTCCGTGGCTGTGCGCAGATCGGCGGCCGGCACACCTGCGTATTGATCTTCCGGTGTGTGCAGACAGGCTGGCGAGCGGCTCATGATCTCCCCGGCCTTGTAGCCATACATGCGTTCCGCCCCGCGGTTCCATGAAGCGACGCGGCCCTGGGCATCCAGCAGGATGATGGCGTAATCGATCGCGGCATCCACCATCACGCGAAAGCGCTCCTCGCTCTCGCGCAGCTGGGTCTGTGCCCGGTGCGCCTGGGTGACATCGCGGTTGACGCCGACCACGCGCAAGACCCTGTCGGCCTGGTCGAGCATGACATCCGCCGAGGCCTCGATATGCCGTATGCCCAGCTGTGGATGCAGAATGCGAAAGTGGTAGCCGACCTCGGTCTTTTCGTGGATGCAGCGGTCGATCGCCGCCATTGCAATGGCATGGTCATCATCATGCAGGGCGGCGGACCAACGCTCGAATGCGACGGGGCAGAGTGCATCCATGCCGTAGAGCTCGTACATCTGCGCATCCCAGATCAGCGTGTGCTGTCCCGGCAGGTATTCCCACACGCCGACGTCGCCGGATTTCAATGCCAGCGCATGGCGTTGGCGCAGGTGTTCGAACTGGGCCTCGGCTTCCTTGCGCTGCTGGATGTCCTCGATCTGCGCGATGAAGTGCAGCAGGTGGCCGTCGGCATCGCGCAGCGCCGAGACGGTGAGCTGTATCCACACCACCGAGAAGTCCTTGCGGATGTAGCGCTTCTCCATCTTGTAGCTGCTGCATTCGTCGTCGATGAGGCGTTGCAGGTTTTCGAGGTCGAGATCCAGGTCTTCGGCCACCGTGATCTGCTGGAAGGTGAGCCGCATCAGTTCGTCCGGCAGGTAGCCGACGATCTGGCACAGCGCGGTGTTGACGCGGGTGAAGCGTCCTGCCAGCGACACCAGCGCCATGCCGATGGGTGCGTTGTCGATGACGGAGCGGAACTGCTCTTCGCTTCGCAGCAGTTGCTCGCGGTGGTAGCGTGCTTCGCTGAGGTCGAGCGCCTCGCAGAGTGCCGTCTCCTGAGACGAAAGCCGGGCGATGCGCCGGCCGGCTTCGCGGCGGCTGTCGATATCGAAGAACGCACCGCCAACATGGGTGATGACGCCATCCTGCAGCACCGGCTCTGCCATCACCGCGACGTAGATCAGGCGCCCGTCGGCGCGGATCAGTTCCAGTTCCAGGTCGATGTTGCCTTCGCCCCGCAGGGTGGCCGCCAGGGCTTGCGTGAGGAGCGTACGGGAGGTTTCGGTGTAGAACGCCAGCCCTGCCTCAAGGCTAGGGGTGTAGCCGGAGTGATCGAGTCCGAGAATGCGATAGACGCCCTCCGACCACCACAGATCCTTGCCGTCGGCACTCAGCCGCCACAGGCCGGCGCGCGCGCTTTCTTCCAGCAGATTCAGGCCGAAGATCGATGCGATTGCAGAGGGCTTTTCTAGGGGTAGCACGGGGCCTTCTTCATTGAGGGGCGAATCCATTCACTACGGCAGCACAGCCGTTACGGCGACGCTGGCCCTTAGCCACACCAAGCGGCATTTGCGGGACGGAACTTGACCCGCTGCCGACCGGCGGTGGTGTGCCGCCAATCCGGCGGTCGTCAGGCCAGGCAAAACGCGACCCAGGGGCGCGTGCAATGACGGCATTCCCGAAATCCGATCGTCGGCACGAACGACTAAACTGCCCGCAATAAGCAGTCAATTTGAGCAGTCAATTTGTAACGCACCAGGCATGCCCGGCCTCGCCGCCTATGTCGGGCGCGGTCAGGCGAGGCCGTAGCAGCGCGCGGTCAGTGGCTGTGGATTAGTCTTCAGCGATGTCCCGCCTCTCGTCTCTGCCTGTCTGCTGGATCACCCACCCGGCGTGCCGCCTGCACGACATGGGCGCGGATCATCCGGAAAGTCCGCGTCGGCTCGATGCCATCGAGGATCGCCTGCGCGTGGATGGCAGCGGCGATTTTCTGCAAAGGCTGCCGGCACCGATGGCCCCATCGGCTGCACTCGAACGGGTGCATGACGCGGCACACGTCGCGCGCATCCTGACCGCGGATACCAGCGTCGGCGAGATACAGATCGACCCCGATACCCTGATGAACCCGCACAGTCTCGAAGCGGCCCTGCATGCCGCAGGCGCGGGCCTGCTGGCAGTGGATGAGGTGCTGGCCGGGCGGGCGGGCCTGGCGTTTTGTGCGGTGCGCCCGCCGGGGCACCACGCCGAGCGGGCGAGGGCGATGGGCTTCTGCTTTTTCAACAACATCGCTGTCGCCGCGGCGCACGCGTTGGCGAGTGGCGTGCAGCGCGTTGCCATCCTCGACTTCGACGTGCATTACGGCAATGGCACGGCGGATATCTTCAAGGGCGATGTGCGCGTGCTGGTCTGCCAGACCTATCAGCACCCGCTGTATCCGCATTGGGCCGGTGCGCTGGATGCGCCCAATCTGGTCGATGTGCCGCTCAGGGCGTATTCGGGCAGCGCGGCGTTTCGCGCCGCAGTCACCGAGCACTGGTTGCCGCGACTCGAAAGTTTCCAGCCGGAATTGCTGCTGGTCTCCGCCGGCTTCGATGCGCATGAGCTGGACCCCTTGGCGCAACTGCGCTTCACCACCGACGACTACCGCTGGGTTGCGAGCGTGATCCAGGGCGTGGCCGAGGCCTGCTGCCAGGGCCGCGTCGTGGCGATGCTCGAAGGTGGCTATCACCTGGACGCCCTCGCCAACAGCGTCTCGGCGTTTCTGCAACCGTTTCTTGGCGAGGACCTGCCCGGATGACCGTGCGCCATCTGGATGCGCTGTTCCGCGCCTCGCAGGTGGTGATCCTGGGTGCGGCGGCATCGGCCGCGCAGCAGCAGTTGCTGGGCAATATTGAAAACAGCCTGCCGGCCGCGCAGCGCCCACAGCTCTCCAAGAAACCCTGGCTGAGCGGCTGGCCGGCTGCCGAGCTGGCGGTGGTGATGCAGGCCGACTTGATCGACGCCCACGCTGTGGACGCCTTCGCTCAACAAGGGTGCAAAGCGCTGTTGTGGGCGGCCGATACCCCGCCGCCGGTAAATGTGTTGCAGGCCATGCGGCCGCACACCATGCGGCTGCTGGGGCCGCGTTCGGCAGGCGTCATCCACACCAGCGATGCGCGCCATGCCGCCTGCAATTTCAGCAGCCTGCCGCTCACGCCCAAGCGCGGCACGGTGGCGCTCATCGCGCAATCGCAGTCGGTGGCGGCAGCGGCACTGGACTGGGCCACCGGCCGCGGCATCGGTTTTTCGTGGCTCGCCGTCACCGGCGGCGAGGCCGATGTCGATGTCGCCGACCTGCTCGACTACGCCGCACTCGACCCCCACACCCGCGCGGTGGTGTTGCAGGTGGGCAACATTCGGCAGGCGCGCAAGTTCATGTCTGCCGCCCGTGCCTGCGCGCGATTGAAGCCGGTGCTGGTGTTGCAAACGCGGCGTGCCAACACGCAGACGGCGACCGGTTCTGATCCCATCCGTTCCGCCGCGTTTCGTCGCGCCGGCATGGTCGAGTGCGATTCGCTCAGCGGTCTGTTCGATGGCCTTGCCGCGCTGGAGTTGTTGCCGACGGTGGCGGGCGACCGCATCGCCGTGGTGGGCAATGGCTCCGGTGTTTGCGCGCTGGCGGTAGATGCCGTGCTGCGCAACGGCTTGCAGCCGGCGCTGCTGAGTGCGGCGACCCAGCAGCAGATCAAAACCAATATCCCGCTGGTGCGTTTCGGCGGCTCGGTGGTTGATCTCGGCAGCGCAGCAGCGAGCGATGTGGTCAGCGCCTTGCGCGCGGTGCTGGCGGATGCGGGCGTGAATGTCGCGCTGCTCATCCACAGCCCCATGCCCGGCCAGCCGCACCAGCCGCTGGCCACCGCCGTGGCCGAAGCGGCTTTCGGTGAAAGGCTATTGACGGTGTGGCTCGGCCTGCACAGCGCGCAACCCGCGCGGCAACGCAGCGCGGTTGCGCGCATGGCGACGTTTGCCTCGGCCGATGAGGCGGTGCGGGCGCTGCGCTACCGCGCGCAATACCGCGCCACCCGCGAATTGCTGGCACAGACGCCGCCGCCCGATGCGCCGCACGCCATCGACGCCATTGCAGTTACCCAGGCCTTGCAGGCGTTTCATGCCGATGGTCGGCTGCAACTCTCGGATGCGACGGTCATCCCGCTGTTGGCGCAGTACGGTTTCGGCAGCATCGACGCGGCAACACCTTCAACGGCCGGCAGAATCCGCATCAGTGCCCTCTGCCACGCTGAAATCGGCATGGCCCTGAGTGTGGCCACCGAGCCTGCCAACCCGCGTCTCGCAGCCGTGTATGGCCTGCCGCCGTTTGATGACCTGCTGGCGCGCCGCATGCTGGAAGAAGCCGGCTGCATCGGCGGCAGTCGCGGCGTGGCTTCGGGTGCAGCGATGTCGGCGGCGGTGATCCGCATCGGCCAGCTGGTGCTTGATCAGCCCTTGATCCAGCAGCTGGATGTGGTGCTCGCCTGTGCCAGTGATGGCACGCCTGCACGCGTGGCGCAGTGCCATGTCGAGCTGAGTGCAGCGCCGCTGCCCGAACGTCAGCGCGTGGCCCTGGCACCGTATCCGGCAGACCTCACACAGAACATCACGCTGCACAGCGGCCGCCGCTACAAGGTGCGCGCGGTGCGACCCGCCGACGAACCCGCCGTGCTGGCGCTGCTGGGGCGGCTCGACCCGGAAGAAATCCGCCTGCGTTTCTTCGCCGTCATCCGCCATTTTTCGCATGACATGGCCGCGCGCATCACGCAGGTGGACTACGACCGCGAACTGACGCTCGCCGCCATCGCCAGCGATGCGCCGGATGAGATCGCAGCCCTGGCCACGCTGGTCGCCGATGCCGATGCACAGCACGCCGAATACGCGGTGCTGGTGCAGCGCAGTCACGCGCGACAGGGCTTGGGGCGACACCTGTTGCAGCGCCTGCTGCACATCGCCACCGCGCGCGGCGTGGGTCGCGTGCATGGCGATGTACTGGGTGACAACGAAGCCATGCTGGGGCTGGTGAAAAGTCTCGGCTTCGCCATCTCCACCCCGGCGGACGACCCCGGTTGCCGCACCGTCGAGATCATCACGCGGCACACAGTTCAGCCGCCGTCGCAGCACGACGTGTAGACCGTTCGAGTGCCCCTGCCAATCGCCCCAGCCATCACCAACTCGCCCATCGCAAGCAGCGATGTCGATCAACGCGTGTGGACGCCACCTTCGGGCTTGGTGATGCCCGGCACCGATCTGCGTCTGCGGGTGCTGAGCTACAACATCCAGGTCGGCTTGCAGACAGGCCACTATGGCCATTACGTCACGCGTGCTTGGCGACACGCCCTGCCGGCGCCGGGCATGCACCGCAATCTCGACCGCATTGCCGAGCTGCTGCGCGACTACGACTTCGTGGCCATCCAGGAGGCCGACGCCGGCAGCCTGCGCACGCAGTTCACCAACCAGGTGGAATACCTCGCGCGCAAGGCGGGCTTCGCGCATTGGGGCTTGTCGGTGACCCGCGACCTGCGCCCGGTGGCGCGGCATGCGCTGGCGTTCCTGAGCCGCTACGCACCGGCGCAGGTGGACGAGCACGTGCTGCCGTCGACCTTGCCGGGCCGTCGCGCGATGCGCATCGTGCTGGGTGCCGATGCCGGTGGCCTGCAACTGCTGGTGGCGCATCTTTCGCTGAGCCGCGGTGCGCAGCACGCCCAGCTCGACTATCTCAACCGGCTAGTACCGGCCCAAGGGCCAGTGCTGCTGCTGGGCGATCTCAACTGCGATGCCGCCGCGCTGCGTCTGCATGCGCAGGCCAGCGGTGGTCGCTTGCGGGTGGCGGACGAGACGCCACTGACCTTCCCCAGCTGGCAGCCGCGGCGCAGTCTCGATCACATCCTGCACACGCCGGAGCTGACGCTGCACCGGCTGCACGCGCTGCCGCACCCCATCAGCGATCACCTGCCGCTGGCGGCCGAAGTCGGCTTGCTGCTGCCGCCATGAGCAGTCTCTTCGAGCACGAAACACTGCGCTGGCTGCTGCTGGCGATCTACACCGTCAGTGCGGTCGTCACCGCTTCGCACGCGCTACTGCACAAGCGCGACCCGCGCTCGGCCTGGGGCTGGATCGCTGCCTGCTGGTTGTTCCCGCTGGCGGGCGCGATCCTCTATTACCTGTTCGGCGTCAATCGCCTGCAACAGCGGGCAAAAAAGCTGATGGGCACGCCGCCGCCGCTCACTGCAACGTCACATGAAACGCCCAGCCCGCGCCTGCTCAGCGTGGTCGGGGTTGATCCCGTCGAGCTGCGCGAGCTGGTGCGCATTGGCGGTGCGATGACCACGCTGCCACTCGCATTCGGCAACCGTGTCGAGATGCTGCGCAATGGCGAGCAGGCTTACCCCGCCATGCTGAAAGCCATCGCCGAGGCGCAGCAGAGCATCGACCTCTGCACCTACATTTTCGAGGCCGGCACCGTCGGCGACGAGTTTGTTGCCGCCCTGATTGCCGCCCACGCGCGCGGCGTGCAGGTGCGGGTGCTGGTGGACGGCATGTCGGCACTGTTCTTTGCCAGCCCGGTGCATCAACAGTTGCAGGCGAAAGGCGTGAAGACGGCGCGGTTTCTGCCGCCGCGCTGGTTCCCGCCCATGCTGCACGTCAACCTGCGCAACCACCGCAAGCTGCTTGTGATTGATAGCCGCATCGCCTTCACCGGCGGCATGAACATCCGCGATGGTCACCTGCTCAGCGCGCCCAAGGACGAGGCGACGGCCGATCTGCAATTCCGGCTGCAAGGCCCGGTGGTGCAGCAGCTGGAGCAGTGTTTCATCGACGACTGGCAGTTCGCCACCGGCGAGTCGATCAGCCGCAATGTGCAGACGGCGGGCGAGGGCGACACGGCCTGCCGGGTGATCACAGACGGCCCCAACGAGGACCTCGACAAGCTGGTGATGATCCTCACCGGCGCACTCGCCAACGCCCATCACCGCGTGCTGATTCTCACGCCGTATTTCATCCCCAACGCCGCGCTCCTGGCGGCGATGCAGGCGGCGGCACTGCGGGGTGTCGAGGTGCATCTGCTGCTGCCCGCGCGCAGTGACCAGCGCTATGTCGACTGGGCAGCGCGCAAGTATCTCGAACAGCTGCTGCACCATCAGGTGAAGGTCTGGCTGCAACCCGCACCGTTCGCGCATACCAAGCTGCTGGTGGTCGATGGCTTCTATGCCCAGATCGGTTCGGCCAATCTCGACCAGCGCAGCCTGCGTCTCAACTTCGAGCTGGTGGTGGAGTTGTACGACCGCAACTTCGTGCAGACGCTCGCGGACTATGCGGAATCAGCGCGTGCGCAGTCGGTAGCGCTGACGCTGGCGCAGCTCGACAGTCGCTCGCTGGCCGTGCGGTTGCGTGACAGCCTGTGCTGGCTGTTCTCGCCCTATCTCTGAATCACCTAATGAACTTAAGGCAGCTTCAGTAGCGGTCTTCCTGCTTGCGGAACTCGCCCGGCGTGACACCGGTCCAGCGGCGAAACGCATTCTGGAACGTGCTCTGTTCGGTGTAGCCCAACAGGAAGGCGATCTGGCTGAGCGAAGCCCCGCCTTCGCGCAGCAGCGTCTCCGCCCGCACGCGGCGCACGGCATCGAGCGCGCTCTGGAAACTCTCGCCTTCGGCGGACAGTCTTCGCTGCAGGGTGCGCGCCGTGATGCCGAGTGCAGCGGCCGCGTGATCCAGCGTGGCGTGACCATTCGCCAGACGGGTGCCCAGCAGTGCCTGCAACCGGTGCATCAAGCGTTGCTCGCCTGAGAGTGTGGCCAGCAGGGCCTGCGCGCGATCTTCCACCTGGCGGCGCAGCCCTTCATCGGCGGCGACCACCGGCAGTGCAAGGTAATGGCGGGGGAAGACCAGCTTGCTGTGCGGCTGGCCGTAGCGCACCACACCGCCAAAGATCTGCGCGTGCGCGGAGTCGTGTGTCGGTCGGGCGAAGTGAAAGTGCACATCGAAGGTCAGATCGCTGCGGCCCGAAAGCCAACGCATAAAGTTGGCGCGCGCCGCCAGCATGAACTGGGCCACCACGCCCGGTGCCGGGGTGTCATACGGCCATTGCCAGAGCAGATGTGCAGCCTCGCCCTCAAACGTCAGCACCGGCTGCCCGATCTGCCCCAGCAGGCGGATGTAGCGGGCCAGCTGGGAATACACCTCTTCGAGCGTCGCGCAGTTCATCAGCACGTGGCCCAGCACGCCGAGATGACGCAGATGCAGGCTGGCCCCCGCTTGCGCGGGCAGGGCGGGTTCGTCGAGTGCGGCGATGGCGGCGTCGAGCATGGCGACCCAATCGGCCATCGAGACTTCGGCATGGCCCTTGGCGGTATCGAGCTCGGTGAGTTTGTCGGCCGTGAGCAGC
Source organism: Stagnimonas sp. (assembly GCA_030652575.1). GTDB lineage: Bacteria > Pseudomonadota > Gammaproteobacteria > Nevskiales > Nevskiaceae > Stagnimonas. The sequence goes on along the minus strand of JAUSQI010000078.1, from coordinate 9,736 downwards.
GTTGCCGGGTCAAGGCCGCGTGCACGCAGGTAGTCGATCAGCCCGCGCGCGTAGAAGGCCGCGATCAACGCGTTCTCGCGCGGCGCGTTTAGGGAAACAAGAACGGGTTTGCGTGAGGTCTTCAGTGTCGTGATTTCGCAATGGCTTGGCGTATTTCGCCAAGATAGCGCGCTGGGGATGTGCACACTAGGCTCACAAAAAAACCAAGGGTTGCGTGCACGGATGCGCGACCCGTTATAGGCGGTGTGCGCCGCCGGAGGAGTCACCAATGAAGTACTTCAGCCCTTGGCTGTCGTTCTACGACCTGGGTGCGGATGCCAGCGCCACGCCGCTGATGGTGCGACCGGCAAAGAACTTCAAAAACCTGCCCGGCGTGCTTTTTGGTCCGCGCGCCATGCTCACCAATGGCGGCGCCGTACCTGGCACGCCGCCAGTGGACCCGGCCACGCTGGTGTTCAAGGCGGCCTCGGCGCAGGCATACGGTCCCCTGTTTCGCCAGACGGTGCCGGTGCCATGAGCCGCCTTCGCCCCGACGCCCTGCGCTTGCTCATCGCCGCTGCCGGGTTCGCGCTGTCGGCTTGCGGCGATTCGGACATCGGCCGCATTGACAACGGCGTGCTCCCCGCGCCGTTGCCGCCACCGGTGGCGAAATGCGCGACGCTGATGGCGCCGGCCTTCACGCCCGGTTTCACCCCGCTGCCCGCAGCGCCCGTGGCGGTGAGTGCCACCGTGCAGGCCGCACGCGACCGCCTGCTGGGCCCGGGTGCCACCGATCCCGCGCAGGTGAAACTCTGGTGGACGGGTGTGGCCAGCTACATCGCCTCGGTCGGCGGGCATCTGTTCCTGTTCGATGCGTGGGAAATCGTCGGCGTGCATGCCAACTATTCGCCGGTGACGCGCGAAGACCTGGTGGCGATCGCCCCCGAGGCGATTCTGGTGGGGCATGGTCACTTCGATCACGCCGGCGATCTCGGTTATGTCGCCGGGCGCAGCGGTGCGCTGGTGGTGGCAGGCGAGGCCACCTGTGCGACCGCCCGTGAACAGGCCGACCGCGACGGCAATGCCGACAAGGTGCAGTGCCTGCTGCTGGGCAACGCCACTGAACCCGCCATCGGCAGCGTGCAGCGTCTCAAGCTCTGGGCCGACCTGCCCGAGCTTTCGGTGCTGCGCCACACCCACTCGGCCGCCGAGCCCGCCGACATCGCCGCCGGCAACCTGCCGCTGGTGTTCGTGCCGGACGTGCTCACCTATCTGATGCACCTCAACACCGATCCGCAGGAGACACTGTGGTTCGTGCAGTCGCTCGACGACGAGGTCGGCAACAGCCCGGCCGGCGGCACCTGGGCCTATCACCTGCGCGTCGGCGAGTTCACGCTGCTCTGGCACGACTCGGCGGGGCCCATCGCCGAAGGCAAGCCGTTTGCCGAGGAGATCACCTGCGCGCTGGATACCTTCCCGGCCTGCGTCGATGTGCAGCTCGGCACCATCGTCGGCTTCGGCGCCCTCACCAGCGGCCTGCGCGATGTGGGGCTGTATGTGCGCAACGCGCATCCCAAGGTGTCGTTGCCGAATCACCACGATGCCTGGGCGCCGGTGGTGGGGCCGGGCGCGGAGTCTTACGAAGTGCAATGGCGCGCCGAGGTGGCCTCGATGCCCAACGCGCCGGAGCTCGACTATCTCAACGACCCCGAGGACTACCTGCGCGTGCGCAGCTATCGCATCGACGACCCGCGCTGGATTGCACCAATGCCGGGCTCATCGTGTGCTGCACGCTGAATCTCTGCCTGTGCGGGCACTGGGCTATGGCTTCTCGACCGCGTTCGGGCCGCCTCGCGTACGCCGCTGGGCGGCTCAGCCAATATGTTCGATGTCCGCCGGCAAGCCGACCCAGGCATGCATGCGCTCTTCGTACACGGAGAACGAAGGTGCAGGAAAGCCGGGCTCGGCAAACGCCCCGACCGGGACCGCAACATGCTCCGGGTTGTCTTCCAGCGCGTAGTGCACCGTGGCACCGCATTGCGGACAGAAATGAAAAGTTGCCCGACCTCCCTCGTCGCCGATCCGCACGTAGGCAATTGACGCGCCCGTGATTTGCACGGCGTCTCGACGGAATCGCGCCTGTGCACCGAACACGCTGCCCGTCCTGCGCTGACAGGCAAGGCAGTGGCAGACCGACACCCGCACCGGCTCTTCACTCGTTGTAAGAGTTAGCTGACCACAGCTGCAAGAAGCGATGCGACTGATCATTCTCGAACCGCCAGAGATCCTGTTTATGTTGCCCAAGAAGCGCAAACGCGGGAATGGCTTAAGTCTTTGAAACGACTGGGCTGGGGCAGGCGGAAGAGGGCAGGGACACCCTGCAAAATGGTCGGGGCGGAGGGATTCGAACCCCCGACCTCTTGTACCCAAAACAAGCGCGCTACCAAACTGCGCTACGCCCCGACTGGGCCTCTAAGATCACTGACTGTATCGAACGATGGTGGGTCGTGATGGATTCGAACCATCGACCAATTCGTTAAAAGCGAACTGCTCTACCGACTGAGCTAACGACCCTCAATCGATACCGTTGTGATCCCCGCGCGAGCTGCCTTGAATGCAAGGGCATTTGCGGGGGCGCGAAGGATAGGGGAGATGGTGTTGCCGCGCAATCTATTTGGGAATGCCCATGCCCGCGTGACACAATCCGCGCCCAGTCGCACAGCTGCGTGCGATAGCGTTAAAGCAACACGGATAGAGATACCCACGACCGATGATGACCTCCGCAGGCCTCAAGTTTCGCCAAGCCCTTGCTGCTGAAAGCCCCTTGCAGATCCCCGGTGCCATCACCGCCTACGCGGCGCGAATGGCTGAAGCCACGGGATTCAAGGCGCTCTACATTTCGGGCGGCGGTGTGGCCGCCAACTCGCTCGGCATGCCGGACCTCGGCATCAGCACGATGGAAGACGTGCTCACCGACCTCAACCGCATCACTGAGGTGACGACGCTGCCGGTGCTGGTGGATATCGACACCGGCTGGGGCGGGGCCTTCAACATCGCGCGCACCATTCGCCATTTTCAGAAGGCTGGCGCTGCTGCGGTGCATATCGAAGACCAGGTGGGCCAGAAACGCTGCGGTCATCGCCCCGGCAAGGAGGTGGTGTCGCTCGATGAGATGGTCGATCGCGTCAAGGCCGCCGTTGACGCCCGCACCGACGAACACTTCGTGATCATGGCGCGCACCGATGCCGCCGCCGTGGAGGGCATCGACAAGGCCATCGAACGCGCTGTGGCGTATGTCGAAGCCGGTGCTGACATGATCTTCCCCGAGGCCATGCGCACGCTGGAGGACTACAAGAAGTTCAAGGCCGCCGTGAAGGTGCCGATTCTCGCCAACATCACCGAGTTCGGCTCGACTCCGCTCTACACCAAGGAGGAGTTGGCCGGCGCCGATGTGGACATGATTCTGTATTGCTGCGGCGCCTACCGCGCCATGAACAAGGCCGCGCTCAACTTCTACGAAACCCTGCGCAAGGAAGGCACGCAGAAGAACGTGGTGCCCACCATGCAGACGCGCATGGAGCTGTACGACTACCTCGGCTACCACGAGTACGAGCAAAAGCTCGACGCCCTGTTCGCCGCTAAGAAATAGCCGCTCGATGATCCAGGGGCTTGACCATTTGCAGCTCTCCATCCCGGTTGGTCGGCTCGATGAGGCGCTGGCGTTCTATGTGGATGTGATGCGCTTTACGCGCGTGCCCAAGCCGCCGGAACTCGCTGCCGATGGCGGCGCCTGGCTCAGGCAGGGCGGTATCGAGCTGCATCTGGGTGAGGAGCAACCGTTCTCCACTGATGGCCGGGCACATCCGTCCTTCACGGTGAGCGACATGGATGCAGTGCTGGAGCCGGTGATCGCCAAAGGTCTGCCGCATCGCTTCGACCAAGGCCCCAACGGCTACAAACGCGCCTCGGTATTCGACCCCTTCGGTAACCGCATTGAATTGATGCAAAAGCTGTAAGCCAAAACAACAACTCGTCTGGAGAGAATCGTGAGCGAAGCCGCACCCGTAACCCCCGCACCCTTCAAGCCCAAAAAGTCCGTGGCCCTCTCCGGCGTCATGGCCGGCAACACCGCACTCTGCACCGTCGGCAAAACCGGCAACGATCTGCACTACCGCGGCTACGACATTCTCGATGTTGCAGCCCAATGCGAGTTTGAGGAAATCGCCCACCTGCTGGTGCATGGCAAGCTGCCCACGGCTTCGGAGCTTGCGGCCTACAAGGTCAAGCTCAAGTCGCTGCGCGGCCTGCCCGCCGCCGTGAAGACCGCACTCGAACAACTGCCGCCCTCGGCGCACCCGATGGATGTGATGCGCACCGGCGTGAGCGTGCTGGGCTGCGTGCTGCCGGAGAAGGACGACCACAACCACGCCGGCGCGCGCGACATTGCCGACAAGCTCATGGCCTGCTTGGGATCGATGCTGCTCTACTGGTACCACTTCGCCCACAACGGCAACATGATCGAGGTGGAGAGTGACGAAGACTCCATCGGCGGCCACTTTCTGCACCTGCTGCATCAGGAAAAACCCAAGGCTTCGTGGGTGAAGGCCATGCACACCAGTCTCGTGCTGTATGCCGAGCATGAGTTCAATGCCTCCACCTTCACCTCGCGCGTTGTTGCAGGCACGGGGTCAGACATGCACAGCGCCATCTGCGGCGGCATCGGCGCACTGCGCGGGCCCAAGCACGGCGGGGCCAACGAAGTCGCCTTCGAAATCCAGAAGCGCTACGACACGCCGGACGAGGCCGAGGCCGACATTCGCGCCCGCGTCGAGAAGAAGGAAGTCGTCATCGGCTTCGGCCACCCGGTCTACACGATCAGCGATCCGCGCAACAAGGTGATCAAGCAGGTCGCGCACGATCTCTCGAAGGAGGCCGGCAGCACCAAGATGTTCGATATCGCCGAGCGTCTGGAGACGGTGATGTGGGACATCAAGAAGATGTTCCCCAACCTCGATTGGTTCAGCGCCGTGAGCTACCACGTGATGGGCGTGCCCACCGCCATGTTCACGCCGCTGTTCGTCATTGCCCGCACCAGCGGCTGGAGCGCGCACATTATTGAACAGCGCATCGACGGCAAGATCATCCGCCCCACTGCCAACTATGTCGGGCCGGAAGACTTGAAGTTCGTGCCTATCAAAGACCGCAAGTAAGCCTGCACTCAAGCCCCACTCACCGTGGGGCTTTTCAGTCGTAGGGTGGGCAAGACGTCTTCATGTCTTGCCCACGTGGCATCAATAACAACGGTGGGCAGATGAAGCCTGCCCACCCTACCAACCAGCCATAGAGCCATGACAATCAACACCGCCTTCCGCAAAAACCTCCCCGGCACCCAACTCGACTACTTCGATGCCCCAGAAGCCGTCAACACCATCAAGCCCGGCGCCTGGGCCAAGCTGCCCTATACCGCCCGCGTGCACGCCGAAAACATCGTGCGCAAGGCCGACCCCAAGATGGTCAACGCCTACTTGGGCCAGCTCATCGAGCGCAAGCGCGATCTCGACTTCCCCTGGTTTCCGGCGCGCGTGGTCTGCCACGACATCCTCGGTCAGACCGCACTGGTCGATCTCGCCGGCCTGCGCGATGCGATTGCCGACATGGGCGGTGACCCGGCCAAGGTGAACCCGGTGGTGCCGGTGCAGCTGATCGTCGATCACTCGCTGGCGGTGGAGCACGGCGGCTTCGAGAAAGATGCCTTCGCCAAGAACCGCGCGGTGGAAGATCGCCGCAACGACGACCGCTTCCACTTCATCAACTGGACCAAGAAGGCCTTCAAGAACATGGAGGTCATCCCGCCGGGCAACGGGATCATGCATCAGATCAATCTGGAGCGAATGAGCCCGGTGATCTACACGCTGGATGGCGTCGCCTTCCCCGACACCTGCGTGGGCACCGACAGCCACACGCCGCACGTGGATGCGCTCGGCGTCATCGCCGTGGGCGTCGGCGGGCTCGAAGCCGAGAACGTGATGCTGGGCCGCGCGAGCTGGATGCGCCTGCCGGACATCACCGGCGTGGAGCTGAGCGGCCGGCCGGCGGAAGGCATCACCGCCACCGACGTGGTGCTCGCCATGACCGAGTTTCTGCGCAACTCGAAAGTGGTCGGCGCTTACCTGGAGTTCTACGGCGAGGGTGCCTCCGCGCTCACGCTCGGCGACCGCGCCACCATCAGCAACATGGCTCCTGAGTATGGTGCGACGGCAGCAATGTTCTTCATCGACCAGAACACCATCGACTACCTCAAGCTCACCGGCCGCAGCGACGAGCAGGTGAAGCTGGTCGAGCTGTATGCCAGGCACACCGGCCTGTGGGCCACGGCACTTGAGACTGCTGAATACGAGCGCGTGCTGAAGTTCGACTTGAGCACCGTCGTGCGCAACATGGCTGGCCCCAGCAACCCGCACAAGCGCCTGCCCACGTCGGCCCTTGCGGAGCGCGGCATCGCCGCACCGTGGCAGCAGCCCGCCGATGGCACGATGCCCGACGGCGCGGTGATCATCGCCGCCATCACCAGCTGCACCAACACCAGCAACCCGCGCAACGTCATCGCCGCCGGCTTGCTCGCGCGCAATGCCAACCGTGCGGGCCTCACGCGCAAGCCCTGGGTCAAGTCCTCGCTCGCGCCCGGCAGCAAGGTGGTCGAGACCTACCTGAAAGAAGCCAACCTGCTCGGTGATCTCGAAGCCCTCGGCTTCGGCATCGTCGCCTTCGCCTGCACCACCTGCAATGGCATGAGCGGCGCGCTCGACCCGGTGATCCAAAAGGAAATCATCGACCGCGACCTCTACGCCACCGCCGTGCTCAGCGGCAACCGCAACTTCGATGGCCGCATCCACCCGTATGCCAAGCAGGCCTTTCTCGCCAGCCCGCCGCTGGTGGTCGCCTACGCCATCGCCGGCACCGTGCGCTTCGATATCGAGAAGGACGTGCTCGGCACCGATAAAAACGGCAAGCCCGTCACGCTCAAAGACCTCTGGCCCACCGATGCCGAGATCGACGCGGTGGTGAAAGCCAGCGTCAACCCCACTCAGTTCCGCGCCGTCTACGACGAGATGTTCAAGCCCAGCGTGGCGAGCGGCGAAGCCATCAGCCCCAACTACGCCTGGCGCGAGATGAGCACCTACATCCGCCGCCCACCGTATTGGGAGGGCGCGCTGTCGGCCGCCCGCACGCTCAAGGGCATGCGCGCCCTCGCGGTGCTGCCCGACAACATCACCACCGATCACCTGAGCCCCTCCAACGCCATCATGATGGACTCGGCCGCGGGCGAATACCTGCACAAGATGGGCGTGCCGGAAGAAGACTTCAACAGCTACGCCACCCACCGCGGCGACCATCTCACCGCGCAGCGCGCCACCTTCGCCAACCCGCAGCTCGTCAACGAGATGGTGGTGGTCGACGGCAAGGTAAAAAAGGGTTCGCTCGCGCGCATCGAGCCCGAGGGCAAGGTCACGCGCATGTGGGAGGCGATCGAAACCTACATGGCGCGCAAGCAGCCGCTCATCATCGTCGCCGGTGCCGATTACGGGCAAGGCTCGTCACGCGACTGGGCGGCGAAGGGCGTGCGGCTGGCGGGTGTTGAGGCGATTGCGGCGGAAGGCTTCGAGCGCATCCACCGCACCAACCTCATCGGCATGGGCGTGCTGCCGCTGGAGTTCAAGGCCGGCACTACGCGGCTGACCTTGGGGATTGATGGGACTGAAGAGTTCGATGTGGTCGGCGAGCGCAAGCCGCGGACGACTTTGACGCTGGTGATTACGCGGCGCTCGGGCGAGAAGATTGAGGTGCCGATGACCTGCCGACTCGACTCCGACGAAGAAGTGTCGGTGTATGAGGCGGGCGGGGTGTTGCAGCGGTTTGCGATGGATTTCTTGGAGTCATCGAAGGCGGCGTGAGCCGCCTTGCTTGCTGCGGTATGCTCGCCCCATGAGCAACAGCGCCCTCAATTTCCGGTCTCTGCCCGTCTCGGAGCGCATCGAGCTGGTGGAAGACATTTGGGACAGCATCGCCGAAGACACTGGCGGCAATGTGCCGCTCTCGGCCGAGCAGCGCGCTGAGTTGCATCGTCGGCTGGCGGCGCACCAAGCCGATCCTTCATCCAGCCTGCCTTGGGAGCAGGTGCGTGAGCGCCTCTTCAAGGGCACGGCTTGATTCAGCTGCTGATCCGGCCAGAAGCGCAGGACGAGCTTTTTGGCGGCCCAGGCTTGGTATGAACAGCGCTCGCCCGGCCTTGGCTTCGAGTTCGCCCGGGCGGCAGAGGCTGCGGTCACACGTGCGTTGCGCATGCCGCTCGCGTTCCCGCGCATCGAGGCGGAGTTTCGCCACGTCGTCACCCGCAAGTTTCCCTATTCGGTCATCTACCACGCATCAGAATCGACTGTGCTGGTGGTGTCGTTCTTCCACCACAGACGCAAGCCCGGAGTTTGGTTCTCGAATGTGGGTAGTTGATCGTACCAACCTCATCGGCATGGGCGTGCTGCCGCTGGAGTTCAAGCCCGGCACCACGCGGCTGACCTTGGGGATTGATGGGACTGAAGAGTTCGATGTGGTTGGGGAGCGCAAGCCGCGGACGACGCTGACGCTGGTCATCACTCGCCGCTCGGGCGAGAAGATTGAGGTGCCGATGACTTGCAGGCTCGACTCCGACGAAGAGGTGTCGGTGTATGAGGCGGGTGGGGTGTTGCAGCGGTTTGCGATGGATTTTTTAGCGTCTTCCGACAGCGCATACGGAGACTAAATGACTGAAGAAAAAATTGTGATATCTGATAAAAATTTTGAAGCTATGAAAGCTCTTTATGATAATAAACAGCAATGGGTTCGCCATTATGAGATGTTGCTGGGCCAAATCAATCCTATCAGCACTACTGCATCGCTTACGCTCGCAACTTTCATAACTGAAAAAGGAGGGCCTAATAACCCTCAATTATTTTTTGTTCTTGTCCCCATAATATTAATTGGATTTACATTTTGGTTCAATTGGTGGTGTGATAAAGAAATAAGAAGTTTATTTCAGCAGCTTATTCTTGTGGAAAAAGGCTTGGGTTTCTTCGATTTGCGAGTAGATGGTCAAGAAGTCTTGCCCAGCGCATACATCACTTCAGCGATAAAAACACGTCCAATAATTATGTCTGGTTACGTATTGCAAGGTGCCAGCTTGCTTTTTCTCGCAATTTTAACGGCAGCAAAATTTTTGTGAACATAAGTCTTTCTGATATTGTCGGCCTTGCCGGAACTTCTTGTGTATTAATTTGCTACATGCTTGTTCAGACTAAGCGCCTTAGCGCTACTTCAAGTATTTATCAAATCCTAAACATGTTTGGTTGTGGATTAATTTTTTATTCCTTAATTTTTAATTTCAATCTAGCATCTATGTTGATTCAAATTGCTTGGTTTCTCATAAGTTTTTATGGGTTGTTATGTAATTTTCGCTTGAAGCGACGTGGGGTTAAATGAGGATGGGTAGGCCTTATCTGCCCACGTTGATATTGGAGATTCGCGCTAACGCGCTGCGCTAGCCTATGCATTAGCGCGGTAGGGTAGGTGAACCTACCGTTTTTCCTTGTGTTCGGTAAATCGCGCTAACGCGCTCTACTCGCTGCGTATTGGCTTTGAGCGAGGTAGGGTGGGCAAACATCTTTTCGTTTGCCCACGCAGACATGGTTCAACACCCACGTGGGCACGCTTCGCTTTGCCCACCCTA
>JAUSQI010000076.1 GCA_030652575.1 Stagnimonas sp. | reverse complement strand
CGCTCCAGTCAAACTGGAAGGCTTCGCCCCAATCAAACCGCAGGGGCACGTAGGCTGATCGGGCAGTGACGGCGCCAGCCTCGGCCCGCCAGGACCGGATGAAGGCGGTAACCTGGCTGTAGCCACCGACGTAGCCTTGATCCTTGAGCTGGGCAAACAGCCGCAATGCTGTGCGTCGCTCCTTGCGGGGTCGGCGCGCATCGGTCTCCAGGGCCTGCCGAAACCAAGCCGCGTGCGCATCGAGCTTGCTCGGTGCCGATGAGCGCTCGTAGGCCATCTCACTACGGGCTGGCTCCGCCAGCCACTTCTTGACGGTGTTTCTCGACAGACTCGTCCGGCGTGTGATCTCACTGATCGACAGGCCTTCCCGAAACCGCATTCTCCGAACTTTCGCGTAAATCGCCATGGTGTGCACCTCGTCTTCCTGCAGGGGATAAACCCGGCAGGCTATGGAAGAACACCCTGGTCAATTTTCAGTCGGCAGAACCTCGGTTTTCTGGTCAGCTTTCAATCGGCAGCAACATTCCTTCCCCAAAAGCGTGAGCGGACGCCCTCCGAGCTGAAACTCGGGGTCGGGATGGCAGGTATATATTCGCCGGGACGCGGTTTGCGTCTGGGAGTAACCATCTTAAATGCCTCCGGATACAGGCAGCCATAGATAGTAAAGGCTTTTATTTCAAGATGGTTAAGTCATTTATTTAAAGAAAACAGCTACCCCAGCGGCCACCGTAATCTCCTACCAAAGCGCCCTCCGGTATCTCTGTGCCTGGGCCGAGCTGCGCTTCGGCACCGCCCTGTCCCTACCCGTGAGCGTGGCCTGGGTGCAGCAGTTCGTCGTCGATCACTTCGGTGAGCCCGAGCGCGTGGCCCAGGGGTCTGGCCGTACGACCATCACCGTGAACTGGACGATGCCGCAGGCCGTGGACGAGGCGCTGATGCAAGGCGGCTTCAAAGCCCGGCCCGGACGTCTGAAGATGGCGACGATCGATCACCGCCTCGCGGTCCTGTCGTGGGCGCACCGCGAGCACGGCGATACGAGCCCCACCCAAGATCCAGCCATCCGAAGGCTGCTGTCGAGCTGCCGCAAGCTCGCCCGCGAAATGGGCGAAGCGCCCCAGACCAAGACCGCCGCGATCCAGGAGCAGCTCGATGCCATGCTCGCCACCTGCGACGACTCGCTCGAGGGGCTGCGGGATCGGGCGCTGTTGCTGTTCGGATGGACCAGTGGCGGCCGGCGCCGCTCCGAGATCGCCCTGGCGCAGGTCGCCGATATCGAATGGCTCGACGACGCCCACGGGCTGTTTCGCATGCGGCAGTCAAAAACCGGCGACGACGCGCCCAAGCCCATTAAGGGAGAAGCGGCGGTGGCGCTCCGGACTTGGCTCAAGGCCGCAAACATCGCGGAAGGACCGATCTTCCGGCGCGTGTGGGGCCCCACGCTCGGCAAAGCCCTATCACCGCACGCGGTCAGCGCCATCGTGCAGCGGCGAGCGGCGGCGGCCGGACTCGAGGGCGACTTCGCCGGGCACAGTCTGCGACGGGGATTTGTGACCGAAGCCGGGTTGAGCCATGTGCCGCTCGCTCAAACGATGGAAATGACCGGGCACCGACAAGTGAAGTCCGTGCTGCGCTATCACCAGGTCGGCGAGATTGTCCGCAGCGAGGGTTCGGATTTGTTGGAACGCAGCCGCAAGCGCCGCCAAGAGTAAGCCGCAGATCAGCAAATTGCCGTTGATTGGGTGGTCAGTCCAGACCAGGTGTTGCTCCACAGGGAAGGCCGAGCGTGGTTCGACTCGGAATCGGCGGGAGGCTGAGGCCCCAAGATGCGCCCGATCAGCTACGTGCCGGCTCACTGCGACAACTGTTACATTGATGTAACATCACCATCACGGATATGAAGACCAAGGATCGACTGCTCGCCGTCGATGCCAGCGCCAAGCGCTGGCGCGACGGCGTTCCCGAGTTTTCGATCGAGGACGTGACACTGATGCGGCTGATCCGCGTTGCCAGCCTCGGTATCACCGCGTTCATCGATCCGGTCCTGCGCCCGACCGGGCTGACCGAAAGTTCCTACCACACGCTCATCGTGGTCTTGGCCAGTGGCGACGAAGGCACGACGCCTTCGACCTTGTGCGAGCAGGTCGGGCAGAACCACGCGAACATGACGCGCATCCTGAACGTGCTGACCACCGAGAAGCTGATTCGGATCGGCCAGGACGCGCGCGATGCGCGCCGCCGCCGCATCGTCGCGACGGCAGCGGGACACAAGCTGGTACGGAGCTTCGCAGTACGATTCCAGCCGATTGTGAAAACCGCGTTCGGCAGTCTGAGCGCGGCCGAGAAGCGCTCTTTGCAAGGCACGCTGCGCTCGCTCATCGAGTCCATGGACGCGGCCGAGCGTATGGTGGGACCGGGCGCATGACCGCCCCCCGCCGCCACGACTCGCCGCGACGCTCGGGGGGGTGGTTGGCTGGGTCTTGCTCTGGCTTGCATGCGATGCCGCAGCATCCAATGGCATGAACGCTCCCGGTACCGGCGCGGTGCAACTGGGGATGGCAGGCGCAGGCACGGCGCTGGCGACAGACGCCTCGGCCACTCTGCGCAATCCAGCGGCGGGCGCCTGGTTGGGCAACACCCGCACCGCCGAACTCGGCATCGCCATTCCTGAAGGCGGCTACCAGGCCGGACCGCTCGGCGAAAACGCACCCTTCGGCCTGCTGGACTTGAAGCCGGGACGCAACACGTCCGTCACGGGTGTCTTCCCCATCCCTTCTTTGGCTCGCAACTGGCGCCTGGACGACCGGACGGCCGTCGGCTGGGGCGTTTCAGCGTCGGGATTGAAGGCGCTTTCGGAAGGAGGATCGGCCACCTTGGCGCGCGGCGTGCCGGTGCTCGCCGCGCGCTGCGACGGCGATTTCGGCGGCGGGCAACCGTTGTCGGCCCTCTCCGATATTTCGGGGCTCTGTGGTCGTAGCGGCACGACGCTCGGCGTGGACCTCACCCAGGTCCTCGTGTCTGCACACTGGGCGTATCGCATCATCCCGAACCTGTCGGTCGGACTCGCACCGGTGTTCGCCGCGCAGCGGATCGAAGTGCGGGGGCTCGGAGCGTTCGCGGCGTTCTCCAATTTTCCGCAGCAAACGACCAACCGCGGCTTCGACTACTCCTACGGAGGCGGTGCGCGGATCGGCATTCTGTGGGAACCCGGCTATGGAATCGGAATCGGAGCGGCCTATCAGACGCGTCTGTACCAGACCAATTTCGACAAGTACCGCGGTGCCATCATCGGCGGCTCGCTGGACTTCGCGCCGGTGCTCAACCTCGGCGTCCAGTTCCATGTGATCGACGGGCATCGCCTGTTTCTGGACTACGAGCAGGTGCGGTACGGCGATATCCAACCCCTGGCCAATCAGGTCGAGCCGCAGCGCTTCACCGATAACTGCTTCGTGCCACGCCTGTTCACGCGCAATCAGCAAAGTCCGCCTGATCTTGACGCCTGCCTGGGCGCACCCGGTGGCCCGGGCTTCGGCTGGGACACGATCGATGTCTACAAGATCGGTTACCAGGGCGAGCATGACCGGCTGACCTGGCGCGCAGGGTTCAGTTGGGGCGGGAATCCGCTGGTACCCAATCAGACCCTGCCGAAAGTCTTTGCGCCGGCCATCACTGACCGGCACGCAGCGCTCGGCCTGTCCTGGAAGCTCTCGCCGCAACTCGAACTCGGGTGGGCGCTGATCTACGCGATCAAGAACACGATCCGTGAGTCCAATACCTTCAGCAGCGCAACGCCCACGGTGCTGCAGGGAGGACTTCTGAGCTTCGACGTGGGCGAGGATTCCGCCGACCAGACCATCGACACGCACATCAGTGTGTGGCAGTCCCAACTCAGCCTGACGTGGAGCCTGGGTGGCGAATGAAGGCCAACAGCCTATCTCCGCTGATCTGTGCAGATCGCTGAAAGCTGCTATGACACCGTGTCACAGATGGCGTGGCGACACGTGCGCAACCGCCCGGCGGCCGATCCAAGTTAGCCACAACCGAATCTCTGCCGCTGCTGGCGGCGATCCTCGCCGCCAGCCAGTGCTTTCAGCCTGATCGAACGCGCGACTGCGCCCACAGCACCAGCAGCGTGACTGCGGTCAACGGCAGCGCGAAGCCGAGCATGGTGGCGCTGAGCAAAGGCAGTGCATCGTGCTGGGTGGCTGCAAGGATCAGATAGGCCACGTAGACGGCGTAGTAGCCCAGGAACAGCGCTCCCTCCCAGCGCGCGATGCGCTGTCCGGTGGCGAAGAGGGGGAGGCAGGCGAAGGCCACCGCGATCATCACCGGAATGTCGAAATGCACCAGCGTCGGTGCCACCGAGAGTCCGCCCGGCGTGACCAGGGCGGCAATGCCGAGGATGCCCAGCAGGTTGAACACGCTACTGCCGACCACGTTGCCAACCGCGATGTCGCGCTGCCCGCGCATCGCCGCGACCACCGAAGTCGCCAGCTCCGGAAAACTGGTGCCTGCCGCCACGATGGTCAGGCCGATGACCGCCTCGCTGATCTCCAATGCGCGGGCGATGGACACGGCGCTATCCACCAACCAGGTCGCACCGAGCACCAGCAGGCCGAGGCCGGCCAACACACTGGCGATCTGCACTGGCAGGCGGGAGAACCATCCTGATGCCGCACCGCCGAACTCCTTCGCATACTCGGTCTGCACACTCGCGGCCTCGCGCCGGCTCTGCCGGACCACGAAAACGGTGTACGCGATCAGCCCGCCAACCAGTAGCAGCCCGTCGAACAAGCCGATCCGGCCATCGTGCGCCATCACCAGAACCAGCACGGAGATGCCGACTAACAGCGGCACCTCGAAACGCAGCAGTTGCTGGTGGACTACCAAGGGCGCGATCAAGGCGGCCAGCCCCAGCACGGCGAGCACGTTGAAGATGTTGCTGCCGACGACATTGCCGACGGCGATGTCCGCCTGCCCGGCGAGTCCGGACTGCACGCTCACCGCCAGTTCGGGGGAACTGGTGCCGAAAGCCACCACGGTCAAGCCGATCACCAGGGGCGAGATGCCAAAACGCAGAGCCAGCCGCGAGGCCCCGCGCACCAGCAGCTCGGCACCAGCGACCAGAACGGCAAGACCCGCCGCGAGATACAGCCAGACCGATAACTCCATGATTTCTCCTTCAACGCCGTTGCGAGAACGCCATCAGCAGCACCACGCCGGTCACTCCGGACAGCGCCGATCCCAGCAATACCCCCATCTTCGCTTGCTCGACCAGCACCGGCGTCCCCGCGAATCCCAGTGCGCCGATGAACAGGCTCATGGTGAAGCCGATGCCGCAGATGCAGGACAACCCCAGCACCTGCGTCCAACGCAATTCCGGCGGCAACTGCACCAAGCCCAGCCGCGCCGCCAGCCAGGAGAAGCCGAAGATACCCAGCGGTTTGCCCAGCAGCAGACCGGCGGCGATGCCCAGCGGCACCGGCCCGACCAACTCGGCCAAACTCACTCCGGACCAGGACACGCCGGCGTTGGCGAAACCGAACACCGGCAGCACCAGAAACGCCACCCAGGGGTGCAGGCCATGTTCCAGACGATGCAAGGGCGCTTCCGCCTCCTGCGGATCGCAGCTGCCCCGCAGGGGAATGGTCAAGGCCAGCGCCACGCCCGCCAGCGTGGCGTGCACGCCTGACTGCAGCACGCAGAACCACAGCAGCACTCCGCCTGCGAGATAGGGCCACAGCGAGCGCACGCCCATACGGTTCATGACAACCAGCCCTGACAGCGCGGCTGCGGCAGCTGCCAGCGCGGGCAACGCCAGTTGCTCGGTGTAGAACAGGGCGATCACCAACACCGCCCCGAGATCATCGATGATCGCGATGGCTGTCAGCAGCACCTTGAGCGCCAGCGGCACACGCGACCCCAGCAGGGCCAGAACGCCGAGAGCGAAGGCGATGTCAGTGGCCATTGGCACCGCCCAGCCGCGCAGGGCCACCGGATCACCCTGGTTCAGCCACACGTAGATCAGGGCTGGAGCCACCATTCCGCCAAGGGCGGCGACGCCCGGCAAGGCGCGATCCTTCCAGCTTGCCAGCTGTCCGTCGAGCACCTCCCGCTTGATCTCCAGCCCCACCAGCAGGAAAAACAGGGCCATCAGCGCATCGTTTATCCAGTAGCGCACGCTCAGGCCGGCGACGGAGACTTTCTGCAACTCGAAGTAATGCGAGGCAAGCGGCGAGTTCGCCACCAGCAGCCCGGCGGCAGCCACCCCCATCAGGATCAGCCCAGCGGCCGATTCGTGTTTGAGGAAGTCGCGGAACATGGACAAGGGGTCGCGAAGCATGGGGGTTTTGCTTCCGGGGTGGTCAGGGCAGCAACTCAAGATCGAACTGGCGCATTAACAAGACCAGCAGCCCAAAACAGCCCATCGTCAAGACGGCACACAGGAGCAGCGATGGCCAGAACCCTAGGCGCGGCAGCAGTGGCGGAAAGGCGAGAAACATCGGCAGGGTTGGCAGCACATACCAGAACGTGAAGCGGGCGTGATCGGCAATGCGCTCGACCGGCTGCTGCTCCACATGGAGCCAAATCAGCGCCAGCACTGTGACCAGCGGCAATGCCGCCAGCAGGCCACCGAGACGGTCACTGCGGCGCGGCGCCTCGGACACCGTGACGACCACTGCCGCAGTGAGCAGATACTTGGTCGCCAGCCAGCCGGTGCCCGTGGTCATCACCGCAACCAGCCCTTGCGCTTGATATAGATCAGCGGCAGCACGGCGGCCACCAGAGTCAGCAGCATCGAGTAGGTGAACCCGTGCTCCCACGACAGCTCCGGCATCACCGAGAAGTTCATGCCATAGAACGTGCCCACCAGCGTCGGCGGCAGGAACACCGCCGTGATGATGGTGAACACTTTCACAATCTGGTTCTGCTTGATGTTGAGGATGTTGGTGACCGCATTCTGGAGATAGCGCACCTTTTCGTGCTCGAAAGCGGCGTGTTCCTTGGTGCCGCGCACGTCTTCCAGCAGTTCGTAGATCAGCTGCTGGAGATCCGGCTCGGTCTTGTGGTCCACCTCGCTGGAGAGGTAGCGCACGGCACGGTGCAAGGTCAGTTGTGCCTCGATGAAATCGGTCAGCAGGTTCTCACGCTCGTTGAGTTCGAGCATGGTTTCAGTCAGATCACTGACGCCGAGTTCCTGCCCGGCCGCGTTGACGCCGGTCGAAAGCTGGGTGATGCGGCTGGTCAGCTGGGACAGGGCATCGGCCACCCGTTCCACGGCCAGCGTGCTGGCGTCGTTGGCCGATTGCAACAGGCGGCGCAGCACATCGTGCGGCCCGTGCACCTGTTTGGGCCGTCGCTGCATGCGTTGCAGTGCCAGCTCGAACGGCGCATAGGGCTCGTTCGAGAAACTGGCGACCACGGTTTCTCCGATGACGAAAGTCAACGGCTCAAAGCGAGGATCGTTGCCGTTCTGCGGAGCGGCCAGCTTGGTCCGCACATACAGATAATCCCCTTCCTCCAGGACACCCGGCGCGTCGCCGCGCGGACTGATGCCATACCGGCCACGAATCTCGGCCAGTTCCACGTCGGTTGCGCGCGAAATGTCCAGCCAGACGAAGGACGGCGCGGGGTCCTCCGGCAACGGCAGGCCGGGAGCGATGAGAATCTGATCGTGGTTCAGGCAGATATTGCGGATCATGGCGGCTGGTCTCGTCGGCGCGACTCAGGGCGTCGTGGTGGGTGGGGAGAAAGCCGGTGGCTCCTTCGGCACCGGCTCGGAGAAATGGCCGTGCGATGGGGAAGTCGAAGAAGTCACCGTCGCCTGTCCCTTGGGCTGCAGGTGATGCACGGTCATCATCGTCAGGGCGATGAACAGATACAGCACGATCACGGCGACAATCACCTCGTTTTCCATGCTGGGCTGTTTGCGGCGTCGGGAGTTTTGGGTCATGGCAGGTTTTTATTGGTTGAAGTAAACGTTAAGGCCAAGGGATATGAAATCGCCCTCCGGCACCTCGCCAAGAACAGGTCCCGTGGTCAGATCAAGAACGCACAGACGCGCAAAAAACTCCTCCAACACTCGCGACCGGGGGAGGCGGCCGTTTCAACTGAAGGGTGGAAGTGCGCCGCGCCGGTCAACATGCCACCCGGTAGGAGGAGCTACCGTCCAATGCCAAAATCCTCTAAAAATCAGCCAGGTATATTGTCTTCCGCAAACGCCAATCGAGCAAGGCCGGAGGCGCCGATTCACGGCACCGGAGGCCAGATCACGGCAATCCACGGCCTGCACCCGGCCCGAACTTCTCCGCCCGCAGCACCTCCACATCCGCCACGAAAAGAATCATCGCGAAGTGCTCGTAGTAGTGGTCGCGCAGATGGGTGGCGATGGCGCTCGCGGTGGGTGCATCGCACACGACTTCGATACGAACATTGGCGCTGCGGTCCCAGCCCGCATCGCGCACGCCGCGCCCGCCTTTTCCGCGCGCCTCGGTGATGGTGTAACCGCGCGCGCCCAGGCGCTCCACATCCGCGATGACCCGCGCCTCCAGCGAGGCTTCGCAGATCACGGTCAGCAGCTTTCGGGTTTCGGTCTGCATGTCAGGCTCCGTCCGGATACAGCAGCCGCGCCGCCGCATGGTAGAGGGGGATTCCAATCAGGATATTGAACGGAAAGGTCACGCCCAGCGCCGCCGCCAGCGACAGCGAGGGATTGGCCTGCGGCACCGCCATGCGCATGGCGGCGGGCACGGCGATGTAGGAGGCGCTCGCGGCCAGCGTCGCCAGCACCACCGTGCCGCCCATCGAGAGGCCCAGTGCCCAGCCGAGACCGCCGCCGATCAGCGCCGACAGCAGCGGGAAGACGATGGCGAACCCGGCCAGAAACAGGCCGCAGCGCCGCAGATCGCCGAGCTGGCTGACAGCGATCAGCCCCATTTCCAGCAGAAACAGCGCAAGGATGCCCTTGAACAAGTCGAAGAACAGGGCGCCGATGGGCTGCACTCCCTCTGCACCGGCCGCCCAGCCGATCAAGAGTCCGCCAGTGAGCAGCACCACGCCCTTGCCCAGAAAAATCTCGCGGCCCAGCTCTCCCCAGTGATTCTGAGCATTCCAGCCGCGCGCCAGCAGGATGCCCACCACAATTGCCGGCATTTCCAGCAGCACCACAAATACCGGCATGTATTCCTCGAACGCGACCCCTCGCGCGGACAGGTAGGCGGCCACCACCGCATAAGTGCCGACGCTGACCGAGCCGTAATGCGCGGCGATGGAGGCCGCGTCGGCGCGTGCGAGCCGGCCGGCGTAGTGCAGCACCGGGTAGGCCAGCAGCGGCAGCAGCAGGCCCATGCCCACCACCGCCAGCATCTGCGGCGCCAGCACGGCGAGCGGCTGGCGCGACAGCTCGACGCCGCCCTTGAGGCCGATGGCCAGCAGCAGCAGCATGGTCACGAAATCGTAGACCGCCGACGGCAGCCGCAAGTCCGAGCGCATCAGGCCGGCGGCCACGCCGAGGACGAAAAACAGCACCACCGGGTCCAGCACGTTCATGCGACGCAATCCTCGTGGCCGATGGGCGAGGGCTCCAGCTCGGACGCTATTCGCCACGCAACCGATTCTCCGGCGCGCAGCGGGATGAGGGCGTCCTCGCCCTCGCCGATCTGTGGCGACACCGCCCAGGGTTTTCGTTCCAGCGTGAGCGATTCGGTATTGCGCGGCAGACCGTAGAAGTCGGCGCCATGAAAACAGGCGAAGGCCTGCAGCCGATCCAGCGCAGCCTCCGCCGCGAAGACCTCCGCATACAGCTCGATGGCGGCGTGCGCGGTATAGATGCCCGCACAGCCGCAGGCGGATTCCTTGTCCCGCCGTGCATGGGGCGCGCTATCGGTGCCAAGGAAGAACTTCGGATTGCCGCCAGTGGCGGCGCGCAGCAGCGCGCGGCGGTGTTCTTCGCGCTTGAGGACGGGCAGGCAGTAGTGATGCGGTCGCAAGCCGCCGGTGAACAAGGCGTTACGGTTCAGCAGCAGGTGATGCACCGTGATGGTGGCGGCGACGCGCGGCGGCGCCTGCGTGACGAAGTCCACGGCCTGGCGGGTGGTGATGTGCTCCAGCACCACCCGCAGCTGCGGGTGGCGCTCCAGCAGCGGCGCCAGTTCGCGCTCGATGAAGACTTGCTCGCGGTCGAAGACATCCACCGCCGGGTCGGTGACTTCGCCGTGAACGAGCAGCGGCAGGTCTTGATCCTCCATCGCCGCCAGAACGGCCTCGCAGCGGCGGATGTCGGTCACGCCGCGCGCGGAGTTGGTGGTCGCGCCGGCGGGATACCACTTCACGCCATGCACCCTGCCGCTGGCCTTGGCGGCGGCCATTTCGGTCGCTGGCGTTTGGTCGGTCAGATACAGCGTCATCAGGGGATCGAAGCGCAGCCCTGCGGGCAGGGCATCAAGGATCCGCTGCCGGTAATGCAGGGCCTGCGCCGTCGTCACCACCGGCGGATCGAGGTTGGGCATCACGATGGCGCGCGCAAAGCGGCGCGCGGTATCGCGCACGGTGAGCGAGAGCATCGCGCCATCGCGCAGGTGGACGTGCCAATCGTCCGGGCGGGTCATCGCCAGGCGCTGAGGTGATGGGGTTTCATTGGCCATCGTCAGACTCCGCAGCTACAGAAAGACGCCCCTCGCCGGACACGCCGCCCCGGCCGGCAGCCCGCCGCAGGCGGTCGCGCAGCGCCTGTCCGATCCCGATGGCGGGCGGAAGCACGGCGACCAGCACGTCCAGGTGCAGGTGATCGGCCTGCCGCAGACAGGCATAAAGCTGCCGGGCCTGCGCGCTGTCCTCCTCGGCCAGCGGCAGCCAGACCACGGAACTGGGCAGGGACGCCGGTCGCCGCGTCGAGAGCAGGCCGACCCGGCGCCCGCGTCCCAACCAGCCGTCGATCACTTGCGCGACCTCCCCGGGCGACACCGCCACCACGCGCGCCGACGGCGCGTAGTGCGAAGCGGCGCAGCCCGGAGCGCGCTGCGACCTGCCGGGGATCGGCGAGAAGGCGGAGCCGAGAACGCCCATCAGATCGCGCTTGGTGACTGCGCCCGGCCGCAGGATGCAGGCCCGGGGCGAGGTCAGGTCCACAATCGTGGACTCGATGCCGACGGCGCAGGGGCCGCCGTCCAGCACCAGGTCCACCGCGTTTCCGAGTTCCTCGCGAACATGCGCGGCGGTGGTGGGACTGACCCTGCCGTAGCGGTTGGCCGAAGGTGCCGCGATGCCGCCACCGAAGGCGCGCAGCAGCGCCAGGGCCAGCGGATGGTCGGGCACGCGCAGCGCGACCGTATCCAGCCCGCCCGTGACCGCATCCGGCACGCCCCTGGCGCGCGGCAAGATCATCGTCAGCGGCCCCGGCCAGAAGGTCCGCGCCAGCCGCCGGGCGATACGGGGCACGTCCCGCGCCCATTCGCCGAGCTGCGAGGCATCGGCCAGATGCACGATCAGCGGATGCTCGATGGGTCGATCCTTGACGGCGAAGATCTGCGAGACCGCAAGGACGTTCCGCGCATCGGCACCGAGTCCGTAAACCGTCTCGGTCGGAAAAGCCACCAATCCACCCGCGCGCAGACGCGCGACCGCCTCCCCAATCCGGGCAGAGGGCGCGACGGCTTCGGGCATCCGCTCATTGCGCTCCCTCACGGAGTGCTCCAGTGGTTCGCCAAGGATTCGAGAGCGACGGCTTCGCGTTGCCACGCCGACGAGCCGGAATCCGCTGCGTGCGGCAGCCGCAGCACGGGCCGGTGCAGCCAGCGCGCCAGGTCTTGCGCGTTATCCATTAAAGAGTCGGTCTGCGGCGCTGGCTGGTTGAGCACCAGTCCCGCAAGCGCCAAGCCGCGCATGCGCACGGCCTCGACGGTCAGCAGGGTGTGGTTCAAGGTGCCCAGACGGTCGGCCGCAACGATCAGCACCGGCAGCCCCAGCCCGCCCGCGAGATCGGCGTTGAGTGCGCCGCTGGCGATGGGTGAGTAGAACCCGCCTGCGCCCTCCACCAGCAGGAAGTCCTCGGCGCCGATGCCAGCGAGGCAGGCGTCGTGGAGCCGGCCGAGGTCCAGCGTCATTCCTTCCAGCTCCGCCGCGCGTTCAGGAGACAGCGGTGCCCGCAGGCGGTAGGGGCAGATGCGCCCGAGTGGCTCGC
Organism: Stagnimonas sp.; assembly: GCA_030652575.1. Classification (GTDB taxonomy): domain Bacteria; phylum Pseudomonadota; class Gammaproteobacteria; order Nevskiales; family Nevskiaceae; genus Stagnimonas. Next base: position 793 of record JAUSQI010000076.1, on the reverse strand, counting down.
GGCTACCCGCCGCTTCACGCAGCATGGCAGCGTCCTGCGGCATCAAGCCGCCGGGTCCGATTGGGCAGCCCGATTCCACCGGTTTGCGTGGCCGCACGCGCAGGCCACGCCCGATCAGCAGCTGCGCGAGCGCCGCGCCAATCCGGGTCTTGCCGACACCGGTGTCGGTACCGGTGATGAACACGCCGCGTTTCATTCCCGTCCTCCCGTTAACATGATTCAGTCAACAATCGAACCGTCCCACCCGCCAAGGACGTGCGCCGCGCCAAGCGCAAGTGCGGGCGATAACCGTTCTTTTCCGATGCCACTCGCCGCTTCGTCATGACTTTTGAACTCCACGCACCAGGGCCATGACGCGCCCCATGTCGAGCGTGCTCGCCTGATGCTGGATTTGCGGCAGGTATTGCGCCTGCATCTGTTTGGCCGGGCCGAGCAGGTTCTGGAAAGTGTCTTTCAGCAGCGCCGTGCTCATCGCTCGTCCGCCGGCGTAATAGCGTTTGGCGAGCTGCCCCAGCGCATAGGTGGTCGCGAACGAGAAGGCCATGCCGGTGGCCGCGCCGCCGATATTGCCGAGCAGACCACCCGCCGCCTTGCCGAGCAGTCCGCCCAGCAGCTTGCGGCCGAACTGTTCGAGATATTGCGAGGTCAGGCCGACCCCGGCGGTGGCGATGAATTCCTTGATGTGGCCCTGATCGAGCTGAACCCCGTAGGCCTTGCCGATGCCATGCACCATCTTGATCTGCAACGGGATGATGGCCATGGATGCCCAGGACTGCGGCAACAGCTCCAGCGC